>DASZZN010000014.1 GCA_035544955.1 Candidatus Dormiibacterota bacterium
CCCGGTACGCTTCCAAACGGACACCATTGGTTCAGGGTTACGCGCTGGTTGGAGGTGTGCCGCCAGGCGCGCCGCCAACTTCCCTGGCGGTAGTACCAGCCCTTCAATGATAACGATGCTGTCATATCAGTTGATAAGTGGCGACTTGGGAGAGATGCCCCCGAAAGGGTATAGAGTGAACATGTCTCGTTACACTGATCCGACGGGCCGGCGCATATACTTCGGCAAGATCGCGTCCGACCTGCGGGCGCCTTTTGGAGCCTCGTGACCACCGCAGCCGCCGCTGGCCCGGCCCCGTCCTCGCCGAGCGAGCGGGTCGGCCTCGACAAGCCGATCTACACCATCAGCGTGGCGTCGGAGATCCTCGAGACGCATCCGCGGACGCTGATGATGTACGAGCACCTCGGCATGGTCGTCCCCAAGCGGACCTCGACCAACCGCCGGCGCTTCTCTCAGCGCGACGTCATGAAGCTGCAGACGATCCAGAAGCTCACCCGGCACCATTCTGTAAACCTGGCCGGTGTGCGCTACATCATGAAGCTGCTCAAGCTGCTGCAAGAGCATCAGCTTCCGGCGCCCGTCGAACTGCGCGATATCGACGTTTCGCAGCTGGACGTCTGAAGCCGGGTCGCGTCTGATTGCCCCGACCTGTCGTTGGCTACCCCGCTGAGCCGCCTGACGTTCGTGCGCCTCGAGATGCGACGCAGTGCCATGTTATCGACAGTCCGCCGAGGATATTTTCTGACTGTCGCGGTGTTGACAAGCCGCGTCGTCGTTTCTATAATCCGAAATAGTTCTCTTGCCCCCCTCTTCGGGCCCTCCCTTCGGAGGGCCTTAACTTTTCTGGGGCCGGTCAGCCCCGGCCGTATGCCTCGCGAGGAGTCCGACGTATTGCTTCCCGTAAAGGTCGCGATTCGATGCACCAACTTCGTCTATACTGCTTCGCGCCAAGGGGAGTGTTATGGAAAGTAAGACGCGCCGCAGCGCTGGCGCGAGCCCGGCCAGCCAGGCGACTCAGGTCGACGAGGACCTGGTCGACGTTCTCCTCGTGGAAGACGATCCGTCCGTCCTCGAGATGTACCGGCTCAAGCTGGAACTCGACGGCTACCGCGTCAACACCGCCCTGGACGGCGAGGAGGGCCTCAAGAAAGCCGGCGATCTGAAGCCGGACATCATCTTTCTCGACATTCGCCTGCCGAAGATGGATGGGCTCGAGGTGTTGAGGAAATTGCGGGCGCAGGAGAAGACGCGCGAGATTCCGGTTATCATCCTCTCGAACTACGATGAAGAAGACCTGGTCGCCCGAGGGTTGCGGCTTGGGGCACACGAGTACCTCATCAAGGCGCGCACCACGCCGACCAGCCTCTCAGAGGGCATTGAGGATTGGCTAAAGGAGTAACGCGCCGCGCGCCGAGCGATACAAGCCTCTCTCTTGATAAACCCATCTATACGATCAGCGTCGCCTCGGAGATTCTGCAGACGCACCCCCGCACGCTGATGATGTACGAGCACCTCGGCCTGGTAGTTCCCAAGCGGACCTCCACCAACCGGCGGCGATTCTCGCAGCGGGATATCCGCAAGCTGCAAGCCATCCAGACGCTCACCCGCCAGCACGGTGTCAATCTGAACGGCGCCCGCTATGTGCTGCGGTTGCTTCGCATCCTGGTCGATAACGGGCTCTCTGCGCCGCCCGAGCTCCGCGACCTCGACGTCAAAGAACTGGACGTCTAACCGCGCCGTGGCGCCGTCCAGCCGCTCGGCGCACTCGCGCTTAAGAACGTGCGCTCGTGTGCTCGCACAAGCGGCATGCGGCGCCGGCGCTGATACGCGCGAAAGCGCGGGGCCCCGAGGGGCCCTATCCGTTACGGTAGAGCAACATCTTTGCGGCGAATCGATGGCCGAAATGTTGTCTTCGATCGGCGCCGATACGGTATGAGCACGCATGAGCTTCCGGCCAGACAGCCCGCTGAATCGACTCGTCCTTCTCTGGCCCGGCGTCCCGATTGCGGCCTGTGCCCTGGGCTTTGTCCTGGCCGTTGTCGAGATCTCGGAAACCCATAGTGGCTCGTTCGCGGCCCTCGCCATCGCGATGGGCTGCGGGTTCGCCTTCAGCCTCGGCCTGCTGTTCCACAGCTTCTTCATCGAGTGGACCGAGGTGATCGTGACTCGCGAGGGGATCGCACTTCGTCCGGTCGGCCACGCCTGGCTCAATCGCCGACCTCGCCTGGTCCCGTGGGATCGCGTGCAGGGGATGAACCAGGTCATCACCCGCAAGGGCGCTCACCTGGAGATCGCCGCCGACAGCCAGGTGCTCAAGCTGGATCGGGCGCTGTTCCGCGAAGACACGTTCCAGAACATGGTCGCCGCCCTCTCGCAGCGGACTCGGCAGTGGGGTCCGGCCGGTTACGACGACGAACTGGCCGCCGCCGCCTGATTCAGCGCCTCGTCAGCTGCGGTAGTAGATCTGCGCCGAGTGGACCGCCTGTCGGTACGCGCCGTAGCGCGCCTGCAGCGTGGTGCGGTCGCCGAACCACGGGTCATTGATGTAGAGGGTGTGGCCGCTGTGACCGGTGATCACGACGAAGTGCATGCCACCGTTCAGTCGCACCTCCGCCACGACCAGCCGGCCCGTGTCGAGCTGGGCTTCAACCAGTGACTGCGGCGGAAGGTCCTCGATGTCCTGGTCGTCGGTCCGCAACTGCGAAACCATCCCCGGGACATGGAGCCACTGCCACCGCACCGAGCCCTGGGTGGCGGCGCCGGCCTGCCGCCAGAGCAGCAGGTCATTCTCGATGTAGCCGCCGTGGGCGGTGAGCCAGCGGTTCAGCTGCTGCGGGTTTGTCGAGTAGCCATAGGCCGCGGTCACCATCGTCACCGCGGTCAGAGCGCAACCCGATGAGCCGATCGTGTCCACTGGGTCGCTGCCGAGCGCGTCGCGCGACCACTGGTGTGAGCGTTGGCTGAAGGTGGGGACGGACGGCGCGGCCGCGGCCGAGAGCCCGGCGGCCGACCATGTCGCAAATGCCAGCAAGCTTGCCCCCAGCGCGCGGCGCCACCCCCGCTTCACGGGGCCAATCTTAAGGTCGAGGCTGGGTCAAGTCCAGTGGTTGCGGTGTCGGCTTTGCCTTACCAGCGCGGATTGTTACCGCCTGGTGACAGCGCCGTCAGCGAAGCAGGCTGGCGAGGTCGCCCTCGTAGCGGGCGAGCGCCAGCCGGGCGTCGAGCACGTCATCCGTGGTGATCGGCGCTCCGAGCTCATCGACCGGCTCGTCGCGAACCTCGATCACCGGCGCGGCCGCCGTCTCGGCCGCGATCGCCACCGCGATCACCCGGACGTCCTGGCAGTGCGCGCAGGTGACCTTCACCAGGGACTGGTCGTCCTGATGCGTCACCATCTCGAGCTGGCAGTCGGCCAGGCTCTCCCCGCACTTGGGGCACTGAAACCGGCCCGCTTGCCGGCGAAGGATATCGAGCATGTCCACGGCATTTTCCTACCCGCGATTCCCGGGAAACAAACGAGCAAAGCTGATACCGCCAGGACAGTCTAAAGCACTAATGGCTGAGCCTCAGTTGCTGCCATGACGATCGTTTGCGGGGGGCGCTGACGCGGGACGATACTCGCCACCGGCATGCGCCTTCCCGTCTACCTGGGCGCGGGCGCCATCACCACCGGGATGCTGCTTCTCGGGGGCCTGGTCGCCACCGAACTGAACCCGGTGCCGGTCGTCAACGTGGATGCCATGGAGCTCGATGGGGCGTCCATCCTGTCGATGCCGCTGCCCGAGGTATCGCCGCGGCCTCGCCTCGTCGTCAGGGTGAGCCACCCGCTTCGGCCGGGTGACTGGCAGCTCTTCATGGACGGCCGGCCGGTCCTATTCGCCGCCGCGCCGACGGCGACCGAGCTGCGCGTCGCGCTTCCCGGTCCGCTTGCCCTGGGCAGCCGGCACACGGTCCAGCTGACGGCAGGGGCGATGCATGTGCGAGCGGGGTTCCAGGTCGTCCCACCATTGGCTGCCCAGTTGTCGATGCACCTCTATCACCTGAAGGCCGGCGCGCTCGCCAGTATCGCGGCGACCGTCCGATTCTCGCGGGCGGTGGCCGACCGCACCCAGGCGCAGAGCCACGTGCGGATGACGGGACATCCCACGATCACCTGGCGCGATGCGCAGACCGTCGACCTCGTCTCCCCTGGCTTCGGGTTGGGTGACCACGCCGTCCTTTCGGTTGACGCTGGTATCCAGGCGGCTGACGGGACCTGGAGCCGCAAGGACGAGAGCAGCGAACTCTCCGTCCCATCGACCTTGACGCGCGTGCTGCCCGGCCGGATGGTCCAGATGTACTACGTGAACACCGATGACGGCCGCGCTGCCTTCTTCGCCCACGTGCATCAGATCGACGTGCTGAGCCCCGGCTGGTACGACGCGAATGCCGACGGGAGCATCACGGGTTACGCGCGACGCGACATTATTGATGCTGCGCACGCCGCCGGCGTCGCGATCATTCCGCTGGTGGTCAACAAGGATGTTGATCCCGACGTCGGCCATGCGATCCTGGCGGATCCGACCCGGCGCGCCGCATTGGCCCGCAATCTGGTCAACGAGGCGAAGACCTACGGCTACGCCGGGTTCCAGCTGGACTTCGAGCAGATTCCCTGGACCGACCGCGGTCTCTTGACCGCGCTCGCGCAGGATTGCGCTGACGCCTTTCGTCCCGCCGGGCTCAACCTATCGGTCGCGGTCATTCCGCGGCTGCCGGGCGACGATGGCGCGGGCGGGGCGCTCCTCGATTATTTCCGCCAGTGGTCCGGCGCCTACGATTTCGCCGCGCTCGCAAAGGTCGCCGACTTCCTGTCCTTCATGACCTACGACGAGCACAACGGGGTGACGCCGCCGGGGGCGGTCTCCGGCACGCCCTGGATTCGTCAGGCGCTCGAGTTTTCCTTGCAGGGCGTCCCGCCCGAGAAGGCGACGCTCGGGCTACCGACTTACTACCACGATTGGACGGGCGTCGGGCGATTGACCTCGAGCTCCTACGCCGACGCGATGATCCTCGCCCAGGCGCACGGGGCGACGCCGGCATTCGATCCGACCGAGGAGGAGATGCATTTCGGCTACAGCGCCTGGGGTGTGCACCATGAGCTGTGGATCCAGAGCCCGGACACGTTGCGGCTCAAGCTGGCGCTGATGTACGAGTACGGGTTGAAAGGGATCAGTGTTTGGCGGCTGGGCTTCGAAGATCCTTCGTTCTGGAACCTGATCCCGCCGCGGCAATAGGCCCTAATTTCCCTCCCCGTCTGGGGGAGGGCGGGGTGGGGGCATGGTCGAGTGGAGGAAACAGCAGATCGTAGAGACGTTGCTGGCGGCGTCGCGCGCTCTCGTAGCGCGCATGCACGCTGGCGCGCGGCCGGAAGCTGCGGCCGCGTCCCGGCCGGGTCGACCACAATTTCGGTAGTTTGCCCAGGGCGTGGAGGACGAGCAGGGCGGCCCCGCGGCTCGAGGCTTCCGGCTCTGGCGAGGTCGTTACCAGGAGATTCAACGTGTCGGCGAGCATTTGGCTCCACGCCGGCGAATGGATCAACTGCCCGCCGGTGGCAATCACCGATTCCGGACGAGGCACGACCCTTCGCATCGCCGCGGCGACCGCGACCAATTGGTAGGTGATCGCCTCCATCGCCGCGCGCAACATCTGCGTTGGCTGGGTGCCGAGCGAGAGCCCGGCGATCACCGCTCGCGCATCGCCGCGCCAGTTCGGGCTCCGTTCACCAGCCCAGAAGGGAAGGACGGTCAGCCCATGGCTGTCGGGCGCGAGCGCGCCGGCCGCGCGCTCGAATTTTTTCTTGGGCTTGAGGCCGAGGGTCTCGGTGAACCAGCGGACCACGTTGCCACCCTCGCTCAGCGCGCCGCCGAGCACGTAGCGGTGGCGGTCGACCCGGTAGACGAAAACGCCCCAGGGGACGCTGACGCGCCTGCGATCGAGCAGCACGCGCAGGGCGCTCGAGGTCCCAATCGTGGCGCACGCCCAGCGAGGACTGACGCAGCCCGCGCCGATGTTCGCCAGCCCACCGTCGCCAAGCGGTAGATACCAGGGCACGTCACGCAGCTCGGGCCAGCGTTTGGTCAAGCTCGTTCGCAACGAGCAAGCCGGCTGATCCCAGTCGCTCAGCGGGGAGAGATGGTCCTTCGTGATCCCGGCCAGTCGCAGCGCGTTCTCGTCCCACTGGCAGCGGTTTACGTCGAGTAGTCCGGTGCCCGACGCGATCGAGTGGCTGACGCGGACGTCGCCGTGGAATTCCTGGTAGAGGTATTCGCCCAGCGACATCCAGCGTGCGGTGCGACCGACCGCGGCGCGGCGGGTGGCGCGTAGCCAGCGGAGCTTGGCGGGCCAGTAGCTGGCGTGAAAGAAGCACCCGGTCCGTGCGTGGTAGGCGCGCTCATCGAAGTGGGTGCGCATGCCCCGGGTTTCTTGCGCGCTGCGCGTATCGGCCCAGGTGAGGAGCTCGGTGGTCGGTCGACCTGCGCGATCGACACCCATCAAGCTGTGCCAGTAACAGGAGACACCAACGGCGAGGATGGCGACCTTGTCTTTGCACGCCGCCTTCAGCGCGCCGTCGATGCTCTGGGCGATGAGCTTGACCAGCGTGACCGGGTCAGAAGAAACCTCGCCCGCGTCGGTCGTCCGGACCTTGTACGGCAGGTCCGACATCGTCGCGTCGACCATCGAACCGCGGGCGTCGTAGACGACCGCACGGACGGAGGACGTGCCGAGGTCGAGTGCCAGAACGCCGTCGCCGGAATGGGTCTTGGGCATAGCTGAATTCTGAACGACCCTCTGCTAGACTGTCCCAGCCTAAGCCGACCGCTGGGGCGTGGCCAAGTGGTAAGGCGCCTGACTCTGGATCAGGTAAACCTAGGTTCGAATCCTAGCGCCCCAGCCATTTTCGCTATTTGCCGCTGTGACGAGGGCATCGAAGGGCTTTCGCAATTCAAATTCCAGCGTTCTGCCCTTGAGGACGCGGTTCGATGTCAGCAGACCCACGAGCTCTCGCCGTTGCTCCGGATCGGCCCGCTCGAATATTTGGGGAGCCTGCGCGATCAGTTCGATGAGCTTGCTGCCGACCTCCATGTAGGCGCCTTCAGCGTGCTGATGGCGGGCCAGGTCGCGGGTTAGCTCGCAGCGCTTCTCCTCAAGCACGTCGAACCGCTGACGGAAGAAGTCCTCTGAGATCAGCCGATGAAGGCGATCGTCGTAGAGGCGATCCATCAGAAGCTCTTGCTCTTTGATTTCGGTCCGGATTTCTTCGACGACCGTCTGGTGGTAGGCGCGCTGCTCCTCGCGGCTCTTGGCGATGCCCCGCAGCAGCCACGCCTTGACGTCCTCCGGGATGGCGATGCTGGCCAGCAGGGCACGGACTTGCTCGTCGAGCTGCTCCTCGCGGATGTAGGTCTTGCGGCAGGCTTCCTCGCCGGCACAGTGGTAGTAGACATAGCGCTTCTTCTTCAGCTCCGCGGTGAGGTGATGGCCGCAGGAGCCGCACGTCAGCAGGCCCTTGTATGCGAAGTCATGTTTCTGGTAGACGGGCTTCTCGTGGGCGCTGAAGGCCGCCTGGACCGCGTCCCATAGCTCGCGCAAGACCAACGGCGGATGGCTCCCGGCCCAGGTTCGTCCTTTCCAACGAAAGTCGCCGTAGTAGAAGGGATTCTTGAGCAGCCATTGCAGCTGGCTGAGGCTGATGAGCTTTGCTTGTTTGGTGGTGGCGAGGCCCTCATCCCGCAGCTTCTTCCGTAGCGTCTTGAGCGAGTAGGCGCGGGTCGCATATAGCTCATAGGCGCGACGGACCATCGGCCCTTTGACCGGATCCGGGACGATCACTTGGCGATCGCCTTCGCGGACGTTGCGGTAGCCGAGGGGCGCCTGGTGCGGAAAGCCGCCTTCCTGGACCTTTTCGGCCATGCCCTTCTTGACTTCGTCCGAGAGGTTGTCGATGTAATGCTTGGCCAGTAGCACCATCATTCCGAAGGAGAGCTTGCCTGCCGCATTGTCCGGAAAGTCCTGTTGCCAGAACAGGGTCTTCGCCGGTAGCTCGTCGATGGTCAAATAATCCCGAAGGTTGCGGCAGAGGCGATCGACCTTCTCGCAGATGATGGCGCCTATGGTCGCGTCGTGGCGCGCGGCTTCGACCATCCGCGAGAACTCCCGGCGTCCGGGCTCCTTGGCGGTCTCGACGTCAACGTACTCGGCGACGATGGTAAAGCCGTGGCGCTCCGCGTACTCGCGAACTCGCTTCAACTGGACCGGGATCGAGTAGCCTTCGCGCTCTTGCTCTTTGGACGAGACTCGCGCGTAGGCAAAGGCCGGAATGATTACGCCCTTGGTGCGCGTCGTTTCGATGTCTCGCTCGATCTGCTTCGCCTTCACGCGGCTTCGTCTCCGTCGGTCGTGGACAACTCGCGGGCCCCGAGTATAGAGCCACTGATGCTCGCGAGCAAGTCGATAAAGCGAAACAGATTGCCTTCAACCTCCGTCAGGTCCTCGTCGGAGAGCGGATGGCCATAGACCGCCTCCCAAACAACACGCGTCGTCGGTGCATCGCCCCACCCTTCGGCCGATTGCTCGACGTCGTGCTGAGGGGGGCTTGACTCTGGCCCTTTCCCCGCGCGTTTTTGGGTCAGGCCACCTCCCCGCCTCCAGGCCTGCGCTCCCACCAGCTGCCTCGACCGATGCAGTCGGCCATCGTCCGCTGTGAGGTCTCTCGTGCCGCCAGGTCTGTGAGGCGTCTGCGACGAAGGCATTTAAGGTCGACCGGCTTCGGCTCATCAAGTTCCTCGTCGTCATCCTTGCCCGAGTCGGATTCTCCGACCGCTGCCCAGAGCGGGCCCAACGGGCCGACATGGTCGATGCGCTCGACCGTGGTGGTCCAGAACCGGCAGCAATCAGGCCCGGCGGCAACGAGCTCGCGAGCCACGTGGTGGAGCAGCTCCTCGCGGCTGCTGCGATGCAGAACAAATAGCACATGCTCGCGGTCGGCCCCTTTTGTGTCGTTGTAGAAGCCAACGTAGGTCCGAAGCTTCGACCGTAGGCGGCTCACGGACTCTGTTCCACGATCCCATTCCAGGTCGAAAGCCACGACACGACCACGCGCGACGTAAAAGCCTTCGCCGTCGGGCGTGGCGATCGGTCGTCGATGTTGCTTCGCCCAGACGCGCCGGCTGATGCGGCAGCTCTCCTCGCCGATCCACAGCCACAATCCCTGGTCCACGTGCAATCGGCTGGCCAGGGCAAGATCCACGAAGAACCCATTGGCCTCGAGATCGTGGGTGACGTGCCAGCAGTGGTCCCGGGCATCCTCGGCGCGGCGGATGTAGGACCAGGGCGAGTGGCCCCGAAATTCGGCCAATAAGCGCCCCCCGCGGGGTGTCAGAAGCAGCAGTGAAGGCCGGCGGGTAAGGCCGGGGGGATCGATCATGTGCCATCGATAAATGAGGCCGTGATGGGAGAGGAACTGCAACCGCATTTGCGCGGAGCGGATGCCGTGAAAGAAGAGCTGCTGGATCTGCAGGGTGCTGAGGTAGCGGTAGTCGTGGAGAGCCTGGAGGATAGACAGGTCACGTTGGGTGAGCGAGCGTAAAAGCCGGGAGGTGGTTTCCTGGGTGAGGAGTGAACTGGCGTGTTTGCGGAGATCGCGAAGAATAGAGGGACGACCATGTATGGGTGTCCGTCCCGGGGTGGGAGCGAGCGTTTCCCGAATTCGCAGAGGCTTCGCGATGGGGTTCGTTCCCTGAACCGCAGGTGGAAGCGAAGGGGCAGGAGCGAAAGCGGTAGCGAGGTCCTCGCGTACGGCGCTCAGGTACGGGCCGGGGTCCCAATGGTCGTTGGCGAGGTCGCCTTCGCCCGGGTGACGCGCAGGCATCAAGCCGTCTGCGTCTTGGTCGTCGATCGTCATTCGCTCAACTCGAGAATCGTTGCGTTCGTTGTCCTCTTACTCTCTGAAGAGTGAGTCCGGCGTCGTTTTTTGGAAGCTCATCTTTTAAAGGACCTGGATTGGCGCTGGTTTTCGGACATCCATTCCCTGAACAGCCGGCGCGTCGCCTCTTTTCGGCGTCCTATCTCTAAAGAGCCGCTTTTTCATCTCGTTTTCATGCATCCGGTTTCACTCACTAAGGAGTGAGTCCGTTTTTCATCGCTCTCTAATCCTTAAAGGCCTGTCTTTCGGACCGTTCGGTTACATCGGGGTTCTCCGATCTCGACAGAGTGGGTACAGTTGCGGGATCTACGTGCCCACTGGTCTGCCCACTCACCGGAGCCATGCGCTAGGCAGCTGCTTTGATCTATCTTCGGAGCTGGGCTTCGAGAGGACTGAGAGGAGGTACGGCCGATGGAGCAGGGCGAATTCGACGAATTTGTCCGCCTAATGCGTCGCTACGGGAGCGAGGAACTAGATCAGTTCGATCTCTGGCGCTTCTCAACCCGCTACGGACCCGTTTATGTCGAAATCAAGCGCGAACTGATGCCCGGTGTTTCACCAGATGCGTATGTCGATCTCGACAAGGGCCGGCCTTCACGTTAAAGCTGATGTCGACCATCGCCTTCACGGCCGGCCTGTCAGCCTCCTCGGTGAGTGGAAACAGGCAAGCATCTCTTCTTGGTGTCGGGGCGCGATCACCTCAGTTCAGGACTCTGTTTTGGCGAGGTAGGATCGAAGCGCCTTAAATGGGGTCTGGATGATCCTCCTCTTCGTCGGTGAGCATTTCGGCGATATACGTGGCACTGGTGCGTTCGTCATGGCCATCTTCGAACACCACACGGTCATCGTCACCGATGGCGGTGAATTGGCTGACCGCCGCAATACGTCCATCGATGAGCCGTACAACGGTTCCGACGTTCGGCATAAAGTTCATACAGGGATTGTAGGTACGTTAGTGATGCTGCCCGCTAAAGAGGAGGCCTGCTTCGGCTCAGGGATAAGGAGCCGAGGCAGCCAGGAAGCAAATCGCCGCCCAGCTGGTCGAGCAGAGTTGCCAAACCTGACCAATTGACCCAGCCATCGCCTTCATGCGGCAGCGACGCGAGATTGACCAATTCGGTCGCCGCATCGTACTGTCGCTGCAGGTGGTGGACGAGTTCGCCGATTTACTGACAAACCATCGCCGCAGCGTCCAGGAGCGCGTGGCGGCCTTTGATGGTCTCGGCCCCGATCTTCACCCTGCCGTCTGGAAAGTCATTAGAGACGAAACCGACGATCTGACCGTCCGAGCGGCCGCGGTTCGTGCCGTAGGACGTTCACCCGGGGCCATCAATCAACTGACCCGTCGGTTCCACCCGCCTGCTCTCCGCAAGGTCGCTATCGCCGAGCTCGAACGGCTGGCGCAGCTCGGGCTTCCCCCGTACTTCGAGGAACGGCTGCGGGCGGATCTTCAGGAGTTGGAGCGAGATCCGGGAGGCTCTCCGCTCATCAACCTCGGCAACACGTTTGGCCGAGACCGGCGCGTCATCGAGGCCGCACGTCAAGCTACAAAAGACTCTCGACCAGACGTTCGCTCGGCTGCATTCACGGTCTTGGGACAGCTTGGTGAATTCGATGAGGTTCTAGACAGTGTCAGCGACTCCAGCTCACACGTTCGAGCGCACGCCGCACATCTCATCGGCCTCTTGTCACTGGCGCGCCACGAGGATATCGCCGCACTGGAGGGCCTCGCTGTCGACCCTGACCAAGAGGTCCGAACCGAAGCCCGAGTGGCACTGCGGCGCTTGGAGGCGTTGCCAATGCCGGTAAGCAAGCCGCGGCAGGCCCATTCCGGTGACCCCGAGTGGGTGGAACTTCTCAGCAAACTGGCCGCTAGGGTTATAGGCGATCGGGAAATGGCCGTGGAACTGCCGGATGAGGCTCTGGAAACAGGCTGGCTAGGTGCCCGAGGCGCAAGCCCGGCAGAGTTAGCGGACGTGGAGGCGCGGCTTGGCGTTACCCTGCCCCCTTCATATCGCGCTTTCCTGCAGACCTCCAATGGTTGGGGACGGCTGTCACATGCCGTTGAGCGCCTGCTTGCTGCCGGTGAAATCGTCAAATTTGTAGAGGCCGAGCCGGAATGGGTCGCGGCATACGAGCGAACCGAGGAATCATCCGGGCTCTCGACCGCCCTTCAGATCAGCACCGCCTATGACGGCGGCGTGTGCTTGCTGATTCCCTCACAAGCCGCGGAATGGGAGACCTGGTTCTTTGCCAACTGGCTCGCGGGGGCTTGGCGTCATGAAAGCTTCCTTGCATTCATGCGCTCGGAGATGGAGCGTCCCTGAGGGCGCGGACAGAGACAAGCTACGGTTCAGTCTCGCCGCGAACGCGTTCTCGACCTTCGCCAGCAGAGTTGCTAACCCTGACCAATCGACCCAGCCATCTGCCAGACCGACCGCTGCGTCGCGTTGTACCGCGGTGAGCGCCCTCGCCGACCTCGCACGCTTACGCAGTGACGGCAACGGGCTCTACGGGAGCGGCGACCGGCTGTTCAGCAACGCAATCTTCGGCCGCGACTCGGTGACGGCCGGCGAGACGCTGCTCCACCTGCGCCCCCACGTGGCGCGCGACATCATCCTGACGCTGGCTCGGCTGCAGGGTACGGTGGACGCCCCCGTCGGTCCCCACAGCAACGAAGAGGAGCGCGGCAAAATCCACCACGAGCACCGGACTCTGTACGTCGACGGCCGGCGGATCTCGCCGGCCTCCGAGCGGCTGCTGAGGGAGCAGGCCGAGCGGTGGGGTGGCGATGAGACGACCCTGACCTACTACGGCAGCGTTGATGCGACGCCACTCTTTGTCCGCCTGGTGGCCCGCTACTGCGCGACCCACGGCGAGTCGATCCTGGCGGATCGTGTCACTCGCCGCGACGGCGGCCAGGTCACGGTCCGCGAGAGCGTCCTCGCGGCGGTGAACTGGATCACCGGGAAAATGGACGCCTCCCCGCTCGGGCTGGTCGAGTTCCAGCGCCGAAACCCCCACGGCATCCCTTTCCAGGTTTGGAAGGATTCGAACACCTCGTACGTCCACCGCGACGGAACCCTGGCAAACTCGGACGCCGCGATCGCCGCCGTCGAGGTTCAGGGCTACGCCTACGATGCGCTACTCGGCGCCGCGCGCCTTTTCGAAACTCGCGCGGCTGAGTGGCGTGACCGAGCGCAATGGCTCCGCGAGTGCGTCATCGGCAATCTCTGGATGCCGGCTGAAAGCTATTTCGCGATGGGCCTCGATCGAGACGGCGGTGGCGGGGCCAGATGGATTGAGAGCATCGCGTCCAACGGCGCCCTGCTGCTGGACACCGCACTATTCGATGGGCTTCCCGCTGCCGATCTGTATGTGGCCGGGCTGGTGCGCCGGATCTGCAGCCCTGACTTCATGACCGAGGTCGGCATCCGCTGCCGCAGCGCGAGCGAAGGCGGCCTGGTGGACTTTCAGGACTACCACGGCGAGTGGACCGTCTGGATGAAGGAGACCTTCGACATTGCCAGGGGCCTTGCGCGGCAGGGACTGCCAGGGCTGGCCCGCCAGCTGGGCATCCGGCTCCTCAACGCGGTCAACGTCGCCGGCGCTCACGTCGAGTTCCTCTACGTCAGCCCCGACCAGCGAGTCATGTACGACTTCCGGGCTCGCGACCTTCGCACCGCCGAACCGGAGGTGATCGCCGGCACTAACCAGCCCGAGGCGCCCATCACTTGGACGGTGACAGCGGCACTCGCCCTTAAGTCGTGGCTGGGCGGGAACCGGAAGTTCCTCGGCACAACGGGTGCGCCGGACACGCATCCCTGGCGCCGGGCCCTGGAGGCCGAGGCGCTGGAGCAGGTTCCGGAACTGGCTGTTCATCGCAATTCGGAGGAACTTCGCAATGCTTATGCCCGCCGCGGGGACTTCGTCCTCGACCTGGAGGGCGGCGTGCAGCGGGACCGGCGCGCCCGAACGTGTGGGCGGGGTAGCGACAGGCTGGGTAAGATCGCCGCATAGATGTATTAGCCGCTTGGTAGTTGCGGCCGGGTTTAGCCTCAACCTGTTGACTGCTAACTAGAATCACCCTCGGCACGGGCCGAAGGATCGGGGAGCTAATAGGCGACCCAGCGCATCAGGGATTGCTTGGCTCAGGTCGACAAAGAGAGTTGCCAACCCTGACCAATTGACCCGGCCATCGCCTTCAAACCCGCGCTTCTCGTGCGTCTCGTTCACCGGGTGGTAGCATCGTTACTCCGATGCGTTTTGCGGCGTTACCGGTTGTGATGGTCGCAGAAAGCGGAAGGGAAAGATAAACCGTGCTCCGGGTTGCCGCGTTGGCGACGGCATTCAGTATTGTGCTAGCCGCCTGCGGTGGATCGCCGGCAGGCTCCAAGGGCTCACCGCCGGTCGGCAAGGCGGAAGCTTCCACGAAGACTTCAGGGACTATCGTGTTCGTGAACGATCAAGACGGGAACCCAAACAACCCAGACTACGACCAATCGATTTATGTCATCAATGCGGACGGGACCGGCCTGCGTCAGCTCCTACGCGGGGCTTGGCCCGATACCGGGAGTTGGTCGTCGCGCTGATGGCTGAGGGTCCGTGGAAGGGTTCTGCTACACGCAGCTCACAGATATCGAGCAGGAGCGCAATGGTCTCCTCGCCTTCAACCGCCGGGCGAAAACTGACGCCGCCATCGTCCTCCCCATCACCAAAACCGCGAAACGGCGCTAATACTTCCTAATCCTTCGACGGGTCGAGCGGAACCCGATTGACAAAGCGCAAGGCCGGTCATAGACTCGCTCACAGGGTCATGGGCGACCCCACGGGATGGCGACCGCGCCGGGCCGGTGTCCCGGTCATTGGGAGGAAGGAATCAATGGGAAGGTTAACCCGACTTCTGGCCGCGATGGCCATTGTGGTTCTCGGCGTCACCGCATGCGGTAGCAGCACGACGTCATCCGGGCAGATCGGCGGAACGGTCCACGTCCTCGGAACCTGGAGCGGGGCCGAGAAGGACTCGTTCGACGCGGTCATGAAACCGTTCACCGACCAGACGGGCGTCAAGATCTCGTTCGAGGCAACCCGAGATCTCGGTCCCATCCTCCAGACCAAGATCGCGGCCGGAAACCCGCCCGACATCACCGCGGCGCCCGGCATCGGGACGCTCATCCAGCTGGCAAGGGCGGGTAAAGTCGTCGCGCTCGACGACAAGCTCGACATGAGCCAGCTCAACGCCAACTACGGGGCCGACTGGATCAATCTCGGGAAGGTCGACGGCAAGCTGGTCACGCTGTATGCGTGGGCGGCGCTCAAAGGCCTTGTCTGGTACGACCCCAAGGCCTTCCAGGCCAAGGGGTACCAGGTGCCCAAGACCTGGGACGATCTGATGGCGCTCCAGACCAGGATAAAGTCCGATGGCGGCAAGCCGTGGTGCGTCGCCATGGAGAACCAGGCCGCCTCCGGCTGGCCGGGAACCGACTGGGTGAAGGAAATCGTCTTGAGCCAGTCGGGACCAACCGTGTACGACAAGTGGTGGCAGGGCAAGCAGAAATGGACCTCAAGCGAAATCAAGCAGGCCTGGACGACATGGGGCAGCATCCTCGGCCCCGGTGACAGCAATGTCTACGGCGGCTCGCAGTACATGATCGCGACGACTTTTGGTGACGGCGGCCAGGGGCTCTTCAGCAGCCCGCCGAAGTGCTACATGTTCAACCAGGGCTCGTTCATCACCTCCTTCTTCGACGGCTACACGCCCAAGCCTGTGGCTGGCACCGACTACGCCGTCTTTCCACTGCCCGATGTGAACAGCAGCAACGCGGGGGCGCACGTCCTCGCCGGTGATGCCTTCGTCATGACCAAGGACACTCCCCAGGCCCGCGCGATGCTCAAATACCTGGCCACGGCGCAGGCGCAGGACATCTGGGTCAAGCGCGGCGGCGGCAAGATCGCGATCAACAAGCAGGTCAGCCTGAGCGACTACCCCGATCCGATCTCCAAGTCCCTGGCCCAGGTGGTGGTCGATACCAAGATCGGACGCTACGATGCCGGTGACCTGATGCCGAGCGACATGCAGTCGGCCTACTGGTCGGCGGCCCTCAAGTTCGCCCAGAACCAGTCGCAGCTCGATTCCATCCTGGCGGACCTCGACAAGAAGCAAGTGACCGCCTATGCGTCGCCCTAACACGACAACGACTCGACTGACGACGTAGCGGCAATGGACGTGAGCACGCCGTTGACCGGGCTCCCAACGCTGCAGGTGGACTGGCAAACGCTGCTGACCGTCAACCTGCCGGCGCTGATGCTGGTGGTCATCGGCGTGCCGCTCGTTCTGGCGGCCTACATCGTGGGCGCTGACATCCTGGTCCGGCGCCTACCCAAGCGGAGCCAGGTGTCGGTCCGGCCATGGGTCTGGGTTGGGCCGGCGATCGTGATCGTCGGCGTGATCCTCGTCTACCCGATGTTCGGCACGATTTTTCGAAGTCTCTTCGACCGCCATGGGAGCACGTTTGTTGGTCTGGGAAACTTCACCAGGCTCCTGACCGACGGTGGCATCCTGATCGTCCTACGGAACAACCTTCTGTGGCTGCTTCTCTACCCGGGGCTTGTGCTCATCTTCGGCTTGCTCCTGGCGGTGCTGGCCGATCGAGTCCCGTACGAAAAGCCGGTCAAGTCCCTGATCTTCATGCCGCTGGCGATCTCGTTCGTGGCGATGGCGATCATTTGGCAGTTCATGTACTACTACCGCCCGCCTGACGTCGCCCAGACGGGCACCCTCAATGCCATCGTCGTCAATCTGTTCCACGGTCAGCCACAAACCTGGGTGCAGGACACGCGCTACAACAACTTCGCGCTGATCTTCATCGGCGTCTGGGGCGCGACTGGCTTCGCCATGGTGATCCTCTCGGCAGCGCTCAAGGGCATTCCCGGCGAGCTGCTGGAGGCGGCCCGGGTGGACGGGGCCAACGAGCTCACGGTTTTCCGGCGGATCATCCTGCCGCTGATGATGCCGACGATCGTCGTCGTTGGAACCACCATGGTGATCTTCGCGCTCAAAGCCTTTGATGTCGTCTACGTCATGACGGCGGGTAACTACAACACCGATATCCTGGCGAGGCGGATGTACGCGGAGCTCTACAGCGCCGGAAACAACGCCAACGCCAGCACGCTCGCCGTGATCCTATTGCTGGCCGTAGTCCCTGTATTGATCTTCAACCTCCGCCAGTTTCGAGCTGTGGAGTCCCGGCGATGAGCGTAGTGGTCACGACCCCGGTCCCGACTCCCACCACATCAGCCCCGGCGCGCCGACCAAAGGTGCGGACCGAGCGACTGTCGGCTCGTGCGTCGAACGCCGGCCTCCAGGTGGCGGTCATTGCCCTCACGCTGGCCTGGACTGTGCCCACGCTCGGGCTGTTGATAAACTCCTTCCGGTCCGGCGGCGCGTTCAACACCAGCGGCTGGTGGACGGCGCTGGCGCCGCCATTCAAATTCACCCTCGACAGCTATCGCCACGTGCTGGGCGCCTCCGACCTTGCTCCCAGTTTTTTCAACAGCTTCATGATCACGATCCCGGCCACCATCATTCCGACGGCCATCGCGGCCTTTGCCGCCTATGCGTTCTCCTGGATGAAATTCTGGGGGCGCGATTGGATTTTCCTCGCCTTGGTGGGACTACTCGCGGTGCCGCTGCAGCTGACCTTTATCCCGCTGCTCACCCTGGCGGTGCATTTCGGGTTGACCTCGGGCAACACGCTCCCGCTGGGCCTTAACGCCGGATTCCTGGCGATCTGGATCGCCCATACCGGCTACGGCCTGCCGTTCTCCATTTACCTGCTGGCAAACTTCTTCCGCGTGCTGCCCCAGGACCTCTTCGAATCGGCCGAGATCGACGGCGCCGGGCCGGTCACCGTCTTCTTCCGCCTGATCCTTCCGCTGTCGGTCCCCGCCATCGCGTCGCTGGTCATCTTCCAGTTTCTCTGGGTCTGGAACGACCTGCTGGTGGCGCTGATCTACATCGGCGGCACGCCCGAAGTGGCTCCCCTGACCGTCACCCTGACCAACCTGGTTGGATCCCTCGGGCAGAACATCCAGTATCTGACCGCAGCGGCCTTCGTCTCCATGATCGTGCCGCTCATCGTGTTCTTCGCGCTGCAGCGCTACTTCGTTCGCGGCATTTTGGCTGGTTCGGTCAAGGGCTGACCTTCAGCGCCGCGTAGCACCGTTAGCGAATGGCAGCATCTGAGCGCGTTGCCGTGGTGACCGGTGCCAGCTCGGGAATCGGCGAGGCGACGGCGCGGGGCCTCCACAAGGCCGGCTTCGCGGTCGTGCTCGGCGCCCGCCGCGAGGATCGGCTGATGGCGGTCGCCCGCGAGCTTGGCGGCCGGGGCCTGCCACTCGACGTGCGCGACCAGGCCAGCATCGCCGCGTTCGTCGACGCGATCGCGGCGGAATACGACCAGGTCGAGGTCCTGATCAACAACGCGGGGTTGGCGGCCGGCCTCCAGCCGCTCGCCGAGGGCAATGACGAAGACTGGGTGCAGATGATGGACACGAACGTGCTGGGCCTGCTGCGGGTGACCAAGGCGATGCTGCCCTTGCTCCGGCGGGCGCCCCGCGCGCATATCGTCAACCTGGGTTCGGTGGCGGGCTTCGAGATCTACGTCGGCGGTGTGGGGTATACGGCGAGCAAGCACGCGGTCCGCGCCATCACGAAAACGCTTCGGCTCGAGCTCATGGGAGAGCCCATCCGGGTGACCGAGATCGAGCCCGGCATGGTGGAGACCGAATTCAGCCTGGTGCGGTTCAAGGGGGACCAGGAACGGGCGTCGAACGTCTACAAGGGGATGCAGCCGCTCACCGGCGCGGACATCGCCGATTGCATCGTCTGGGTGGTGACCCGGCCGCCCCATGTGAACATCGACGAGATGGTCGTCAGGCCGATTGCCCAGGCCACCGTGCGCGACGTCGCCCGCCACAGCTGAGCTCGCTAACGGTCTGGCTTATTCACAGGCCTTCCACACAATTCACATCGGCAATTTCGCGTAGGGATGCCGCCTCAGGAGGCCTGATCGGGGCCTCCTCACCGAGCGGCCAGGACGCTTGCCCCTCGCAACAATTGACGGCGGCGTAGACAACTGTTATGATAGCCACGGTATCAATTAACTCATCAGGGTACCAGGGAGGTTAATTCATGGCAGTCGTTCACGAGCACGGCGACGGCGACGGCGGCTCCAACGCGGCGGTGGTGGCGATCTTCCTGATCGCCGTGATCGTCATCCTGGCCATTCTGTTCTACGGTTTTGCGGTCGGCCACTGGTTCGGCGTTGGCGGCGGCAGCACGACCATCATCAACAATCCGGCATCGAATGCACCCTCGATCGCAGCCTCGGTTTCTCCGTCCAAGTAATTCCAGGCCAGCCAAGAAAAGACCGGCCGGTGCCGGTCTTTTTTCATGCCCACGAGAGCGACCGACGCGCTAGTTGGTGAAGTCCTCCACCATGTAGACGCGCGACCCGCTGACGGCGACCCCGATGCCGATGTGACCGTAGTGCGTGTTGAGGATGTTGGCGCGGTGCTCTGGCGAGTTCATCCACCAGGTATTGAAGTGAGTGGCGACCGATGCCGCCGGCTGGCCGGACTCCCAGATGATGTTCTCGCCATACCAGGTGAAAGGCAGGCCGTTGGCCCGAAGCAGCTCGAGGACGGCCAGCGTGGTGTGCCCGGGCCGGTAGTGTCCGAAGTAGCCATTTACCACCATGTCCTGCGCCCGCGCGGTGGCGATGCGATCCAGCGCCCCGGACTCGACCAACGCTGGAAGGCCGGCGACCCTGCGGTCGGCGTTGACCAGGGCGATCTCCTGTGCGACGAGGCTGCCCGCCGGCGCGGTGGGGCCGGCCGTCACGGGCGTCGGCTTCGGCTGCGGCTGCGGCCTGTGAACAACCGGGATCTTTTTGGTGGTGCGCGTGGGCGTGTGTATGGCCACCCGCACGCAGTGGCGCACGTGGTGCCGAACGATGCAGCGCACGACCGTCTTGCCGGCGGCCTTTGGCGCGGCGGCCTCGACGGGTGTCGAGCTCAGGGTCAGCCCGGCCGTCACCAGTAAAGCGACGACGCCGGAACCCAGACGTGAGGCGATGAACGACATGCCGAATACCTCCCTCCGAAGATGCTGGACGTACAACCCGTCCCCTTCAGGCCGGGTTGCGCCGTCGAAAGGTTGCAGCCTGGATTGCGACATCGCCGTCGACCGGCCGCTCTGTGGCGGTAACGGCGAGACATCGCCGCATCGCGTATTCGACACGGTCCTGTAACAAATGACGAAAGGTCACTCCTTCACAATCCGGTTTATGCATTTCGGTGAACTCATTCGGCGTTTGACCGACAACGAGCAGGGCCAATCGATGATCGAGTACGCGCTCATCCTGGTCCTGATCGCGGTGGTCGTGGTCGTCGTGCTGATCATCCTGGGCAACCAGGTGCAGAACGTGTTCTGCAACATCAGCGGCGCTCTCGGGCAGTAGCCGTCGCGTAGGCTCTTGCCTATGGGCGGCGGCTGCAGTCTCGTGATCCTTGCCGGCGGCCTCAGCCGCCGCATGGGTCGCGACAAAGCGAGCCTGCCGGCGGGCCACGGGACGCTGATCGAGCACCTAGCTCGCCGGCTGGCACCGGTCGTCGATGAGACGATCGTCGCCGGCGGATCTGACCGGCCCACGCTTCCGGGCGTGCGGATGGTCGAGGACCGCTACCCTGGCCTCGGTCCGCTGGCCGGGATGCATGCCGGACTGGCGGCGGCCCGCTACCCGCACGTCTGGGTGGTCGGCTGTGATTTGCCGGACGCCGATCCGGCGCTGGCCCACCTGTTTTTAGGACTCGCAGCCGGCTACGACGCCGTCGTGCCGCGCCTCGACGCGGAGCCCCAGGGCGTCTGCGCCCTCTACGATCGGGCGCTGGTCTCCCGCATCGATGGCTTGCTGGCTTCCGGCGAGCGGAGCATCAAGAGCCTGCTGGCGGCCAGCAACGTCCGCTACCTGACGCCAGAGGAGCTGCGCGCCGTCGATCCGGAGTTGCGTTCATTCCGCAACATCAACACCCCCGCCGATTACGGGGCCTGGCTCGCGACGCAACCGGCTTCGCGGTGAACGCCTCAAGCTGACGCGCCAACTGCGCCGGGTCGGTCGTGGGCGCCTGGCAGACGAAGCCCTCGCAGAGATAGGCGGTCGCCTTGCCGTCGAGTGCGCGCCGGTCGGCCAGCAGCGGAATGGCCGACTCGCCCGGCGCGACGGCGACCAGTCGATTGGGAAGAAAGCGCTCGCGCATGACCTCCAGGAGTCGACGCGTCTGCGGGTCGGCGGGTTCGCCGATGACGGCCAGCTCCACGGTCCGGGCGAGGTGGAAATCGAGAGCCGCGAGGAGACGCCCGAACGCGAGCGGCGCCTTGGCGGCGGTCGGCGCCAGCCGCTCGAGTGTCGCCCGCGCGATGTCGACCCATGATGGCTCGCCCAGTAACATCCCGGCACGTAGCAGCACATCGACCGCGAGAGAGGTGCCCGACGGGATCGCGTTGTCGGTCACATCCTGGGGTCGCGCCACCAGTCGCTCCTGGTCCTGCGCGGTGTCAAAGAACGCCCCGCTCGCCGGATCCCAGAACGCGGTCACCATTTCGCTCACCAGGCCCCGCACTTCGTCGAGCCATCGGGGGTCGAAAGTCGCTTCGTAGAGGGCGAGCAGCCCGTCGGCGACGGCCGCCTGGTCCTCGAGGTAGCCGGCGAGCGGTGCGCGGCCGTCCTTGTAGCTCCGCCGCATCCGTCCGTCGTGGCGCATGTGCGAGAGCAGGAAGTCGGCGGTCGCCTGCGCGGCCGTCGTGAGGTCGGGCCGGTCGAGCACGCGCCCGGCGTCGGCAACCGCGCGCAGCATCAACCCGTTCCAGCCGGCGATCACCTTCTCGTCGCGATGCGGCCGCACGCGCTGCTCCCGAAATGCTATCAGCCGGTCGCTGGCCGCGTCCAGGATCTCGATCGCGCCGGGCGCCACCGGGTGCAGGATGTTGCGACCCTCGAAATTTCCCGTGCCCGTGACATCGAACGCCGCAGCGACAGAGCCGGCCTGATCGGCGCCGAGCGCCGCCTCCAGCTCCTGCGGTGTCCACAGATAGAAGCGCCCCTCTTCGCCCTGGCTGTCCGCGTCGAGGCTCGAGTAGAAGCCGCCCTCGGGCGAGGTCATCTCGCGCAGCACGAACGCCACGGTGTCTTCGGCGACACGTCGAAACGCGGGATCATGCGTCAGCTGCCAGGCATCGAGATAGGCGCGCAACAGCAGCGCGTTGTCGTAGAGCATCTTTTCGAAATGTGGCACGAGCCAGTGGTCGTCGATGCTGTAGCGGTGGAATCCACCGCCCAGCTGGTCATGGATGCCGCCGGCCGCCATCGCGCGTAACGTCTGCAGTGCCATCTCCAGCGCAGCGGCTTGCCCGGTTCGGACGTGGTGGCGCAGCAGCACCTCGACGAGCATGGGTTGCGGAAACTTGGGTGCGCCGCCGAAGCCGCCATGGACCGTGTCGAAATCGCGCGCAAGCCCCGCGGCTGCCTCGTCCAGCAATGCCAGTGTGAGCTCGCCCACCGCGAGCGGCACCGACGGGCGGTTAAGAAAATCACGGACCTGGGCAGCCGTCTCCTCGACGTCGGCCGGGCGTTTCGCAAAGGCGTCCGCGACCGCGGCCAGCACGCGTTGGAACGACGGCATCCCGAAACGATCGCTCGGCGGGAAGTAGGTGCCCGCAAAAAATGGCCTGCCGTCCGGCAGCACGAACACCGTCATCGGCCACCCGCCGGAACCGGTCATCGCCTGCACCGCACGCATGTAGACCTGGTCGAGGTCGGGCCGCTCTTCGCGGTCCACCTTGATGGCGACGAAGTCGCGGTTTATCGAGGCGGCGGTCTGCGGATCTTCGAACGACTCGCGGGCCATGACGTGGCACCAGTGGCAGGCACTGTAGCCGATGCTCAGCAGGATCGGCTTGTGTTCGGTCCGCGCGCGCGCCAGCGCCGCCTCGCCCCATGGATACCAGTCGACCGGGTTGTTGGCATGTTCGAGGAGGTAGGGACTGGTCTCCTGCGCGAGCCGATTTGCCATTGGATCATGCTAGCGGCCCTCCTCCGAATGGCTGCCGTAATGGGCCGAATGGACTACCGGGTCGAAACATCTGGTCCCTAGGATGCATGGCATGTCGGGAACGATTGGCGTCGCCGGCCATCGGGCGCTCTCGCTGGGCACCCTGGTGATTGCCGGCGCCGCGCTGGCGCTCTACCAGATGACATCGCTGGTGTTGGGTCCCGTCGGCAGTCGCCAGCTCCACCTCTCGCTCGCGGTTCCGGCCGTCGACACCCAGGAACGGACGGAATCGTGGACCTCCAGCGGGAAGCTCGCGCTCGGCACGCTCGTGGCTACGGCGCCCGCGACGCGGCTGTGGGCGCGGCCGGCCGTCGCGCATCGAGTCGCGAGCACACCCGCCGCATCCGTCGCGGCCGCGCCCGCGGCGCCGGTCGCATCGCCCGTACCGGTCGCATCACCACGGCCAGAGCCGCGCCCCTCTCAGCCGCCCGCGCCGATTGTTCGGGGCGGTCCCAGTCCGCAGCCTGGCGGCCACAAGCCCGACGACCGCGACTAACTATCATGACCCCGATGAGCGGGGCCCTGGACTGGCTCGCCGTGGGCGACGTGGCGGAAGAACGCGCGGCGGCGAGTGGCCCGGGAATCCTGGGCGGTGGGGCGGCCCGGCTCACAGCCCATGCCGCGGCGCTGCGCGCGCGGACCGCGCTCGTCGGCAAAGTGGGCGCCGACGAGGCGGGACGCCGGGTGCGCGATTCGCTCGAGCGGCTGCGGGTGGATCTTCGCTGGCTGCTCGAGGCGCCGGGGCTGCGGACGACCATCTGGCATCAGCCCGACGGTGAGCCCCAGCTGCGGCGGGTCGAGCGCGGCGCGGACGTTGCGCTGCGGCTCGACGAGCTGCCGCCGGCGTCGGTGACGGCCGCGCTCACGGTGATCTCCGGTTACAGCCTCTCGGTCGAGCCCGCCCGTTCGGCGGCGCTGGGCGCGATTAGCGGGGCTCGGGCGCGCGGCGGGCGGTCCGCGCTGCTCCTCGAAGCCGACCTGCTCTGGTGGACGAACGCGCGCATGACTCGCCGCGTGCTGGAGCCGGCGCTCGCCGCCGTGGACAGCGTGGCGCTGCAGGCGTCCGACGCGAGCGTGCTGTTCGGCGCGGCGGATGGCCGCGAGGCGCTGCGGCTGCTCGCCGGCATGGGACCTCGACTGGTTTACCTGGCGGAACAGGACGGCGGCGTCCTGCTGCGCGAGGGGGGCCGGGTCCACTGGTGTCCCGCCCAGGCGGGCGAGGATGCGCCTCGCGATCGATATGCCGGACCGGCCGCGTTCTGGGTCGCGCTGGCGCACCGCGTGGCGCCGCGCAAGGCCGCCGCCGACTCGGTCCGCTACGCGCAGTCGGTGCGCCGGGCGGGCGCGCCCCGCCAGCCGGCGCCCGCCTGAGATCGCGGCTCGACGCTACCGGCGGGCCATTCCCGCATATGTAACACCGGCATGGCGCGGCTGGAGCAGCCCGGCGACGGCGGGTTGGTGCCGCCTAGCCGGGCCGTTGCTCTTCCGTGGGGGCGTCATGGCGCCGCTGGCTGATCGCCGCCATCGCGTGCGCGGTGCTGCTGCCGTCCACGGCCGCGATTCCCGTAAGGCCGCATCCCGCGTTGAGCGTCTCCTTTTTCGTGGAGCCTGCCGCGGTCGACGCCCCGGCTACCCCTTCGCCAGCGCCGACAGGTGCGGCTGGATCCGCGACCACGCGATAGGGTGGCTCGGGATCCCCGCCTGGCTCAAGTAACGGTCGCGCAAGCCGCTTGCGTCCGGGTAGCCATGGACGTAGTAGATGGCGTGGATGCCGGCGCTGATCAGCAGTTTCGTGCACTCGATGCAGGGGAAGTTGGTGCAGAAGATGTCGGCGCCCGCCGTCGATGAGCCGCGGTAAGCGCTCTGCGCCAGCGCGTTGGCCTCGGCGTGCGCGCAGTACTTGAGCGAGAGGTCGGCGCCGCTGACGCCGCCGACGCAGGGACAGGGGCGGGGAAACTCCTCCGGGTGCCAGGTGCCCTTGGGGGTGCCGTTGTAGCCGGTCGCAATCACCTGGCCGTCGCGCACGATCACGCAACCAACTTTTCGGCTGAGGCAGGTGGAGCGCAGCGCGGCCGCGAAGGCGAGGATCATCGCGTAGGAGGCCTTGTCAGGTCGACCCTGCTCTTTGACGCTGTGCGATTCGACGGCGTCCGGGTTGGGAGCGGCCCGGCGGGCGCGCCGCGCCGCTGGCCGGGAGGGCCGGGAGGTCACTGGTCGATGTTACCGCGAGCCATTTCCCTTCCCTCAAGGGGAAGGGTCACGGAGCGGGCGCTTGCTAGCTCGCCTTGAGGATCCGCGTGATCGTGGTCCCGCAGTGGGCGCAGGTGCCGATCCGCGCCCAGTGTCCGGAGCGCAGCGCCGTCGTCGACGCGCCGAGGTCGACGGCACAGTGGCACTGGTAGCAGAAGGTCAGCTGGGCGGGGGTGCGGTACGCATGCGGAACCGCCGGTGAGCCGAAGCGGAGCGAGAGGATATTTCCTGACTCGTGCATCTCTCTAATCCTCGTAACGTCCAGTATTCATCGGCTTGTTCGCGGTTGGCGGCCACGATTCCGTAACGCTTTCTCACAAGAGATTCGACGGTTACGAAGAGCCTTTCGCTAATTGACGCCGAGCTGCGCATTGGCGCAGACCGGCACACGGCCGTAGGCCGCAGCCGGCCGCTAAGTCTCTGTGAACGGAGGGGTTAAGCGCGGGTCGGGGTTGCCGCTGCGCGCGGGACGCGCGTCTCTTGCGGACCGCCGGCCTTTTCCCAGATCTGGTCGACCTTGTCGATCAGGTCGAGGAACTTCTGGGCATCCGCCAGGTCGACCGAGCCCTTCACCTTCGAGCCCTGGGAGACAGCCGCCTTCAGGGCGTCCTTGAGCTCGGGGAACTTGGCATCGTGCTTCTCGGGCTTGTACCAATCACTCCAGAGGACGTCGATGTGGTGCTTGGCTAGCTCCGCGCGCTCCTCTTTGATGACGATCGCCCGCTGCCGGTAGACCTCGTCCTTCGAGTCGTTGTACTTCTTGATGATGTTGTAAACGGACTCTGCTTCGATGCGGGCCTGTTCGGGGTCGTAGATGCCGCACGGAAGATCGCAATGGGCCTCGACCGTCCTGCTCGGACGAATCCACTCCATCAAATTCATGGTGCCAACTCCTCCTATACGATGAACGACTGACTCTGAAGCCAGTCTACCCGCTGCGCGTAAATGGTGAGAGCATGGCACCGCGATTACCATCCGGGGCGCTGGTCGTTGCCCGCCCGATCGATGGCATGACGCCGCTCCGAGTCGGAGATGTGGTCGTAGCCCGGCGCCCGGACCGCCCGAGCGTCACGATGATCAAGCGGATCCAATCCCTGCAGGCGGACGGGGCAGCCTTCCTGGTGAGTGACAATCCCGCCACCCCTGGAGCCACGGACTCACGGATCTTTGGCGCCGTTCCCCGTGACCTGCTCTTGGCCCGCGTCCGCTGGCGCTACTGGCCGCTCCCACCGGCTCGGCTCTAGCGAGGCGCCGGCTAGGCGAGCGTACGTGCGGCGCGTTCCAGCCGGGCCACGACAGTGTCCTTGCTCAGGCGGCTGATCGACTCGATCAGCGGCGGTGTCACGGTGCGACCGGTGACCGCGACCCGCAACGCCATGAAGAAGTCGCGCGACGACCAACCCACGCGCTCCGCGAGTGCGCGCAGCGCGGCCTCGATCGATTCCGGGGTCCAATCGCTGAGCGCGCGCAAGGTGGTGGCCGCCTCGATGAGCGCGGTGGCCGCGGCGGCGCCGTCGCGCCCCTTGGGGACCAGCTGCTCCGGCCGGTAGGTGTCGGGTTCCTCGAAGAAAAAGCGCAGCATGTCGGGAGCCTCATTCAAGCTGCGCAGCCGCTCCTGCACCAATGGCATCAATGGCGTGAGCGCCGCCACCGGGACCGCGGGCATGAGCGGCGAAATCCGCGCGGCGAGCTGGTCGGGCGTCAAGCGGCGGATGAACTGGCCGTTGAGCCAGTCGAGCCGCTCGAGATTCGCGACCGCGGGGCTCGCCTGGATCTTGCTGAGGTCGAAGGCCTGGATCAGCTCGTCCATGGTGAAGATGTCCTGGTCGGTGCCCGGTGACCATCCGAGGAAGGCGATGAAGTTGTCGACCGCCTCGGGCAGGTAGCCGGCCTCGCGGTACTCGAGGACGTCCTTGGCGCCGTGGCGCTTGGCGAGCGGCTTCTTGTCCGATCCCAGCACGAGCGGAAGATGGGCGAATGCCGGCGGCAGCCAGTTGAACGCCTGGAAGAGCAAGAGGTGCTTGGGCGCTGACGGCAGCCAGCCGTCGCCACGGATGATGTGGCTGATCCGCATCGCGTGATCGTCGACGGCGAAGGCGAGGTGATAGGTGGGGAAGCCGTCCGACTTGAGGAGGACATGGTCGTCGAGCGTGTCATTGCGAAAGGTGACCGTGCCCATCACCAGGTCCTGCAGCGTAGTCGTTCCCTCGGCGGGCATCGCCTGGCGCACGACGAAGCGCTCGCCGGCGGCGGCTCGGCGCTCGGATTCATCTTTCGTGATCGAGCGGCAGCGGCGATCGTACCGCTCCGGCTCGTGGCGAGCGCGCTGCTCGGCCCGCATCTGCTCGAGGCGTTCCGGCGTGCAGAAGCAGCGATAGGCCGCGCCCGATTCGAGCAGGCCGGCAGCCGCCTCCTGGTAGATCGCCTTGCGCTCCGACTGGATGAGTGGCGTCTCATCCCATGTCATGCCGAGCCAGCGTAGCCCCTCTTCGATTTGCGCCTGGCTGCCGGGAACCAGGCGGGCCCGGTCGGTGTCCTCGATACGCAGCTGGAACTGCCCGCGTTTCTGCCGAGCGAACAGGTAGTTGAAGAGGGCCGTGCGGGCGCCGCCGAGGTGCAGCGCACCCGTCGGGCTGGGCGCGTAGCGGACACGGACCGGCTCGTTCACCTGGGCCATCCGACCATCGTACTCAGCGGAAAATCGCCGGCCATTCGTCACACCCTCGATGCCTCGGTACGCGCTCGGCTGCATCAAGGACCCCTACGACCATCGCGACTTCAACGTGGCGACCTTCCTGAAAGCGGCCCCGCTGGCCGAGCAGGTGGATCACTCGCCGGCGCTGCCGCCAGTTTTCGACCAGGGTCCGGCGGGCACGTGCGTCGCCTGCGCCACGGCCTACTACGACAAGTCCTTCCAGAAAGGACTCGAGCATCACTGGACGCTCGACGATCCGCAGCACCAATTCTCGCCCCTCTACATCTACAGCCAGCGGCGCAACCAGCCGGAGGATGACGGGATGACGATCCGTGAGGCGATGAAGATCATCCAGGAGCAGGGTGTCTGCAGTCTTGCCTGCATGCCCTATGCCGTGCAGCGCATCAACGTCCCGCCTACCGCGGAGCAGCGCCACGCGGCCGAGCCCTACCGGGCGAAAAGCTATGCGCGGCTCAACAGCATCGTCGAGATGGAGGCCTACCTGATGACGAACTGCTTCATCGCCGGGGTCATGGTGCACGAGCCCTTCATGGATGCGCCGGGCGGCATCGTCCCGATGCCGCAGCCCGGATCCGAATTCCTGGGTGGCCATGCGATCTGCATCGTCGGCTTCGACCGCAGAAACCGCATGTTCAAGTTCGCCAACAGCTGGGGAAGCCAGTGGGGCGACCACGGCTTCGGGCATATCGGTTACGCGACGCTGCAGGCCCTCATGATGGATGCCTGGGGCATGGTCAACGCGCCCGATGGCGGCTGACGCAGCGCGCGTTTAGGGGTCGTGATAGACGCCGACGATTCCGGCGCGGGTAACCATCACGTAGAGCATGTCGGTCGTTAGGTCGACCGCCAGGGTTGCAGCCTCAGGCCCAGTGCCCTTGAAACCGAGCGGCTTGAGGCTGATCGTATCGACGACCGCGCGAAATTGGGAGTACACAGCGGAGACCCTGGTCGCGCTCGCGTACGAACGCCTCAAAACGCCCTTTGGTGAGTAGGGCCTAGAGGTGGCTCAGGGTGTTCGCCACCCGCTCGCGGTCTGAATCTGAGACGCCGGGGTGGACCGGGATCGAAATCATGTCCATGGCAGCCTGTTCGGCGTTGGGGCATGGCGTGTCGCGGTAGGCGCGATAGGCGGGTTGACGATGTACCGGGACCGGGTAGTAGACGCCCGTCCCGATTCCGACCGCGGCCAGCGTCTCCCTCACGGCATCACGTGGGTGCTTGAGGGGGTCCGTCACCCGCAGGGTGTACTGGTGGTAGACATGTGTCCGGCCGCGGCCCGTCCGGGGCCTGAAAAATCCTTTTGGCGCGATTCGCTCGTCGTAGTACGAGGCGGTTTCGCGTCGACGCTGCGTGATGCCGGGTAGCCGCTGGATCTGGACCAGTCCGATGGCGGCCTGGATCTCGGTCATCCGAAAGTTGTAACCGACCGCATCATGCGTATAAGGCTCGTCCCCGTAGGCCTGGTGTCGGAGGCTGGCGCATGCCTTTGCGAGCCTCGCATCGTTCGTGGTGATCATGCCCCCCTCACCGGTCGTCAGGTTCTTCGTCGCGTAAAAGGAGTAGACGGCCGTCGCCAGCGTTCCAAGCGGTGTTGCTCCGATGGTTGCACCAACCGCCTGGCAGGCGTCCTGGATGAGGAGCAGGCCATGCTTGGCAGCCAAATCGAGCAAGGCAGGAACGTCGGCGGGATTGCCGTGGAGGTGCACCGGAATAATGGCCTTGGTCCGTGAGGTGATCGCTGCAGCAACTAACTCGGGATCGAGGTTGAGGGTGTCGTCGACATCAACGAAAATGGGGCGGGCGCCTGTCTGGGCGATTGCGTTGGCGGTCGCAATAAAGGTTAACGGACTCGTGATGACCTCGTCCCCCTGGCCGACTCCCGACGCTAGCAATGCGAGGTACAGGGCGGTGGTGCCGTTGGAGGTTGCGACTGCATAGTCGGCACCGGTCACGGCAGCGAAAGACTCCTCAAACGCCTTCACCCGCGGCCCCTGGGCGAAGGTTCCGGACCGCATCACCTCTAGGACTGCCGCCTCTTCCTCCGGGCCAAACTGTGGTCGCGCGATCGGGATCACGGTGTCACCCATTGGTCTTAGCCTCCGTAGCCGCCGCCGATCGATGCCCCGGCAGCGACGACAACGCCTTGCGCCCGCCAGTCCGCCCGCGTCTTGAGCGCACCGTCGGGCGTGATAGCCGGGGGGCGTTTGTCATTGAGGAGGCAGCTATGTGGGCCGGTGAACACCCCGTGGGCCACCGTCGCCTCTTCGAAGATGGAGGCGCGGTTTTCGAGCTTGACGCGATTGCCGATAGTCACCCCGATGTCGATGTACACGCCCCTTCGCCAGCACACAGTCAGCGCCGATCCGAGCGCCCTCGAACCTGGGCATCGTTCCAGATTCGCGTTCCGGCGACGACGCTGGCGCCCGCCGACACGTCCGCGCGCCGATGGATCTCCGGCGCGGGGTCGATGGCCGCTCTTTGAGCCAGCACCATGTACCCGGAGCCACCGGCGCGGAGGCCGGGTATGCCGCGATCGGCGAGGCGCTGTAGCTGCGCTTGCAGGGGATGGCCGATCGAGTCGGGCAGCTTGTGGCCCAGCAACGTGAAGGGTCCGAAGCCTTGCGTTCGCCACGAAAGCTTTGCAAGCCCGGCCTGGTAGAGCAGCGCGTCTAGCTCGCGGCGGCGGTGAAACTCTGCCCGAGCACCGTGGGGCGGCGTGCGGCGCAGCCCAGCGCGGCGAAGGACCGCCGAAATCGTCCGGCGGGCGGGTTCGAGCCAGGCGCCGCGCATTGGATCGATCAGGTAGACGAGTCCGCGGCGGTTGTCGCATGTGACAATCGCGTGGCCACCAGGTTTGAGCACCCGCGCCACCTCCGCGAGCGCTTGGCCCGGCGAATGCAGCCACGGCACGACCCCCAGAGCAAGTATCAGGTCGTAATGGTCGCGCTCCGCCTCGAGCGCATGAATATCGCCAGCGCGTACCTCGATGGCGTCGCCTTGTCCCGCCTCGTCCGCATTGCGACGAGCGAGCTCGACCATGGTGGCTACCGGGTCAATAGCATCCACGTGATAGCCACGACGGGCGAGGGCGATCGCCGCGTGGCCGGCGCCACATCCCGCATCGAGGATGCGAGCGTCACGCGGGAGGTTCAGGGCGTCGACCCAGGCGAGGGCTCGAGCCTGGCGCTCGCGAAAGAGCCAGGTCGCGACGTCGGCGCGGTCATAGAGTTCATCCCAAAATCGCGCAGCCGCCTCGAAGTGTCCCTCGATGACGCGGCGTTGCTCCGCTTGACGCTCCCCGACGGGATCTCGGTGCAGGCTGGCCGGACCCATGTGGGCCGTCATTTGACCGCCGCCGTCGACTCGATACGAGCCGCCGGTCGCTGAGCCGACGCCTGAGCCTGGCGCCGGCGTACCCGCTGCCAGCGACCTCGGACCGTTTCGCTCACCAAATGCCACATGCTGGCGATGAACGGAACGGGATCAACCAGCGAGAAGGTCGCTGTCTCCTGCACGCCGCGAAATGACCGCAGCCAGTCCCCCAGCCGAAGTTTGTCGGTGCGGCGGTACTGGACCAGGGATAAGAGCTCTGAATCTTCTCGCAGCCAGCGGCGGCCGTCCTGCGGAACGGTAACGGGCACGGGTTGATCGGTCAAGTCGAGGTAAAGCGCTCGCACGACGTCTAGGCCGTTCCGATCGACAAACAAACGGAATGCCCCACCCAGGCGTGGATTGACGTCCAGGATCTTGTACTGACCATCGCGGTGGTCGAACCGGTATCCTATGTCAACGATCCCACGATAGCCGACTGCCCCCAGAAACCGAAGCGTGGTCTTGATCACTGCGCGATTCTGTCGGCAGACCCCGAGTGAGCAATGGCCCATGTGCGCAGGCTGCTGACGGAGCTTCCTTCCGGTGAATGCCGCAAGGCAGCGCGAGTTCTCGTCGAAGTACCCGTTGAACATCCAGACGTCTTCGTCCCGTCCCGGAATGTATTCCTGCAGCATGACGTTGGGCGCCTCCGGAGCCTCCTCCATCCGCTCATAGGCGGCCAGGAGGCTGTCGGCGTTCCCTGCGACCGCCTTGAAGGTCACGTCGGGACGGCTGACGACCGGCTTCAGCATCACCGGGTAACGCAGCGTCGATGCCAGGGCCGCAGCCTCCTGCGCATTGGCCGGTTTTGCGATTCGCGGGGTGGGAACGTTGTGCTCGCCAGCGAGCTGGTAGAGGCCCTCCTTGGAGGCAAGCGAGGCCACCAGGTCAGCGCTCATGCGCGGGAAGCGAAACCGGGTTTGCAGCTGCTCCGCATGTTCGGCGACGAAGACGGCCCATTCATCCGTGCCGGCGAGGAGAATGGCGCCCGGTCCCAGTTGTTCGCCGGCAGCTAGCAAGCCGGCCACCAGCGTCGCCGGCTCGCCAGTCGGACGTCCTTCGTCGCCAATCGGAAACGTCCCAGCGCAGTACCGCGAGGCGTTGGGCACGAGCCGCCGCCTGTGGGCAAGGCCGTAAACTGGCACGCCGAGCTGTCCGAGGCTGCGCATGGTACCGAGGCCACCAATCCATGCAGGTGGAACCAGTACGAGCAGCGCTGGGCGGCGAGTCATGAGTTCCAGCCTCCTCGCGCCGCCGTATGAGCAGCGACCGTCGTCGCTTCCTGGCCCTCCATGACGACCACAAGGTCGAGGTCGTCAATATGGGACAGCACGTAACCGATGTCGTCCCCTTGGCCGGTGCTGCGCAGGTACTCTGCGCTTGGACCGTCGTTGATCAACGCAATATCCGCCGATGCCCACCGATCAATTTCCTGTCGTGTGGTGGGATTCTCCGGTTCAAAACCAAGCTGCGTCAGACGGAGGGCAAACCAAGCGCAGGCCAGCTGGTCTTCCGCCCTCGGCTCGCCCCGGGTCCCGGCTCCGATGACGGCAATGTGCTCGTGGCGCTGTGCAACGTAGTCCGCCGTGGCCGACAAGTTGCGGAAGCACGCGACGTAAACCGCGCGGGAACCCCGGGCGTTAGCTAGCAACTTGGTCCCTGCCGATGAGAGGAGCACCAGCGGGCGTCGGTCGGATCGGCTGGCCAGCCGATAGGGCGAGTTATTGATTTCGAAGGTCGCCGGTGTATCCCCGGCCACTTCGCCGGCCAGCAGGGGATTGGTTAGCCCGGCTGCCACCTCGGCAGCTTCCTCAACTGAGGCGACGGGAAAGACCCGACGTCCATGGGCCAGCGCGGTGACGATCGTCGTCGTCGCTCGAAAGGCGTCGACGGCGACCACGGCGTGCGTATTCAGGTAGCGGGCAGTACGCTCGGGGAGCGAATCGATAACCACCGTACCCTTCATCGGCGCCCCTCGGTTCCGGGGCGCGGCCTTGGCGCGAGTTCCCGATAAAAGGAGTCGGCGTGCAGGCCGCGACGGTAGATTTCGACGCGAAGAATCTCTTCCATGCGGACGTTGCTCAGGTTCACGTCGTTACCGAAATGCGTCAGCAGGTCGAACTGACTCCGCTTGGTCGGGGCTTCGAAGACAGTAGTCGCGATGCCCCAGGCCGAGACGAAGGTCTCGGCGAAATCGGTATTCAGCCGTCCGGTCTCGTCGAACAGCCCGATGCCCTGGGCGCTCTCCCGCCCTTCGACCACGATCTGTTTCGCGCCGGCCGTCAGCCAGCGATGGCCTCGTTCGACCAACCGCTCGGCGACCGTCCTGGTGAACGCCCCACCTTGCTTTTCGCCCAGCTCGACCTGCACCTCCAGGCCGAATTGCCGGGCGAGGCGGATGACATCTTCAGGCGCCATCGGCGCCGTAAAGCCTTCGCCCGCCTCGATCCGTTCGATGCCAAGGCTGGCGCAGAGCGCGAAGTACTCCTCGAGGCAGCCCCGTTCCTTGGCGATCTCGTAAGGTCCGCCTCCGGTGACCAGTGGCACATTCAGACGCTTGGCGGCCCCGATCTTGGCCCGCGTAGCAGACTCATCGGCGAGCAACCAGGTGGCCATCGACAGCTTTAACCGACTCAGCAGACGGCCGCTCTGTTCGAGATGACTAATGACGGTAGCCGGGTCATAGCCGGGGTCGAAGGCGCTCGTCCGCGCCGGCAGTTCCGGCACGCCAAGGGCGCCGAGGAACGCAGCGGTTTGCGCGCCGGCCGCCATCGGCTCAGGCTGCGCCATGTTCCACCCGTGTGCCAGATTGAGCGGTTTCCAGGACCACGCCGCCAACCTTGTAGTAGCGGTGAAGCACGCGCGCCATCAAGAGTTGCAGCTGGCGAACCCTCAGCAGATCCGCAGCCCACAGGCTGGCGATCAGCGTTCGACCGAGGGCGTCCATTGCCGTCGGCGCAGCTCGCCAGGCCGACGCCAACCGGCGGGTCACCCCCTGGTCGATCGGGCTGCCGATAAAGGTCTCGATTGGAAGGGAGTGTTTGCGTGCGAGGTGCACGATTGACTTGCCGCCGCTGAAGGCTTGCCGCCGCGCGGCACCATAGCTGACGTGATGCAGGTGATAGGAAAGGGCCCGCGGCTCGAAGACCACGGGGACACCGATGGCGGCGATGCGGATTCCGAAGTCTGTATCCTCGTTCCCGTACTGGCGAAAGCCCTCGTCGAATCCACGGACCCGCGCCCAGAGATCGCGGGTCAGCGAGATATTGGCGCTCCAGATCTCGGCAGACATGCGGTGCTGCCGGTCGAGCGGTGCGACAGAGCGCTCGAGCCAGTGCTGATAGATGAGGGATGCTCCGCGACGGTCGTAGCCTTTGGCGAGAGGATAAAAGCCTTGGACAAGGGCCGGTCCCTGTTGCTCCTGCACCTCGAGATGGACCGCGACCAGGTCAGGCGACGCGATCTGATCGTCGTCGAGGAAGATCAGTACCTCGTGGTGGGCCTCGCGGGCTGCGGAATTGGAGGCAGCGGCGCTGCCCGCGTTTCGCTGCGTGATCCATCGGAGTGGGTAAGTGGGCCTGAAGTGCTCGAGCGCTTCCACGGTGTCGTCGGTTGAGCCGTCGATGGCGACGATGACTTCAAAGGCACCGCTTTCGACGGACTGCGCCTGAAGGCTGTTGAGCGTCTGCATCAGGAAGGAGCGCCGGTTGTACGTGGGGATGAGCACCGATGCTCGTAGGTCATTCATTGCTTGCACCCTGTCCCATGAAGGCGTTGAGCCGCGTCATACGGCCGGCGCTGACTTGCCGGATGGTGTAGGCACCGATGACCACGAGCTGAACCCCTGCGCCTGCAGAAAAGGCCACGGCAGCTCCGAGCAGGCCGGCCCGCGGAACCAGCAACAAGCCGATGACGACGGTGGCGACGGTGCCCGCGCCGGTCGCTCCGGCATCGATGGCCGGCTTGCCAAGCCCTCGCCAACTTCCCGCTAGAACCAGGTAGACGCCGTAGCAGGCCATCCCGATCGCCAGCACCGCAAGCGGTGTGCTGACCTCGCTGTATCGGCTGCCGAAGATGAAGTCCGTGAGCGGCTTGCCGAAAATGACGAAGACCATCAGGAGCGGGGCGGTTACGATCGTCGCAAAAACCAGGACCCGCCCCAGGTAGCCACCGAGGGACAACTGTGGCATGCGTGCAATCCGACTCATCACCGCACCCGATACGGCCGAAGGCGCGAGATAGACGGCGTTCGCGAGGCTTTTCGCCGCCGCGTAGTTACCGGCCGCTTGCGAATCAAGCAGCCGCTGGACGAGGATCAGGTCGGCTCCGAACCAGATGGCAAAAAAGACCGTCTGGAGCACTAGCGGCTGGATATAGCGAGCGACCGCCATCATCCGCTGCCATTCCACCGCGTCGCGAATGAAACGGAGGGCCAGTGGCGCGACCGGCTGGACAATGGCTAGGGCGGCAACGCTCGACAACCCGTAGATCGCAAGGTAGAGGGCGGCATTTCTCCGGCCGAACGCAGCCAGTACCAGAATTGCGATGAGCTGAGCAACGTTAGCCAAGAAGTAGAAAATCGTCATCGCGGCGAATCGCTCCAGCCCGCGCTGCGCTTCTTTGTAGGTTTGCAGCACCGCGAGCCCGACCAGGTTTGCGATGACGGCGAGCAGCATCGGCGGACTCAGCCGGGCCACGGCGGCGATCGGGACCATCAACACGGTGCTGAGCGCCAGCAGCAGGGTGATGACCGCCAGCCAATTGCTGAAGTGCAGTTCTTGTTCGCGGGGATTTCCCTGGTAGCGAGCGACGAAGGTGGCCAAGCCTGCTGGTGCGCTGGAGATGAGAATCGAGGCGAAGCCAACGATGGCGAGGCCGTACGCCAGCAGGCCGTACTCGGCAGGCACGAGCAGGCGTGCCGCGGCGACCGAGAAGAGAAAGCCGATCGCGCGCGCCGCCGTACCGCCAAAGAAAAGGATGGCCGACGACCGAAGCAGTCCTCTCTTGGGTGCGACCCGCTGGACGAGCCTGCTGATCCGCGAGAACGAAGAAAGGGCGCCCGGGCCGCTCTGCGTAGCCCCCACCGGCGTCAGCCCGACGGGAGGTAAGGCCACGATCCCCGGTTCCAACGGTCCTTTCCTCCTGGCCGAATAGTTGCGCCCGCTGCGGACGCATGCAGCACTGTCAGAGAACGGGTGCGCTCCTGCTTCACAAATAGTACAGTCGATCCAGGGCCAGAGACAATGGGCCATTTGGCCCTGCCGCTGGCCTGGCCGCTAAAGCTGGAGAGGACTTCGCCCGCGGGTGTCAGCCGGTCGTGCGTGGCCAGAAAGAGGTTCTGGTCGGAGATGGAATGCATCAGCACAGCTAGCGCCCCGGACCCTATCGCTTGGTCGAGGAAATCGCGCACCGCGGTCGCTTCAATTCGCTGGTCATGGAGATGGTCGCCCTTTAACGAGGCACCCGCCTCACCCAGGATGAAGGGCTTATCCAGCCTACGCCTCAGCTCGCGCAGCGCCGGGTGGTCCTCATAGATATGCAGGTCGTAAAAGTCGAGGATGTCGTCGAAGCGGCTCAGGTCGGGGGCTGGCTGAACGTAGAGGTTGCCGTCGGAAACCGTGAGCCAGGAGTGCGGCGCAGCTGCCTTAGCGGCGGAGTAGAGGTCGTGCAGAAAGCCGTGCACGATGCTGTCCGGGAAGTTTGGACTGATGGGATCGCCTGCTGGGGGAGGAGGATGGCCGGCATCGGGTCCGAGGCTGCCATAAGCCTCGTTGAAGAGGTCCCAGGCGACGATCGCCGGCTCCGAGCCAAAGCGCGCCATGAACGCTTGTGTAGCCCTGAGGTAGCCGGCGCGCATTTCGGCGTGCTGACCGTCAAGGGCCTCGAAATGGAAGTTGCCCGGGCTCGATGTCTCCTCCTGGTCGTAGAGCACGGCAACCATTTGGAGGTCGCGCGCGGCAAATAGCGAGACCATCTGCTGGAAATTAGCGAGGCTTCCTTCGTGAAAGCCGATGAAGCCCGTTCCGTCGTTCCACTCCATGAGTTGATCAAGTCCGATAAACAGGCGGATAACCCGACCGAGATGGCGCTGTTGGACGAAGTCGAGGTCGGCGACGATTTGTGGGTAGGCGACGTTCCAGTTGTCTTTGACACCAGTCCCGGAGCGGAGCCAGGTTGTCCCAATCCACCGCCCGTCAAGGCCCAGGGGGATGCCATAGTTGAGCCCCTTGACTGACGCGAAGTGGGGCCCGGTCGAGCTCGGCGCGGGCTGACCCGATGGCGAACCGAAGGTGATGAGGCCAACCGCAACCAATGCCAGGCTAAGGGCGGAGATTGCGGCACGGAATCGATAGCCCACGAAGGTCCGGATCCGGGGCCGCCCGGACTAAAGCTCGGGGAAGGCGACTGCTGGATCGTCCGGGGCGGTCACGGACGAAACCGGGTGGACGGGTACGTCGCGGCTGTTAGCCAAAACGACCGGGTGTCCGTTGCCGTTCGACGGGATGGCGTGACCATTACCGTTCGATTGTACCGCGTGACCGTTGCCCGTCGGGGCGACGGGATGGTTCTCGGCCTGTTGCACGGGTTGCCTGCTGGCGACTCCGACTATCGTGGGAATGCGGACTGGCACCCGAAGCCCGCCATTCATGAGTGATTGGTTGGCTGCTTCCAGGACCGCCACCACCGCGAGACCCTGGTAACCGTCGCTCAGTGGGGTGGCACCCGTGCGGATAGACTCCACAAAATGCTCGCACTCCGTCCGCAGCGGCTCTTGCCACGCGACGTACGGAATGGTGATCTGCCCGTTTCGATAAGAGAGCTGAAATTCGCCGAAGCTGTCAGTGGGTGGCGGCTCCACGCCCTTGTCGTAAATGCGGATCTTTTCGGTCGTGGATACGTCGTTGTACACAGCCATCTTCCGGTCACCAACCACCGTAATCCGGCGAACTTTGGCGGGATCAAGCCAACTGACGTGGAGCTGCGCGCTGAGCCCGTTGTCGAATTGGATCTCGACGTACGCCACATCATGGACCGTTGAACGTACGCAGGAGCTTCCGCGCGCGCTCACGGCGACCGGGGTCGTCCCGAGCACGTACAGCAGGATTGAGACGTCGTGGGGGGCGAGGTCCCAGATGACGTTGACGTGGCGCTGGAAAAGGCCGAGGCTCAGCCGGGCGGCGTCGACGTAGAAGATGCGGCCAAGCTCACCCGACCTGACGAGGCGTCGAAGCTCGACCACCGCGGGGTTGTACAGAAACGTATGGCCTGACATCAGCGTCCTGTCCATGACCCGGGCCACCTCAATCAGGGAAGCCGCCTCGCCCACACTTAACGCTAGCGGCTTTTCTACCAGCGCATGCTTGCCGGCGCGGAGGGCTTCCCGGGTGATGCTGAAATGGGTTTCGATGGGCGTCGCGACCACGACCGCCTCGATGTCCGACGCGAGGAGCTCGCGGTAATCCGCGTAGACGGGTACCCCTGGATAGCGCTGCCGCACATATTGAAGTCGGTCCGGGCTGGTATCGGCGACCGCCGCCAGCTGCGCCTCGGGCATCTCGGAAAAATTTCGGATGAGCTGGGGGCCCCAATAGCCGCATCCGATCACGCCGACCCGCACTGGATCCTGGTGGGCGTGCTTGACCCCATTCCCTGGCTGGTGCCCGTTTTCCTTCACTAAAGGTGCTCCGCTTTTTTCCCTTCCGTGATTTCCCAGTCTAAAGCCTCTTTCGGTCGCTGGCAAGATCGTATACTCGTGTCCCCCACATAGGAAACGTTACAGTATGTGCGGCAAGAGTTCGGCAAAGTGATGCGGAGGATTGACAACTATTTACTCATTGATACAATGACTGTACCCTCTGTGCAGCCCCTCATTGGTCGCTGCGGCTAGGGCGAATTACATGGTCGGGGTCGTCCGCCGTCTGAGATCGTTCTGGCCCTGGGCGTATGCAACAACGGCTGAGACGACCCACCCTGCCGTCCTGCCAGTGCACCGCTGGAAACGAGCCATGGATCTCGGGATCGGCGTCCTGGTGCTGGTCGCGCTTGCTCCACTCATGGCTGCTATCGCCGCCCTCATCGTCCTGGACGGTGGCGGACCAGTCCTGTTTGGCCAGGAGCGCATCGGTCGCTACGGCAAACCATTCACGATGTGGAAGTTTCGCTCCATGTACCCTGGTTCCGACGACCGCGAGCACCGCAGCGCGGCCGAAGCCTGGTTCGCCGGAAGTCCCGCACCCCTTGGGTACAAGGCCTGGAAGGACCGCCGCGTCACTCGGGTCGGTCGGGTGCTTCGGCGCACGAGTCTTGACGAACTGCCACAGTTCGTTAATGTGGTGCGCGGCGAGATGAGCCTGGTTGGCCCGCGGCCGGCGATCCCGTATGAGCTTGCGCTCTACGAGAATTCCTACTTCGAGCGCCAGGCGGTGCGGCCGGGGATCACCGGGATGTGGCAGGTGCTCGGGCGCGATCGTCTGCCCGCAACCGCTATGATGGCCCTCGACCGGCGGTACGTTCGCGAATGCTCGCCCGCGCTCGACTTCAAAATCCTTGCTTATACGATTCCGTCGCTACTTGGACGCCGCCCGAGGAACCTTTAGGATGGAGCGGGGGAGTCAGTTGAAAACGGTTTCGGGCGCTCTCCGACACCGGCTGCCGATCGTCCTGGCGGTCGTTGGCCTCTGCCTGCTTGCCGGCGTCGCCGCCGTCATCTTGTTGCCTAGGACCTACAAAGCCGAGTCACTCCTTCTGGTCGACGCTCAGTGGGAGGGCGCGTCCGATCCTGCCTCCGCCCTGAGCGCGAGCGATACGCTTACCCGGCTGTACATCGCCGAGGCGACCAGTGGGCCGCTGCTGCAGCAGGTGGTTGATCAGGCTAAGCTCGGCGTGTCTCCCGATCGCCTGGCAAAGCAGATAAATGCCAGCACGGTCCGGGGGACCACGCTACTGGCGATCGATGCCACCGACAACTCGCCCGATCGGGCGGCGCGTATCGCCAATGCGGTCGCACAGAGCCTTGTGGATCGAAACCGCGCCGATGTGCTGGCTCGATTCGAGCCACGGCGGACCTACCTCGAGTCCGAACTTGCCAGGCTGGACGCCGCGATCCAGACCGTACAAAGCGAGAAGCCCGGCACCAATGCGGCTGCAATCGGCGATCACGCGGCCCGGCTGAGCCTGCTTCAGGGCCAGTACAGCGGCGTGTACACGCAGCTGCAGAACATCCTGTTAGCGCAATCGCACGGCATCTCCACCCTGACGGTCAATGCGCTCGCAGGACCTCCAACTGGACCGATTAGCCCGGACCCTCTCCGCTACGTCCTGGCTGCGCTGGCGATCGGGCTGGCCCTCGGAGTTTTGGCCGCCTTGCTGGTTGAACGGTTCGACGATCGCCTCTACAGCGCCGAAAGCCTGGCCGAAGCCACCGGTTCGCCGCTGGTCCTCGCCGGGTTTCGCGGCGTCGCCGCGAACGGGAGGGCGGATGCGGCGTCTCGCAACGCCTATGCCTTGGCGCTGGCAAGCGTACGCGCCAAGTACCCCGAGGCGAAGATGTTGATGGTGGTGGCCGCCGCCCCGCGTGATCGCGCCGATGGTGTGGCGACCGGGATTGGTAAGGCCGCCGCCTATGGCGGAGAGCGGGTCGTGTTGGTGCGCGCCGACCCGGTGAACGGCATCCCCCACCCGGTAAGCCCGAACGGTTCGGGTCTGACGATAGTCCCGCTGCCCTCCACGCACGATCCGCGGCAGGCGTTGAGCGCACTCGCGAACGGCAAAACGCCCTACGACTTCACCGTCCTGTCCCTGCCTTCGCCGCAGACAGATCCGGTCGCCATGTCGCTCGCGGGAACAGCCAGGCTCGCCATCCTGGTGGCAACTGCGAAGCAGACCCGCTTCGGGGAGGCGCGCGATGCCGCGGAGGCGCTTCGCCAGGCCGGGTTCGCCGTCGCTGGTAGCGTGTTGGTCGCTCGCGGGGTATCGGGATCACACGAGGGCTCGACCGCAAAGTCGTGACGCGCGGCCCATTGGTCGCATTCGCTTGGTCGCCATTTCAAGCGCGCACCGAGGGCCTCGCGAAGGAGCTGGGTGGCGAGGCGCGGTTCGTCGCCGGGCGCCGCCTACGCCGTGCCCGGTGGCAACTGCCGCTCCGATACGTGCGAGACGGCATTGACGCCTGGAGGCAGCTGCGCCGGCTCGATCCCCGGGTCGTCATCGTCATCACACCCCCGGTGTTTGCTCCACTGGTGGCGTGGCTCTGGTGTCGCGTCCACCGCCGCCCGCTGGTCATCGACTGCCACACGCTCGCGTTGCATTCTCGGAAGTGGGCCTGGGCGCTTCCGCTCCATCGTTTCCTCATGCGTCGATCGCGGGCCGTCCTCGTTCACACGCAGGAGGCCCTCGCGGAAGTGCGGGGTTGGGGCGTCCACGTCATGGTCCTCCCGGACGAGCTGCCCGATCCAGCCCTGGCTCGAGAGCCCAAGCACGGAGGCGCTCCGCGCGTGCTGATCGCCGGGAGCCTGGACTGGGACGAGCCGGTCGCCGCTGTAGTCGAGGCGGCTCGGCAAGTGCCGGCGATGGAGTTACGCCTTACCGGTGACCCAGCGCGAGTGTCAGCGGGCGTACGCGCCGCAGCGCCACCGAATGCCGTCTTTACCGGGTGGCTCGACTATCCCACCTTCCTCGGAGAGGTACGAGCGGCTGACGTGGTCGCGGCATTCACCGGGCTGCCGGGTGTTATGAACCGGGCCGCGTTCGAAGCGGTCGCACTGGGTAAGCCTCTCGTGCTCACCGACCTTCCCGAGATGCGCGAACGCTTCGGTCAAGCCGCCCTCTTCACGACCAACGATCCAACCGACATGGCCCGGACCGTTAGCCGCGCCTACGAGGAGCGCGAGGCGCTCGCCGCGCGTAGCCTGCGCCTCCAGACGGATCTGCGTGCGGCCCGACTCGAGGGACTGACACGACTTCGGACGCTGCTGACCGAGCCGCCTCGACGCGCCCGACGTATGTTGCTGGTCAGCCAACACGCGTACCCTGACGCGCCGCTGCTGCGACGAAATGTTGAGCACCTCGCAGCGCAGGGCATGCAGATCGACCTTATCTGCATGGAGCCAGCTAACCCGCTTCCACCAAGCTCATTCCTTCCCGGGATGCGCATATTCGCGCTACCCGTGCAGCATCGGCGGGAGCATCGGTTCAATTACGTGGTCGAGTTCGCTGCCTTTTTTCTCCTTTCCTTTCCGATCGTGACCGCGCTCGGACTACGGCGTCGCTACGATGCCATCCAGGTCGACAACCTCCCGGACTTCCTTCCCTTTGTGGCGATCGTTCCGAGGCTGCGGGGCGCGCGTGTCGTCTTCTACATGTACGACATGTTCCCCGAGCTCGCCATGACGCGCCTCGGCCTGGATTCCGGCCACCCGATTATCAAGCTTGCACGCCAGATCGAACGATGGGCGCTGCGCTGGGTGGATCATGCGGTCGTTGTGACCGATCTATTCCGGCGCACTCTCGTCAGCCGGGGCGTCGATGCCGCAAAGATCTCGGTCGTGTACAACACTCAGCCCCTGACGGTGGCCATGCGCAAGCCATCAAACGGTAGTCCTCGCCTCGTGACCCACGCCAGCCTGGTCGAGCGTTACGGTGTCCAGGTCGCAATTCGCGCTCTTCCGATTCTCCGCGACGCGTGGCCGGATCTCACCTACGATGTGCTGGGGCGCGGCGAATACCAGCCAGCCCTGGAGCGCCTGGCCACTGAGCTCCGCGTCCGCGATGCGGTCACCTTCGGCGGCTTCCTTCCGTGGCCGGAGGCGATGGAACGAATCAGCTCCGCCACCCTTGGCATTGTGCCGGTTATCGCTGACGGCTTTGGGGAGTTCATCCTTCCGATGAAGTTGCTCGAGTACGTCGGCATGGGCATCCCGGTAGTTTGCGCGCGGCTACCCGGGATCGAAGAACACTTCGACCCCGAGTCAGTCGCCTTTTTCACGCCAGGCGACTGCGAGGGTCTGGCGCGTCAGGTCGACCGCCTCCTCAATGACCCAGTGGCAGCCGAGCGGCAGGCAGCCCGTGCCAGCCAGGCGCTTGAGAGTCTTCGCTGGGAAACGGTGGCGCCTCGTTACCTGGCGGCGCTGCACCCGATGGCATGATCGCCACCTTCGCCCGTCCGAAGGGGGCCTACGAAGAACCGGGCCAGCTCTGGCTCGCCGCCGGTGTCTCCGTCGCCGCTGTTCTGGCAGTGGCGCTAGCCGCTCGGGGTGGCGCCGCCGGCGCGATCGTGCTCGTGGCGTTGGGCGGCGGCGCCCTGGTCGCCCTGACGATTTGGCGGCCGGCCATTGGCTGCGCCGTATTGGTTCTTTCGGTGCCGCTGACCGGCGGGCTCGGACGCGATACCGTCATCCCGCTCTTTCGGACCAGCGAGGTTATCGCAGCGTTGGTGGGGCTCGCCCTGCTGGTCCGCTACGTGCCAAAGAAGAGCAGGATCCCGTTCACCGGCCTCGACCTCGCGGTGGGGGGCTACTGCCTCAGCGGACTGATCATTCCGGCGCTCGTCCTGTTCGTCGGGCACGATGGAGGCGGTTTCACGGTGTGGCGGGTGGTCTTCGCGCCTGCCCAGTATCTGTTGATCTATCTCATCTTTTCGAGAACGGAACTTCGCGAACGGAGCCTGTACGCCATCTTGAACCTGGCCATGGCCGCCAGCGTCGTCATCGCGCTCATCGGTTTGGCGCAGCTGGCAGACGTGCCGGGTGTCCGAACGTTCATCAACAGCTACTTTCCGATGGACGGCAGCGGCGAGGCGATCTGCCAGTTTGGGGTATGCCGTCCAGACTCGCTTCTCGAACATTGGAGCGCTTTCGGCGGCTTTGCGCTCCTCAATTTCATCCTGGCTCTGGCGCTTGCCGCCTGGGCGCACCCGGCCTTTTCCAAGCGGTGGCTCACGCTTGTCATGGCGGCAAATGCCGTTGCGGTGCTGGCGAGCCAGACTCAGGCGGTCATTATCGCGCTGGTCATCGTGATCCTGGTCGTCATCTGGCACGCTCGCCGGGCCCCGCGACAGCTCCTGGTCGTCGCCGCGGCGATTCTCGTCGGGCTCGCTGTTTTCTGGCCCCAGGTTTCGGCGCGCGCGACGCAGCAGTTCTCTTCGGTCGCTAGCGGCAGCTCCGGTCCCGTAAGCCTCGAGACCCGATTCCGCTATTGGAATGCCTACTTTCTGCCTGTCATCGGCGATCACCTCTTGACCGGCACTGGCACTGTGATTCCGGGCGCGGTCCCGACGCAACTCGCGTCGTTCGTCGACAACGAATACCTACGCCTTGCTTTCCGGGCCGGGGTTGTTGGCGTGGGTGCGCTGCTACTGATGCTGGCGACGGTCGGTGCGGTCGGCTGGCGTAATCGGATGGCCCCCGACCCCACCGTCCGGGCTATCGGCGCGACTGCCGTGGCCTATGTCATCGGCTTTGCGATTATGGGGGCGACCGGCGAATATCTCACCTACGCTGGCCTTAGCCAGCTGTTCTGGATGGTGATCGGCGTGCTTGGCGCTCTGCAGTTGGCGCGACTGAAACCTTTGGCTGAACCGGCCAGAATCATCGAACTTAGTCCGGCGCCGCAGTGGGGTGGGCCGATCAGGATCGCGCTGTCGTCGGCCGCCCGCTCCGCGATGCGGCTCGCACCGGAAATGCCATTTCTTCGGTCGTCCGCCATCGTCTTTTCGGGCAATACGGCGGCAAGGTTCCTCGGCCTCTTGTTTTCGGTTGTCGCGGCGCGCCTGCTCCTGCCGGCTGGCTACGGCATCTTTGCTTATGCCCTGGCGCTGGCTACCATTGCCGGAATGCTGGTCGGGAATGCGCAGCAGGGCCTTTCTCGTGCGCTCGCTCGCAGCGAAGGCGCGCCTGCCGAACAGAACGCGCACTTCACCAACTGGGTGGTCGTCGTAGCGATCGTGTTGGGCCTGAGCCTTGCGATTGCGCTACCCCTCTCTTACATCGCCGGGCTTCGGGGATGGCTCGTGGTTGGTGTCATGGCCAACCTGGTTGGGCTCGCCGTCTTACAGCTGTATCGTGAAGCTCAGCGGGGCCTCGAACGATACGGCGCCATGGTCGGCGTCTACCTGCTGGCTAACGTCATCCAGCTACTTGCCATCATCGGTCTGGCTGTCGGCGGTCAACGAAGCCCCGCCGCCTACCTCATCGTCTACGGGTTGTCGAGCGTGGTCGGGCTCATGCCGATGCAGGCGATGGCGCCACTCACGCTTCATTTCGTGCGTGATGCCGTTTCGCGGGTCCGGATACAAGAGATCCGCAAATTCATCAGTCCACTCTTCTTGCAGACGGCGTTCTTCTCGATTTGGATTGGCGCTGACCTCATCCTCGTCACGCGCCTGATGTCCTCGTCATCTGCTGGGGCCTATGCCGCCGCCAAGACGGTCGTGAACGGCCTGATGCTGATTGCCACCGCCATCACGGTCCCGTTGGTGCCGCGTGTCGCCAACCTCCCCGCCCGAGCCGTCGCGGAGTACGTGCTCCGCGCTCTGCGGATCGTCGCCGTCCTGACGGTTCCGCTGGTGGCATTCCTCGTACTCTTCAGCCGGCCTCTCGTGTCCATCCTCTTCGCCTCGGGTTACGCGCAGGCGGCCGCTCCCCTGGCCATTCTCGCGATCGGGATGGGTCTGTACGCGCTGTACACCGTACTCGAGTGGGCCTGGATCGCGCGCGGACGCCCGGCCGTCGATGCGACGGCGACGGGCGCGGGCATGCTCACCACCGTTGTGGCTGGTCTCATGCTTGTACCGCGCGCCGGGCTGGTGGGGGCTGCCATTGCGTTTGCGGCGGGCGCCGCCATCCAACTGGTCGTCATCGGCGGGATCAGTGCGTGGTGGCTCCAAGGGATTCGCCGGGTGCCCGATGACAGCGCGGAGCGATCAGCATGACAATGCCACTGAAGGCCTCGGTCTGCATACCCACATACAACCGGCGGGAGAGGGTCCTTGCCGCCCTGAGAGCACTGGATCGCCAGACGATTGACCCTGACCGATTCGAGGTGATTGTCCTCATCGACGGGGCAACGGATGGAACGGAAGCGGCGCTGGCGGGCCTTAAGCCCGGGTATGCCTTGCGGTGGAGTGCCCAGCCGAATGCCGGCAGTTCGGCGGCGCGGAATGCTGCGGCGCGCCTCGCCAGGCACGAGGTCATCATCTTCCTCGACGACGACCATGTCCCGGTTCCCGAGCTTGTCGCTGCGCATCTCGAAGAACACGAGCGAAATGACGACGTTATTGTTCAGGGGTGCTATCCGCTTGCGCCCGGCTATGACCGCATGGGCGCCGCGCTCGCCTATGAGCTGGCGAGAACCCGGACCCTGCCAGCGAGCCATCGTCCAAACGGTTCGAGCTGGATGCTGTGGGCCGGCAATTTCTCCGTCCGGAAGCAGACCTTCAGACGGGTCGGCGGCTTCGATGAAGATTTCCGCGCATGGGGCAGTGAAGATACGGACTTCGGCCTGCGGTTGGCTGCACTATCTATTCCACTCGTCGTAAGCGAAGCGGCAGTCAGCCAGCATCGGATGCGCGTCGGCTACGGGGCGTTTCGACGGCAGTCCTACAGCGCCGGGCGTGCCGTCGTGCGCCTATCGCGCAAGCACGGGCGCCCGCTCAACGAGCTATCACCCAATGAGACGACCGGATGGCTGAGCTCCGTCCTCGCCCGTTCCTGGAGCGTGAGTCCGGCGGCAACGGACGCCGCCGGAAGGATGTTCAGCGCATGTCTGTGGCTGGCCGATCGCGCCCGTGCCCGTCCGCTCCAACTGGCCTTTGCCCGCGTGGTGCGCCGCATCTACAAGGTTGGCGGCATTACGGAGGAAGTCGCCGTGCGGATCGGCGAAGCCTAATAGGGAAGCGTCAAGCAGAAGGGCGCCGCTCCGAAGGCCGCTCGCTCGCCGGCGATGGCGGTCGCGGACGTCGTCAACGAGTAGATGCCCTCGCTAAACCAGACCACCGCCTTGACCTGTGGGAACAACCGTCGGAAGTCCACCGCGGCTTGCTGGACCCAGGCTGCCTTGTCTCCTCCCTGCTCGACGCTGCCGAATTCGGCGAGGATGATCGGCTTGCTGGCGCTCAGCGCGGTCAGCCGGTTGTAGGAAAGCTGAAGCCGGGCACTCATTGGCTGCCACGTCCCGTATTGCTGCGTGGTGCCGACGTTATAGATGTCGCTTCCCAGCCAGTCGACGTAGGCGTCGCCCGGATAGAAAAGGCCGAGCGGCGGGAAACCGCCATTGGGGTCGCCGTCGGCCCCAAATACCCATTGCACCTTGCTCGCGCCTGCCCTGACGAAGCGGTCATGGATGTGTCGGTAGGCGGCGATGAAGTCGGCCGGCGTATTGCCGTTGATGTTCGCCCCCCATGGGAGCCAGTTGCCCTGCATCTCCGGCCCCCAGCGCAGCATTATGGGATGCGCGTAGGCGGCCAGACCCGTCGCCCAACTATCGATATAGGTGTCGAACTGACCGGCCGCGATCCCTTTCAGCGGGAAGGGGTTGTTTGTGGCGGGCGGCCCAACCCAGGGCTCCCAGCTGATCAGCGGGAGCGAGCCGTGCTGGCGAACGCCGTTCAGCAGGTTCAGCGTCGACGGATTGAAGACGCCGCTCTGGTTTCCCCACTGCGCGTACCAGTGAACGATGGCGCTGTGCCGATTGATCTGCGCCTCGACCGCATTGTACTGGCCCCATGACCACGGAGCGCCCGTCTGGTACATCCCAAAAGCGATTGAGCACGGAACCGGCGGAGGGGGCGGGGGTGTTGGTCGCGGTGTCGGGCGAGGGGTGCTGACCGGACCAGGCGCCTGGGTTGGCGCGGCCGTCTGCGGCGGTGCTGTGGTGGCCGCCGGCCGTGACGCCTGGGCCCCCGTGCTGGCAGGCGATGCGGTTGCGGTTGGACTCAGCGTCGCCCTGGCCGGCGCCGAGGGGGTTGCGGTTGCTAGAGCCTGGGGGCCGAAGATGCCGGCAATATGGATAGCGGGTCCGAGTGTCAGCCAGCTCCCCCAAATCAGGACGCAAACAAGGACGAAGCCCCAAATTTTCCCCATGTCAGAGCAACGGCCGCGTCCCCGGGGCCCCAGCGGCCGCGCCTTGACAGGGCAGAAACGGGACCGTCTCTAGGGTGCGCGCGGGATCATTCCTACGTCAGGACTTGACGTTTTCGTGACAATGGGACCATAATGAACTGAGTTCAACCGGGGCGTTCCCGGTCGACGAAAAATTCCATATGGGTTGCACTCAGGAGGAAACATGAGGAACAAGGCTCGAAGAGGACTATTCCGAGGAGCGCTGGCTGCCGGCATCGTCGCCGCGCTGTTTATCGGAACCGCCGCGGTGGCGGCCGCCCACTCCCCGGGACCTGCCGGAACAACCCAGAACGGCTGGGTATTTGTCAATCTTGTCGGATATAAGTCCCCGCCGGCCAATTACTCGGTGGGAGATGCCTTTACGTTCAGTGTTGACACTTTCAACGAGACCGACACATCGCGCGATGGTTGCTTCCGCCTGGAGATCTACCACCTGGCGGCACTGAACGCGAACACCCCCTACACGGAAGCGCAACTTGAGAACATGGTGAACACCACCAATACCCAGGAGATGTTGGTGTTCAGCACCGAGTTCACCAAGACGTTCACCGCGCACCAGAAACAAGTCCTCTCGAGCGGCTTTACTGTCACAGTCGCGGGTTACTACCAGTTCGACATGGGCGAGTGCGGCACGGGGCCATTTGCTCCGCGGCCTGGATATAACGGTCCTCCCGTAAGCGGCCTCGTTCGCTACCTTCCGGCCGCCGGTACGAGCGGTAGCGGAGTTTCGGGTTCGACCACAACAACCACAACCACAACCTCGACATCGGCTGCCGTCTTGGCCGGCACCGGCGGCGGAGCAACAGCTCCGATTGGCGCGGGCTTGCTCCTACTGGCTGGCCTGTCGCTCATCGCCGCTGGTCTATCGACTCGTCGCCGAGCCATTCGCTAAACGCGACTATTCGGAAGGCAAGAGCTGGGCACCGAGCCCGGCTCTTTCATTTGATTCTTCGCTACCATGATTCCGCGTCATGCCCCCATCGTCTAGCGGCTAGGACACGGCCCTTTCAAGGCCGGAACGGCGGTTCGATTCCGCCTGGGGGTACTCGCTGCCCGCAGAGAAACGAATGCCGGGCATAGGCAAAGCAGGACATCCAGCGGTCCCGCCGCACGATTTGAAGGTGACGGCTGAGGACAGGTTCGATCGGGCTTCCGCTATTTCCCGCTCGATCGACGTCCAGACTGTTGTTCCCGAGTACGAACACCTTTCCCTGCGGCTCGAGGAGGGCGACCAACTCCGGAAGCAACTGGTCGAGGATAGGCTCGGGGATGTGTTGGAGGACTTCGATCATGAGGATGCAATGCACTTTGCCCATGATTTCGCTCTGGCCCACCAGGTCGCGATCTGAGACGATCGTGACGGCTCCGGATCGCAGGTACTCGGTCGGCAAATAGCTCCTCGCGTGGTCTCGCATCGTTGCGGACCGATCCACGGCGAGGACCCGAACATCGAACCTCTCGCAGAGTGCGCGGGTGATCCGGCCGATGCCGCAGCCATAGTCGACCACGGTGTCCCCGTCGCGCACGAGGCTGAGCTGGTCCATGATGTCGAGGGTTGCGCCGGTTGCCTGCTGCCAATCGTCACGCCACAAGATCACGGCTTTTGCCTTCCGAAGGCTCCGTTGCTCGAAGTTCACGCGGTAATCGGTGCGGCCCCGGCGCCGCACCCTGAAACGCGCCGCGCTCACCCGCTGTTCGGCCCACGCCAACGGCTCAAGCAGAAACCGCGGCAGCGTACGTTTGGCTAGAGTTCTGATTGTTGTGCCGAAGCTCATGAAGTCATCAAGCTAGTACGAATTCTCCACCGGTAAGGCTTCGGCGAGTTTAGGCGTGCGGTAAGCAAGCATTCCCGTGAGAAGCGGCCTGACAAACACTATGCGGGCCTATAATATGGTCGCATATCAAACCGCCCAGGAGGATCTCAAGATGTGGACCTATGAACATTCGATCGAGACCGGCGCGAGCCCCGAGTCCATCTGGCCCCTCTATGCCGACGTCCCCGCTTGGCCGCGCTGGGATCAGGGATTGGAGTGGGTGACGCTGAACGGTCCGTTTGCCGGCGGGAGCACGGGCAACCTGAAGGTTCCCGGTCAGGATCCGTTGCCCTTCAAGGTCCTCGAAGTTCGACCGCTGCAGAGTTTCTCGGACGAGACCTACATCCCCGGTCTCGCGATCCGGTTCGACCACTTCTTGGAACCGACGAACACGGGGAAGACGCGCATCACCCACCGGGTGATCATCACCGGCCCGGCGGCAGACGAGGCGGGGCCGAACCTCGGTCCGCAGATTACGGCCGACGTTCCCGAGGCGATGGAGTCGTTGGCGCGGCTCGCCCTGCAATCAGTCACGCCCAGCCTGCGCAAGGCCTAGTGGCCACCCGGCGGCGCGCAATTGCCGCGCAAGGAAAAGGACGGCGACTCGTGTCCTCGCGCTTCCGCTCTGCCTGGGATAGCCCGGGATTCCTCCTGTGGCATGCCTCCCTACGCTGGCAGCGACAGATGGCTGCTGCCCTGCGGCCGATGGGGTTGACGCACGTCCAGTTCGTGCTGCTGGCTAGCACCTGGTGGCTCATCGCGCACGGCGGCCAACCGAGCCAGCGTGAGCTGGCCGATCACGCCGGGACCGACGTGATGATGACCTCTCAAGTCGTACGGGCCTTGCAAGCCAAGGGCCTGATCACGCGGGAGCCCGATGCGCGTGACCCGCGTGCCCTTCGCCTTGGCCTGACAAAGCAAGGGGAGAAAGCCGCTCAACTGGCCCTTGCCGCTGTGGAGTCCGCGGACGAAGACTATTTCCAGGCCGTCGAGGATAGACCGCGGTTGATCGGTGCGCTCCGGGCAATGGCAGGCCATCCACGAAGCGAGAGGACCGCTTAACGACACTCCGACCGCTCGATATTGTTATGTGATCGACATGACAGACCTCGAACTCGCCTTCACGCCGGCCGTCGACCTGGCGCGCATGATCGCCGCGCGCACCGTCTCGCCGGTCGAAGTGGTTTCCAATGCCCTGTCCCGCATCGAGGACGTCAACCCGAAACTGAACTGCTTCTGCTTCGTCTGGCATGACGACGCCCAGGAAGCCGCGCAGACCGCCGCCGAAGCAGTGGCTCGTGGCGAGACATTAGGCCCGCTGCATGGCGTGCCCATGGCGCTGAAAGACACGACGCCGACCGCCGGTCACCGGACAACGCTCGGCTCCTACACGCATGAGAACTGGATCCCGGATCGCGACGCCTACATCGTTGGGGCGCTGCGGCGAGCCGGCGCGATCATCGTCGGCAAGACCACCACTCCGGAGTTCGCGCACACACTGGTGACCGACAGCCCGCTCTGGGGCATCACGAGAAACCCCTGGAACCTCGAGCGTACGCCGGGTGGCTCATCTGGAGGGAGCGCCGCGGCGGTCGCGGCCGGGTGCGTACCGCTGGCCGAAGGCACCGACATGGGAGGGTCGGTGCGGATCCCGGCCGCCTGGTGCGGAATCGTCGGGCTGAAGCCCGGACTGGGTCGCATTCCGATGGACACACTTCCTGGCCTCTTCGACCTGATGTCACACCATGGTCCCCTGGCTCACACGGTCGACGACGTGCGCGTGTTCTTGCGAGCCACCCAGGGACCGGATGATGCCGACATCCTTTCCGTTCCCTGCCCGCTCGACCTCGAGTCGCCGGTCCCGGCGTCGGTCAACGGTCTCCGCCTCGCGTTGTCGATCGACCTAGGACTCTGGGCCGTCGACCCGGCCATTGAGGCCTCGGTGCGCGCGGCGGCCATCGCCTTGCGTGCGGCGGGGGCGGTTGTCGACGAAGTCGAGGTCAGTGTGACGCGGAAGGACGAAGACGTCTGGGTAGATCTGTGGAGCGTGTTTATGGCCAGCTACTACGGCCACCTGGTTGAGCAATACGCACCGAAGATGGATCCGGATGTCCTGAGGCTGATCGAGCGTGGCAACGCGCTGAGCGCAGTGCAGCTCAAACGGCTCGAGTTGGCGCGGACCGATCTCTGGCGTCGGCTCGCACCTGTCTTCGCTTCCTACGACGCCCTGCTTTGCCCCACTATGGCCACTGGGCCCAGCCCTGCCGGCAAGGCTGACCGACCAAAGGATCCTCCGGCGGATGGTCGCTATCACGCCGCCGACATGACGGGTGTCTTCAACCTGGTCGCGCCGTGCCCGGCGCTATCGGTCCCCTGCGGCTGGGACGCTGAAGGCCTGCCGATCGGGTTGCAGGTCGTCGGCCGGCGGTGGCGCGAGGATACGGTGCTTCGGATCGGGCGGGCAGTCGAGGTGGCCATACCCGACTCCTTTCGCCGGCCGCTGATCTAGGGATGCACCGATCTTGGGACAGGATCGATGGTTTAGGCGTCGGCCCAAGCTGGTACACTTGTTCGTGACCTCCCAATTCTGAGGTCGCCCGCTCTCGGTTCTCCTCCCCGTTGCTAAACGGTGTCCTGAAGATCGGCCAACACAAAGATAGGTAGAGGGGACCGAGGAGTACCCTCTTGACAACGACGTTTGCCGACCTGGGCGTAAATGCCCACCTCCTGACCGCCCTCGCGAAAAACTCGATCGACAGCCCGGTGACTGTCCAGGTCGAAGCCATCCCGCCCCTGCTACGGGGACGCGATGTCGTCATCCAGGCCCCAACCGGCTCCGGGAAGACGCTGGCCTTCATCCTGCCGATCGTCGAACGGCTGATCGCCGTCAAAGGACCCGGGCCGCGGGCGCTGGTCGTCACACCCACCCGTGAACTCGCCATCCAGGTCGACCGGGTCTTCCAATCCCTGGCCACCGGCCTCAAATCGGCCCTGGTCTACGGCGGCGTCGGCTACGCCACCCAGGAACGCGATCTCAAAGCCGGCGTCGATCTCGTGGTCGGGACACCCGGTCGCATCCTCGACATGGTTTCGCGGCGACGCCTGTCGTTGAACCGAGTTCAGTTCCTCGTGCTCGACGAAGGCGACGAGATGCTCGACGCCGGCTTCGCGCCGGATGTGGAGCGCATCATCGAGTTGACCTACCAGCCCCAGATGGCCCTGGCGTCCGCGACGATGCCCGATTGGGTCAGCCGCATGATCGAGCGTCACCTCGACGACCCGGTCCGCATCGTGGTCGCCGCGCCGGCCGAGGATGCTCTCGAGCACGGCCTCCTTCGGGTCAGCCGTCCGGAGAAGCTGCGCACGCTCAGCAAGCTGCTGCAGCGTCACCGCGGCTCCGCCATCGTCTTCGGCCGCACCAAGCACGGGGTTCGCAAGCTCAGCCGCGACCTGCGCAATCTCGGCCACGACAGTGCCGACCTCCAGGGCAACCTCTCGCAGAACGTCCGCGACCGCACCATGGATTCCTTCCGGGGACTCCGGACCAACGTCCTGGTGGCCACCAACGTGGCCGCCCGCGGTCTCGATATCAGCCACGTCGATCTCGTGATCAACTACGACCTCCCGGATTCGCCACAGTGGCTCACCCATCGCGTCGGCCGCACGGCCCGCATGGGGGTCAAGGGTCGCGCCCTGACCTTCGTCACGCCGGAAGATGAGGTCGCCTGGCGCACCCTGCGCCGCCAGGGCGCGCCCGCTCTGCCCGAGCTAGATGTTCGGAGCCTGCTGGCCGAGGGGGATTGGCGCTACGTCGCCGCCTCGCTCGTCGAGCCGGAACCGAGGGTGCGCACCGCGCGCGTCACGCCCGGGCCGTCCGGTGCCGCCCGTCCTGCCCAATCGTGGAATCGGCGGCGTCGCCGTCCTCGAGGGCGCGGGCCGTATCGATCCGACCAGCGGCCGGCCTCGGCTGGCGCTTAATCTAAGCACGAGGGGCGTCAAAAACAACAGCGGGGTGAGCTGATGGCAAAGAGCTCGGTGAGCGAGGTCCACACGACCCAGGGCCTGGATTTCATCCGGGAGCTCGGGCAGCAGTTGCGAGTCGACAGCATCCGGGCCAGCACCGCCGCTGCTTCCGGCCACCCCACCTCATCGATGTCGGCGGCCGACCTGATGGCCGTGCTCATCACCCGCTATTTCCGCTACGACTGGAACGACCCCAAGCAACCCAACAACGACCACCTGATCTTCTCCAAGGGGCACGCCTCGCCCTTGCTCTACGCCATCTACAAAGCGGTCGGCGTGGTCAGCGATGATGAGCTGCTCACCTTCCGCAAGTTCGGATCGCGGCTCGAGGGGCATCCCACCCCGATCCTGCCCTGGGTCGACGTTGCCACCGGGTCGCTCGGCCAGGGCCTGCCGATCGCCGTCGGCGTCGCGCTCGCGGGTCGCAAGCTCGACCAGCTGCCCTACCACGTCTGGACGCTCACCGGCGATAGCGAGCTGGCTGAGGGATCGATCTGGGAGGGGCTCGATAAGGCGAGCTATTACGGACTCTCGAACTTCACCGCCATGTTCGACATCAATCGCCTCGGCCAGCGCGGCCCCACCGAATACGAGTGGCAAACCGATGTCTACCGCGACCGGGTCCAGGCCTTCGGTGGTCGCGCCATCGTGATCGACGGTCACGACCTGGAACAGATCGATCAGGCCCTGCAGCAGGCTCGCGAGGCCACCACCAAGCCGACGGTCGTGATCGCGCGCACCGTCAAGGGCAAAGGCTTCAGCGAAATCGAAAACAAAGATGGCTGGCACGGCAAGGCCTTGCCCGCCGATATGGCGGAGCGTGCCATCACCGAGCTGGGCGGCGTGCGCCACCTCCGCGTCGACGGCCTGAAGCCCGAGCCCGGTGAACCCGCCATCAAGGATGCGAAGGTCGAGATCACGCTCCCCACCTATAAAAAGGGAGACAAGGTCGCGACGCGCAAGGCGTACGGGGATACGCTCAAGGCGCTGGGGGCCCGCCCGACGGTGGTCGCGATGGACGGCGAGGTGAGCAACTCCACCTTTGCCGACGAGTTCGCCAAGGCCTACCCGGATCGCTACTTCGAGATCTTCATCGCCGAGCAGCAGCTCGTCGCCACGGCCATCGGGATGAGCGTGCGCCACTACATCCCGTTCGCTTCAACCTTCGCCGCCTTCTTCAGCCGCGCCTACGACTTCATCCGCATGGGGGCGATCTCACAGGCGAACATCCGGCTCTCCGGGTCGCATGCCGGCGTCGAGATCGGGGAGGATGGGCCGTCGCAAATGGCGCTCGAGGACCTGGCGATGATGCGGGCGATCCACGGCTCGACCGTCCTTTATCCGTCGGATGCCACCTCGACCGCCCACCTGGTCAGTGCGATGGCCGACCAACCGGGGATCAGCTATCTCCGCACCACCCGGGGCGCGTATCCCGTGCTCTATGACCAGGGGACGAAGTTTCCCATCGGCGGCTCGAAGCTGGTCCGCAGCGATCCGAACGACCGAGTGACGCTGGTCGGGGCGGGTGTGACCCTGCACAACTGCCTGGCGGCGGCCGACGAGCTCGAACGCGAGGGCATCAAGACGCGCGTCATCGACCTGTACAGTGTCAAGCCGGTCGACAAGGTCACGCTGCAGGAGGCGGCGGCTCAGACGCGGGGCCGCCTGGTGGTCGTCGAGGACCACTACCCCGAGGGCGGCCTCGGCGCCGCCGTGATGGAGGCCCTGGCCTCCGACATGGCTCCGCCGCGGATCGTGCACCTCGCGGTGCGCGGGCTGCCGGGTTCAGGAAAGCCGGTGGAGCTGATGGACAAAGCGGAGATCTCGGCGCGGCATATCGTGGCGGCCGCGAAGCGACTCTACGGAATATAGGAGGGAGCAATGGCCGTTCTGAAAATCCTGGAGCTGGTGGGGACCTCGAAGCAGAGTTGGAGCGACGCCGCGCGCGAGGCGGTAAACGAGGCAGCCAAGACGGTGCGCGGTATCGAGACGGTGGAGGTCGTGTCGTCGAAGGCGGTCGTCCAGAACAACCGCCTCACGGAGTATCACGTGCAGGTCCGGATCGGCTTCCGCATCGAGCGCGCAGCCGCCAGCACCTCGAAGAAAAAGGCGTAGGGCCTCCGCCGGCCATGCTGCGAAGCCTATTCGGCTCAAAGGCGCAGGCACGCGTCTTCATGCCTCCCGGCCTGACTCTGCCGGCCAGCACGGTCCAGGCCCACCAGCGACGGCATCCGGCAGCGCTGGGCCAGGCCAAGGCCGGGCAGACGCAAAATTTCATCGTCTTCTCTGATGGAACCGCGGATGGCGATGCCGCCGCGCAAGCGATGCTCGGCAGCGCCGAGGCCGACTACGCGGCGACCCAGGTGTGGTTCGGCGGGCTCACGCCACCGAGCCTGCCGTTTTATGTCTACGCCGATCCCAACGCCGGCGGTGCCTATCACATAACCTGTGCCGGCACGGATGTCCACGTGCTCTCAGACCCCGTGCGCGCGCCCGGCTTCCTGACGGCGGAGATCGTCGAGGTTTTCGAGGCGGCCATCAACAACGGCTGGGACTGCGCCGTGACCAACGGCGAATCGCTGTCGCGCGTGCTGGCATTCGAGCGCCATCCAGAGATCGCGGCGGAGTTCAATCCGACCGAACAGGACTGGTGGGCGCAGGGGCACCGCGATTACGTCAACGACAACTCCGCCGGCGACACCGACCAGATCGCGGCCGGCTGCGGTGACCTCTTCCTCTACTACCTGCACTCCCAGCTGACGTTCGATTGGACGTCCGTCTGCGGGTCGGGCGGCCCCACACTGGGTGCGACCTACCAGTCGTTGACCGGCTACGATCCGCAGCAGGGGTTCAACGACTTCATCGCCGCACTGACAAAGATCGACCAGGGCGGGACGCTCGGGCTGCCCCCCTCCGGGAACCCCTTTCCCATCAAGACCTAACTCAGTACGGCAGTTCGTCTTCGGCCATCCCGAAGTGGTGGCCGACCTCGTGCCGCATCGTTTCGCGCACCTCTTCCGCCAACTCCCGATCGTTGGTGACGACGTTCTCGTGATTGCGCTGGTAGAGCACGATCCGCTCTGGCAGGCCGTGTTCGAGCACGGTCGCGCCCTCGTAGAGGCCGACCAGGTCCGGATCTTCCCCCTCACGGACGGCGTCGATGTCGGGCAGATCATCGACCACGATCATGGTGTTGGACATCTGCGTCTGGAAGGTTTCCGGGATGCCGGCTAGCGCCTTCTCGGCGAGACGGGCAAAGTGGTCGCGCGAGACGCGGTGCGGAATCCCGTAATGTTGCGGACGCAGCGCCGCCGCGCGCGCAAAGGCCGTGCTGGCGTCGCCATCATCGAGCCAGACACGAATCCGCCCGAGGAGGTTCCAGGTCGCGGCGTCCTCCTCGCCCGCGAGCGCCTGCTGCGCGAAATCCGCTGCTTGGGGCATGTCGCCGGCGCGGTAGGCGAGGCGGGCGGCGAGCCGGAGCCAGTCCACGTCCACCCGCTCCCGCAGGGCGCGGAGCTCTTGGAGCGCGTCGGAAAACCTTTCGGCAATTGTTTCGATCGCGCCATCCGCGTCACCGTCGCGAGCCTGTTGTAGACCTTTCACCACCCGGTCTCGCAGGCTCGGCGCGCCGCCGCGGAACCAGCGGCTAAGCGGCATCTTTGTTACGGAGGGCAGCCTGCAAGCCTACCTTCGGGACCCCGTTACATCGGCAATGGGCCAGCAGACAACGATGAATGCCCACGACTTCGAGAACCATGTGCTCAAGCGCCTGACCGCGCTGCGCCCGGGTTGGACAGTCAAGAAGGGGCCGGAGCCGTTTCAGCTGACCATCCGCCGCGTTCGCGAAGGCGACCTGCGCTTCAACCTCGACAGCTTTTACCAGCAGTACCGCGAACAACCGAGCGCGCTCGACCGGCTCTTCGCGGCGCGCCTGCGCCGGCTCGACCAGGAGTGCGACAGCGAGGCGCTCTTCGGCGCTCCCCTGATCCTGCCGGTGCTGCGGCCCGCCAGTTTTCTCGAGTCGGCCGGCGGCCCGGTCGTCTACCGCAGGATGCTCAACGACATGGTCGTCACCTACGCCGCCCACTACGCACAGGGCATGCGCTACCTGCTGCCCCAGGACCTGGCGGCCTGGAACGTCGGCCGGGACCACGTCGAAGTCATCGCGCTGGGCAACCTGGCGCTCATGTTCCGCAACGGTATGAAGTTCACCGGCCTGGAAACCGACAAAGAGGGCCGTTCGAAGATGCTGATGTTGAGTTATGTCGACCCTCGGCCGTACGGGGCGGCGCTCATGCTCCTCCCGGAGGTCTGGGCGTGGTTGGAGGAGATGCTGGAAGATGTGCCGGTCGTCGGGGTGCCGGAGCGCGGGTCGCTGATCGCCGCCGGCCAGCAGGCGCAGTTGATGGGACGGCTCCGCCACGACGTCCAGGAACGTCACCGTGAAGCCGCCTTCCCGGTGTCCGACCACCTGTTCTGCGTCGAGAGCGGACGCATCCGGCAGTACGCCCGCTAGCGTGCTCGCGCGGCGCCGGCCGCCACTACGCATACCCCGGGAAGCCCGGGTGCGGATCGGGATGTTCCCGCGGCCGCAGCAGGACCGCCAGGATCAGTCCGCTGGCGAATCCACCGATATGGGCGAAGTAGGCTACGCCACCGCCGGTGACGCCGAGGCCCAGGAAAGCATCGAACAATTGCAGCGCGATCCAGTACCCGATGACGAGATAGGCGGAAATCGTTATGAAGAAAAAAGGCACGATGAACGTGAGGACGCGGGCCCGCGGGAAGTAGAGGACATAGGCCGCGAGGATGCCGGAGATCGCGCCGCTCGCACCCAGCATCGGCACGGTTGACGTCGGGGTGAGATAGACCTGCAGCAAGCTGCCGGCAATCCCCGAGGCGAAATAGATGACCAGGAACTTGATCTCGCCCAGCTTGTCTTCGACATTGTTGCCGAAGATCCACAGGAACAGCATGTTACCGCCCACGTGCAGCAGGCTGGCATGCAGAAACATCGACGTGATCAGCGTGCCAAGGTGCCGACCGGCGGTGATGTCGGCCGGGGTGACGGCGTACTGCGCAATCGCGTTCTCGTTCATCACCGGGTTTTGCGCAAGGTAGAAGTAGACCGCGAAATTGATCAGGATCAGTCCCCAGGTCAGCAGGGACGGCCGGCGGGTCGGGTTGTAGTCCCGGAGGGGGATCACGAGGCCAGCGCCCGCGGCATGAGCTTGGCGTCCTCCAGCAGGCGCCGGAGGGTCGGAAGCTCGGTCGTGGCCAGCGGGGGAAGCGGCACGCGCGGGTCGCCGTGGTCATATCCCAGCAGGCGCAGCGCGGCCTTCAGCCCGGGAACGCCGTAGCCGCCGCTCAATGCCTCGCCGAGCGGCGCGATGGTGCGCTGCAGCTGGCGTGCCTGGTCGATGTGGCGCTCGCGCCACGCCTTGCGGATGCCGGCGGAGGCGTGCGGGGCCAGGTTGGCGAGCGCGGCGATCGCGCCGTCCGCCCCCGCCTCGAGGGCGTCCAGCAGCTTCTCGCCCGCGCCGGCGAGCAGGATGAAATCGGGCCCGAGCTGCTCGCGCAGTCGGGGCAGTCGTGCGATGTCACCGGACGAGTCCTTGATCCCCGCAATGTTGGCGTGTCCGGCCAGCCTCACGATCCATTCGGCGCCGAGGTCGTAGCCCATGTGGACCGGAACGTTGTAGATCAGGATCGGGATCGGGCTCGCCTCGGCCACGGCGTGGTAGTGGGCGCGCAGCGCCTCCACCGTGAGCTGCCGCCGGAAGTAGCTAGGGGCAATCACGAGCGCGGCTTCCGCCCCTCCCGCGGCGGCCGCCCGAGTCCGTTCGATGGTCGCCCGCGTCGATTCCGCGCCCGTCCCGGCGATGAGGCGCAGCGGCGGCGGCAGGGCGCTGCGCACGTTTCCGATCGCCTGCAGCCGTTCGGCCTCGGTCAACTGCGCCGCCTCGCCGTTCGATCCTAGCGCGACCACGCCATCGAGGCCGCCGTCGTTCAGGAACTCCAGGAACCCGGCCGGCGGCGGCCGCAGCGCGCCGTCCGGCGCGAAGGCCGTGGCGATCGGTGGGAAGATGCCAGCAAGCCAGCGTGCGCCCATCTGGCGATTCTATGGACTGCGGGGCCCCAACCGTGGACGGCCGCTTGTTACGCAGCCGCGACGGCATTGTCGCTGCGCGCCGACCCGTCCCGACGGGCCTGTTAACAAACCGCTGATAGCCTCACGACAACGTGTTCGACACGCATGCCGTGGCGTCGCGCCGCTTGACACGTCGTTCCTTCCTCGACCGCGGGCTCCGCGTCGGCCTCGGCCTGACGGGTGGCCTCACGCTTGCGTCGGTGCTCGACGCCTGCGGGACCGGACCCGGGAGTACGGCCCCCACGCCGCCGCCTGGCGCGACGGTGATCCGGGCGCTGCTCTTCGACCAGGTCGGCTACGACGCGACCGTGCTGCAATCGCTGGCGAACAAGTTCCGGACCCTCCACGACAACAAGGTGTTCGTCTCGATCGAGACGGCGCATTACCGCGAGCTCTACGAGAGCATCCTCGCGGCCGGCTTGTCGAAGCCGGCTCCATACGATGTCGTCGGCCTCGACCAGGTCTGGGTACCGGAGTTTGCGAACCGCAAGCAACTCCTCAGCCTGAAGGACCAGATCCCGGATGATGCCCGCTCCGACATCATGCCCAGCCTGCTCGACGCCTTCTCCTTCAAGGGTGTGAACTGGGCGATGCCACACGTGCTCAACATCCAGAGCCTCTACTACAACAAGAGCCAGCTGCGCGCCGCGGGTTTCAACGACCCGCCCAAAACCCTGGAGGACTGGTACACGCAAATGACGGCGTTGCGCCACCGCGTCGTGCCCTACACGGACTCCTGGGCGCAGGATGAGGGCCTCGTCTCGGACTTCGTCCGGATCACGGCGCAGTTTGGCGGCGACCTCTTCGATGTCAGTGGAAAGCCGTTGTTGCTCCAGCAACCGGCGCAACGCGCCGCGGCCTTCATGCGGCAACTGATCGACGAACACCTGGTGCGCACCGACATCGCGGCCAGCAACGAACCGGACGCCATGCGAGCCTTCCTCTCTGGTGGGGTCGCCTTCACGACGAACTGGAACTTCGTGTGGGGGGCGATGAACGATCCGCTCTATTCGCAGATCGTCGGGCAAGGCTCGGTCGCGCCCATCCCCGCCGCCGCCTCAAGCGGACAGAGTGCCGCCTCGGTGAGTGGCTTCCTCGGCCTGTCGGTGCTGGCCAACAGCGCCCACCCCGACCTGGCGGTCGCCTGGATGCGCTATCTGACCAGCCCGGAAGTCCAGGCACAACAGACCGCCGAGCTGCCGATCTGGACCTCGCTGCAGAACTCCGCTGACCTGCGGAAAGCGAATCCGCAAATCGGCGTCTTCCTCACCAACCTGGCCAACGCCCGCCCGCGGCCGAAGCTGGGGCACTATGTCGAGGCGTCGTCGGTCCTGCAGCGCCACCTTCACGACCTGGTGCTCGGCAGCGCCAGCCCGACGACCGCCATGGCGCAGGCTCAGGCCGAGCTGCTCGCCCTGCAGGCCCGGTTCTCGAGCTAAGCCCCTCGCATCGGGCTACGATGGAACGCGCATGCCGCAGGACAGCGCCGTCTATCGGATCGGATTGATCGAAGCCATCATCCTGCTGCTGCTGCTCGTCCTCACCTTTGGCGCGATCACCATCATGGCTCGCGAGCGGTGGCTCGCGCTCGGCGTGGCGGAAGCGCTGCTGGCGCGCCTGGCCGTGTCGGCGGTGGTGGCCTCGATCGCGGTGACCGGGCTCAGCGGCGTGGTGCTCAACCTCGTCCAGGGCATCGCCCTCTCCGACCCGAACCTCGCGGTGTCCGCGGCGCGCAATCAGGCGGTGGTGGGTATCACGCTGGCGCTGGCCCTGACGGCCGCGAGCATCCTCCGGATCGAGATGTATCATCGGCGGCTCGCCAACCCACCCGTCCAGGAAGAGGACGCCGACTGGAAGGTCGAGCCACCCGACATCGCCGGCCGCCGCTAAAGGTCCCTCCCCCTCGGGGGGAGGGTAGGGTGGGGGCTACGAGCTGCTCGGGCTGGGCGTCACTACGATTTGCGAGGCCGGGATCTCTCCATCCAGCAGATTCCACCTGGTGAGGATCGTGCGATACGTCCCGTCCTTGTAGATGGCCATCATGGCCTGCTGCATCGCCTTGAGGAGTTCGCCGTTCTTGGGATCGATCGCGATCCCCTCCGGATTCGTCTTGAACGGCGCGCCGGCCTGCTCCAGCTGGTCGGGGGTCTGCTTGACGAAGTAGGCCGCCACTGGCGAATCATCGAGCGCGGCCTCCACCCCGTGCTGCTTGAGAATCAGCACCGCCTGGAGGTCGGTCGGGTACACCTGTTTGCTGATCTTGCTGTCCTTGCATACGCCACCATTCGCCTCGTCGATGGAGGTCTCCTCCGGGCTCTGCACCTGGACGGAGACTTTCTTGCCGCAGAGGTCACTCAGGCCGGTGATCGCCGAGGGGTTGCCCTTTCGCACCAGGATCGCCTGCCCGGCGCGGAAGTAGGCAACGAGGGCAACCTGCCGCTGGACATCGGGGGTGATCTGCAAGGCCGAGATGATGGCGTCGCCCTTCTTGGCCAGCAGGGCCGGGACGAGTTGCGGCGTATCGGTTGTCTGGATGGTGGCCGTCATCCCCATCCTGGCAGCGACGGCCTGCGCGATCTCGATGTCGAACCCGACCGCCTGTTGGGTGGAGGCATCGATCGATTCCTGCGGCGGGTAGGTGGTGTCCGAAAGAAACGTGATGGTGCCGGGCCGGACCAGGTTGGTCGGGGGCGTGATGGCGGGCGGCGTCGGACTGGCAATTGCCAGCGCCGTCGTCGAGGGCGACGCTTTGGCGACCCCAGGGCTGGGGAGACTGCAGGCACCGAGCGTCATGGCGAGGAATGCGCTCAGCGCGAGACGTCTCTGCAGCGCGGCCGTCATCTCCCCGCTCCTCGCCCGAACGGGGTTATTGTCCTGGCCAAAATTAGCGACCCAATTCTACGACCGCCGTCCCCGCCCGGCGCATCAGCCTTATGCTGAGCCCCTTGCCAGTCACACTCGACGGCCAGTCGCTGAGCCCTGCCGATGTGGTGGCGGTGGCTCGCCATGGCGAGCGTGTCAGCCTGGGGCCGCAGGCGAAGACCCGGCTCCAGCAAGCCCGACGGCTGGTCGATCGCCTGGTCGCCGAAGATCGGGTGGTTTACGGGCTGACCACGGGGGTGGGCGCGCTCAAGAACGTGCGCATCCCGCCGGCCGACAGCCGCCAGCTCCAGCGCAACCTGTTCATGAGCCACGCCGTCGGCGTCGGCCCGCCCCTACCCGAGGAGCTCGTCCGCGCTGGGATCCTGGTCCGGGTCAACCAGTTCTGCCAGGGGACCTCGGGGGTCAGCCCGGTGGTCGCCGAGCGGCTGGTGGATCTGCTGAACCACGACATCTGTCCCTGGGTGCCGGAGAAGGGGTCGCTGGGGGCCAGCGGCGATCTCGCCCCCTCGGCGCACGTCGGCCTGGTGCTGATCGGGGCGGGAGACGTTCTATGGAAAGGCGAGCGGCGCAGTGGTGGCGAGGCGCTCCGCGCGGCCGGCCTCGAGCCCGTTGAGCTGCACGCCAAGGACGCGCTGAGCGTCCTCAACGGCACCCACTTTATGACCGGAGCCGCCAGCCTGGTGCTGCACGATGCGCAGCGACTCCTCCTGACCGCCGACGTCGTGGCGGCGCTCAGTGTTGAGGCGCTGCGTGGTTCGCGCACCGCGTTCGATCCCCGCATCCACGCGGCGCGCCCACATCCCGGCCAGGTCGCGTCAGCCGCCCGCATCTTTGCCCTGACGGAAGGCAGTGGGATCGCCGAATCGCATGTCCTCTGCGACCGGGTTCAGGACGCCTACTCCTTGCGCTGCGCCGCCCAGGTGCACGGCGCCTGCCACGACGCGATCGACTACCTGAGCCGAGTCCTTACGGTTGAGCTCAATGCCGGCACCGACAATCCGCTTGTCTTCGCCGACGACGAGGCCGTGCTCTCCGGAGGCAACTTCCACGGGGAGCCGCTGGCGCTCGCGCTCGACACCACCAACCTCGGCTTGAGCGAGATCGGCAGTATCTCCGAGCGGCGCCTGTTCCGGATGCTCACCGGGTTCCTCTCCGAGTTGCCCCCGTTCCTCACCCGCCACTCCGGCCTCGACTCAGGCTACATGCTGCTGCAGTACACCGCCGCCGCGCTGGCCACCGACAATCAACTGCTCGCCACGCCGGCGAGCGTCCATTCCTTGCCGACGTCGGCCGACCAGGAAGACCACAACAGCATGGGCTGGCACAGTGCCCAGCGCGCGCGCCAGGTCGCGACCAACGTCGAGGCCATCCTCGGGCTCGAGGCGCTCGGCGCGGCGCAGGGCATCGACCTGCTGGCGCCCCTGAAACCCGGACGCCTGACGGGCGAGGCGCAGGCGGCGATCCGGGAGAAGGTGCCGACACTCGACCACGACCGCGTGCTCGAGCCCGAGATCCAGGCCGCCATCGGTCTGGTCCGCAGCGGCAAGCTGGCGGCAATCGCCAAAAGGGCATGAGCGTTTCCGCACCGATCCGCGCTGCGCGCGGCACCCTGTTGACTGCTCGCGGCTGGCAGCAGGAGGCGGCGCTGCGCATGCTGTGCAACAACCTGGACCCTGAGGTCGCCGAGCGCCCGGAAGACCTGGTCGTCTATGGCGGCACGGGCAAGGCGGCCCGCGACTGGCCGTCGTTCCACGCCATCGTCGCGGCCCTGCGCCGGCTCAAGGACGATGAGACGCTGCTTATCCAGTCCGGGAAAGCGGTGGGCATCTTTCGAACGCACGAGTACGCCCCGCGCGTGCTCCTCGCGAACAGCCTGCTGGTGCCGCGTTGGGCCACGTGGGAGCATTTCTGGGAGCTCGAGCGTCTCGGCCTGATCATGTACGGGCAGATGACCGCCGGCAGCTGGATCTACATCGGCAGCCAGGGGATCCTCCAGGGAACGTACGAAACCTTTGGCGCGCTGGCGGCCAAGCGATTCGATGGCACGCTCCGTGGACGAATCGTGTTGACCAGCGGGCTCGGCGGCATGGGCGGCGCGCAGCCGCTGGCCGTGACGATGCACGAGGGCATCGCGCTCTGTGTCGAGGTGGACGCGGCTCGAATCGAGCGCCGGCTGAAGACTCGCTACCTCGATAAGGCGACGGCGAAGCTCGATGAGGCCATCGCCTGGGCGGAAGAGGCCCGCCACAAGAAGTCATCGACGTCGATCGGCGTGGTGGGCAATGCCGCCGAGGTCTACGCGGAGCTCCTGCGCCGAGGCTTCGAGCCCGATGTCGTCACCGACCAGACATCGGCCCATGACCCGTTGCGCGGCTATATCCCGGCGCCACTCAGCGTCGACGAAGCGGCCGATCTGCGAGCGCGCGATCCGCAGGAATATCTGGAGATGGTGAAGCACTCGGTGCGCGAACACGTCGGGGCGATGCTCGGTTTCCAGCGCAAGGGCATCGAGACCTTCGATTACGGCAACAACCTGCGGGGTCTCGCGCTCGAGGCGGGCGTCACCAACGCCTTCGACATCCCCGGCTTCGTGCCGGCCTACATCCGCCCGCTGTTCTGCGAGGGAAAGGGCCCATTCCGCTGGGTGGCGTTGAGCGGCGACCCGGAAGACATCTATCGCACCGACCGCGCCGTCATGGAGGCGCTGCCGGACAACGAGCATCTGCACCGCTGGCTGCGGCTTGCCCGCGAGCGCGTCCAGTTCCAGGGCCTACCCGCCCGCATCTGCTGGCTCGGCTACGGCGAGCGCGCCAAGGTCGGCCTGCGCTTCAACGAGATGGTGAAGTCCGGCGAGGTTGGCGCACCGATCGTGATTGGCCGCGATCACCTCGACGCCGGCTCGGTGGCGTCGCCCTATCGCGAGACCGAGGCCATGCGCGACGGCAGCGATGCGATCGCGGACTGGCCGGTCCTCAACGCGCTGGTGAACACGGCCGCGGGCGCGAGCTGGGTTTCGGTGCACCACGGCGGCGGAGTGGGGATGGGCAACTCCATCCATGCGGGCATGGTGGTCGTCGCCGACGGGACGCCCGCGATGCGGGACCGCCTGGAGCGGGTGCTGACGACGGACCCAGGAATGGGCGTCATCCGCCACGCGGACGCCGGCTACGAGACGGCGATCGACTTCGCCGCCGCCCACGGGATCGACCGGGCGACGTGATCGACGTGACACCCACGACGCGCCGTTGATCCGCGCCGACTTCGCCCTGCGGCACGCCGGCCAGCTGGCCACCATGGTGCCGGTCAAGGATGATCCGCTCGGCCGGATCATGGATGGCGCGCTGGCCGCGCGTGGCGGGCGCGTCGTCTGGATCGGCGAAGACCGCGACCTCGAGTCGCAGGTTGCCCTCGACGGTGACCTGCTCGACGCGGCCGGCGCCTGCGTCATCCCTGGGTTGGTCGACGCCCACACGCATCCGGTGTTCGCCGGGTCGCGTGCCGATGAGTTTGCGGAGCGAGTCAGTGGCGTCCCCTACCAGGCGCAGCAATCGGGCGAGCGCGGGATCGCGCGAACGATCCGGGCGACGCGCGAGGCGCATGTCTCGACGCTGATCGAGCTGGCCGCGGCCCGGGCCAACCGGTTTCTCGCCAACGGCACCACCACGATCGAGGGCAAGACCGGCTACGGGCTCGATCTCGACAACGAGGCCAGGTCGCTCGAGGTCCTGCGGCAGGTCGGCGAGCAGACGCGGTTACGGGTGGTGCCCACCTTTCTCGGAGCCCATGCCGTGCCGCCCGGCGTCGACCGCCGCGCCTACCTGCATTCGGTGATCGACGAAATGCTTCCCGCCTTCAAGCAATGGGCCGTCTTCTGCGACGCCTGGTGTGAGGCCACCGCGTTCACGCCAGCGGAGACCCGGGCCGTGCTCTCGCGCGCCAAGGCGCTCGGCTACGAGATTCGCATCCACGCGGCGCAGCTCGCGCCGGGTGAAGGACCGGACATCGCCGCCGAGCTGGGGGCGTGCAGTGCCGACCACCTCGAGTTCGCCACACCGGCGCAGATCAAGGCGCTGGCGCAGGCGGGCACCGTGGCCGTGCTCTGCCCAGGAGCCAACTTCACTACCCACGGACCACCTCCACCGATCAAGGCCATGCGCGAGGCGAAGTTGTCGATCGCGATCGCCTCGGATCTCAACCCCGGCACGAGCAACTCCGAAAGCCTGCCGCTGGCGATGGCGCTCGCTTGCGTCCAGTGGGGAATGACGCCACTGGAGGTGCTGACCGGCGCGACGGTGCATGCGGCGCACTCGCTGAAGCTGGACGGGCTCGCCGGCTGTTTGCGGCCAGGAAGTTTTGCGGACTGCGCCGTCGTCGACGTCGAAACCCCGGAAGCCATTCCCTACTATGTCGGCGTGAATCGCGTCATCCGGACGGTCGTGGGAGGTGCGGTCTGGGAGCCCTTGTAGAGTGCGTCCCGAATTTTTCTGAGGGCCGGCGGCTCGATGTCATCACCGCGATCGCCGATGCGATCCGAGATGCGGGCGCCCGCGTGATCGACGTTCAGGCCGACGCCGCCCACAACCGGATGGTGGTCACCTTCGTGGCCGAGCCGTCGCTGGCGATTGACGCGGCGATGGCTGGCGCCACCGTCGCGACGCAACGGATCGACCTGCGCCACCACCGCGGCGAGCATCCGCGAATGGGCGCGACCGACGTCGTCCCCTTCGTCCCGTTCGCCGACCTGCCGATGAGCCTGTGTGTCGACCTTGCGCACACGTTCGGGGCGCGCCTCTGGAAGGAGCTCCACGTCCCTGTCTACTACTACGGCGAAGCCGCACGGCGCGTCGAGCGCCGCGAGCTGGAGAAGGTCCGGCTCGGCGGCTTCGAGGACCTCGTCAGCCATATCAAGGACTTCGAGCGCGCGCCGGACGAGGGTCCCCTGGAAGTCCACCCGAGCGCCGGTGCGACCGCCGTGGGCGCGCGCATTCCGCTGATCGCCTACAACGTCAATCTCAAGACCGCGGACCTGCAGGTCGCTAAGGACATTGCGAAAACGATTCGCGCCTCATCGGGTGGTTTGCCCAATGTCAAGGCGCTCGGCTTCGAGCTCGCCGACCGCGGCCTGGTTCAGGTGTCGATGAACCTGACCGATTACCGCGTCACGAACATCTGGAAAGTCTTCACCGTCATTCGCGACGAGGCCCGGCGTCGCGGGGTCGAGGTCGAGGCATCGGAGATCGTTGGCACCATTCCGCTGGACGCCGCGGTCGGCGTCATCAAGGAGGCGGTTATCGAGCCGGCGTTTCGCATGGACCAGATCCTCGAGAAGCGCGTGTGGGCCGCGGAATGACCGCGGTCAAAGACCAAACGATTGGTGACTACCTGCGGGCGCTGGCATCGACGGCCGCCGTGCCCGGTGGCGGAAGCGCGGCGGCGTTGGCGGCCGCCATGGGTGCGGCGCTGGTGAGCATGGTGGCGAAGCTCAGCGCGAAGAAGGCGAAGGGGAACGAGGACCGGGTGCTCCTGGAGGGCCTCGTGCCAGAACTCGACCAGCTCTCCACGCGCTTGCTGCAGCTGAGCCAGGACGACGTCGACGCCTACCGTGCGGTGATCGATACGCGAAAATCGGGCGCGCAGGGCGACGCGTTGGCGCGCGCCTACGAGCGGGCCGCTGAGGTGCCATTAGCGTCCGCAACGGCAGCGGCGCGCGGCCTGGCACTGGTGCCCGAGGTCAGCAAGCGAGCGTGGGAAATGACGGCCTCGGACCTGGCGGTCGGCAGTGAGCTGTTGGAGACCGGCTTTGCCGGCGCGCTCGGGAACGTCGCCATCAACCTCCCCGAGCTGCGTGGCGAAGCCGCCGCTCGCATCGAGCGCGCCTACCTCGAGCTACGGACCCTGAAAGCGCAGTAAGCTGGCGCCAGGAATTTTTCGGGGGTGACGCATTTGGGCAATCGAGCGACGGTGCAAAGGGTGGCGTTTGTCTTCGGTGCCATTTACCTCGCGGTCGGCATCATTGGGTTCCTGCCGTTTTTAGGCGGCTCCGTGACCATGACGAATAGCAAGCTCCTCGGACTTTTCAACATCAACCTGCTGCACAACCTGGTCCATGTCGTGATCGGCATCGCCGGGCTCGCCGCGGTCACCAGTCTCCCGAACTCAAGACGGTTCTGCCAGGTCGTCGGCGTGGTCCTGCTGCTGCTCGGGGTGCTCGGTGTCTTTGTCGCCAATCCGCTCGGACTCCTCTACATCGGTCAGCTCGACATCCCGCTCCACCTGGTGACCGGTGCGGTGCTCGCCTATTTCGGCTTCGCGGCACCTGTCTCGACCAGGAGCGCGTAGCGCCGAGTCGGGCCTATGAGGCCCCTGAAATGACGCGATCAAATTTGCTTTCTGTCTTGGCCGAGATTCGAGAGAGGTTAGCGGCCGCAAGCCCGGCCCCTTGGACCGTAGAAACCGATTCGAACGGCGTCAAACACATACGGGTCGGCGCTGAACAAAGTAGCGCTCAACTCTCGGTGAAGCGAGACCAAGAGCCCGGCGACGACGCCGATGTGGAATTTATCGCTATGTCCCGTAACGTCTTGCCTCGCCTCGTCAGCGCCCTTGACGGAAAACAAAGGTCGGTGACCATTGAGGAATTGGACATGATTGACGCTGTCGCGAACCGGGCTACCCCAGGTCCGTGGACAGCTTTCAATGAGGAAGTCCAACCAATCGGCGGGCCAAGCATGATATGGGTGGGCGGGGACGACGATCCCGACATGTACTTGTGGTTGGGTACCAAAATTGCTTCGCCTGGTGATGTCAACTTCGTGGCTCATGCTCGCGAGGATGTGCCTACTCTCGTGGAGGCGATTAGGGCTCGGCTCCATGGCACAAGCGAGCAGAACTTTCGGCAATAGGTGCCTTCGCGTACTGGGCTGGGCTGCAAGCGGCCCCGCTTCCGCAGGGGTCCGTTAGGCGGTATCGCCGATAAACTCAAGTCATGGCGGCGCAGTTTCCGTCCTTCGAGAGCCGAACGGTGACGATGGACGGGGTCAATATCCACTACGTCTGTGGCGGCAGCGGCTCGCCGCTGGTGCTGATTCACGGCCTCGGCAGCTCAGCGGCGGTTGAGTTCTATTACAATCTCGAGCCGCTCGCGGCGCATCATCGGGTGCTTGCGATCGACCTGCCGGGCTTCGGCAAGTCCGACAAACCCATGCTCGAGTACACGATCGACCTCTTCGTCAAGGCGGTCCGAGATCTGATGACGTCCGAAGGCCTCGAGCGGGCCGCCGTGATGGGCGTCTCGATGGGCGGGCGCGTCGCGTTGGGCCTGGCCCTCGATTCACCAGAGCTGGTCGAGCGACTCGTGCTGGTCGATGCGCTCGGGGTCGGTCCGCCGCGGCGCGTGCTCGCTTACCGCGTCTTGCTGACAAAGGGTCTTGGAGAGCTCACCCTCCGCGGAACGGCGCGGGCCTTGCGACGGATGAATCCGGCGACCATCCGCCGATTCTGGGGATGGTATCTGCGTCGGCCCGACCGGGTCGAGACCACCTGGAGCGATGAGCGGATCGCCAACCACGGCACGCTGCTGTCGACGCCGGAGTATCGCGCCGCCTACCTCTCAGCCCTCCGCTCGATCGCCGGGGTGACGCAGCTTCGGGGTGGCATTGGCGTCGAGGACCGGCTCTCCGAGCTGCGCATGCCGACGCTCCTGATCTGGGGCCGGCACGACCACATCTTTCCGGTGCGCCATGCCGAGGCGGCGAAAGACAAGCTTCCCCGCGGAAGGGTCGTTGTCTTCGATGACAGTGGACACACCCCGCAGATGGAAGAGCCAGACCGGTTCAACCGGCTCGTCCTCGACTTTCTCACCGAACCGGCCGACCGGTCGGGTGAGGGGGTCGCGTAGGATGGTCCATCCATGCCGATAACCGATCTAAAGCCCCGGCGCCGTGAGGATCTGCGAAACGTGGCGATCATCGCGCACGTCGATCACGGCAAAACCACACTCGTTGACGCGCTGCTGAAGCAGTCGCACGTGTTCGCCGCCCACGAACAGGTGGGCGAGCTGATCATGGACTCCAACGTGCTCGAGCGAGAGAAGGGCATCACCATCCTCGCCAAGAACACCTCGATTCGCTACCACGGCGTGAAGATCAACATCATCGACACGCCTGGTCATGCCGACTTCGGTGGCGAGGTCGAACGGGTGCTGGGCATGGCGGAGGGTTGCCTGCTGCTCGTCGACGCACTCGAGGGGCCAATGCCGCAAACCCGGGTCGTGCTGCGGCAGGCGATGGAGCTCGGCCTGATGCCGATCATCGTCGTGAACAAGATCGACCGCGTCAACGCGCGGCCCGCGGAAACCGTCGAGGCGACCCATGATCTTCTCCTCGAGCTGGCGAAGCACTCCGATCAGCTCAGCGCCCCGGTCATCTATACGAACGCCCGCACCGGGACGGCGACGGTCGACCTGCGCCACCCCGGAACGACCCTCGAGCCTCTGCTCGATGCCCTGCTGAAGCACATTCCACCTCCACTCGGCGATGCGGAAGGGCCGCTCCAACTCATGGTGAGCAATCTCGATCACGATAACCACATCGGGCGGCTCGCGATCGGCCGGATCACACGGGGGACGATCCGGCCGGGTCAGGATGTGGTCCGCATCAGCGAGACCGGGATCGGGCAACGCCAGAAAATCACGACCTTGCTGACGGTTGAGGCGCTGCAACGGCGCCCAGCCGAATCCGCGTCAGCGGGCGAGATCGTCTACCTCTCGGGTCTTCCCGACATCGCGGTAGGCGACACGGTGGCCGATCCCGAGCATCCGGAACCCTTGCCCCGGCTCGAGGTCAGCGAGCCGACGCTGCGCATGCAGTTCTCCGTCAACCAGTCGCCCTTTGCCGGTCGCGAAGCGACCACGAGCAGCACCTCTCGCCAGCTGCGAGCCCGCCTGGAGCGCGAACTGCAGACAAACGTGGCGCTCAAGGTCGCCGACGGGGCGACGGCTGACATCTTCGAGGTGAGCGGCCGCGGCGAGTTGCATCTCGCCATCCTCATCGAGACCATGCGCCGCGAGGGCTACGAGTTCGAGGTCTCGCGCCCAGCCGTCATCACGCGCGAGATCAACGGGGAACGGCACGAGCCGGTCGAGGAATGCGTCATCGACTGCAGCCTCGACGCGGTGGGTTCGATCACCGAGGCGCTGGGCTCGCGCGGCGCGCAGTTGCAGACGATGCGCACCGATGCCGGCAGCGGTGCCCGGTTGACCTACCTCGCGCCCACCCGGGCGCTGATCGGCCTGCGCAGTCTGATCCTGACGCTGACCCGGGGGACCGGGGTGATGTCGACCCGCCTGGTTCGCTGGGAGAAATGGCGTGCCCTGCCGCCAAGGACGCGCAACGGCGTGTTGACGGCGAGCCAGACGGGCATGGCCGTCGCCTACGGGTTACAGGGCGTCCAGGAACGCGGTCAGCCCTTCATCGGCCCCGGGACGCAGGTCTACGAGGGCATGATCATCGGGCTCAACCGCCGGGGTGGCGACATCGACGTCAACGCCACCAAGCAGAAGCAGAAGACGAACATGCGGGCCTCCACCGAGGACGCCACGGTGAAGCTGGTGCCGCCCCGCGAGATGTCACTCGAGGAGTGCCTCGATTTCATCGAGGACGACGAGCTGGTCGAGGTGACGCCCAAGGGCATCCGGATGCGAAAGCGCCTGCTCAGCGCGGGTGACCGCATCAAGCTGCGCAAGCGCGAACTGGCCAGCTAGGCGAGCGGGTGGCCCATCCGGGCGGCGTAGTAGGCGAGCACCCACTGGAAGAGCAAAACGAGGCCCCATATAAGTAGGATGGCGCCCGCCAGTCCCAGCGCCGCTGGCCAGAGCCGCTTCAGCCGGTAGCGGGCGAACTGGGGAAAAGTCGCCCAGAAGGCGGTGGATAGGAGGGCGTCCCGATGGGCCTGGCGAAGCGCGATTCGAAGCAGGACGATGCCGGCGAGGGAGAGCCACAACGCGAGGATCAGCATCGGGCTGGTACGGGCATATGTTGTGGCCAGCGCTGTCTGAAAACCCTACCGGCTGTGGTAAACTGCTTGACAGGCTACATCCTACGGCATACGATGTGGGCCGCTCTCCACCCCATCCCACCCCATCTCATTCCCACCCTACGGAGGTTTCATCGATGGCCCGATCGACCCAAAAAACGTCAACTGAGCGACCCAACGTGACTGCGGCGGCCCCCGCCAGCGCCTCGAAGCGCAACCGAAACGGCCTCTCCTGGAAGCGGTACTTCACCCGCCCGGGTGTGGCGCCGTTCGACGAGGTCCAGTGGGAAATACGCGAGGCGTCCATCACCAACGAAAAGGGTGAGGTCGTCTTCGAGCAGCACGACGTGGAGATCCCGACGACCTGGTCGGCGACCGCCACCAACGTCGTCGTCTCGAAGTACTTCCGTGGGGTAATTGGCACGCCCGAACGCGAGCGCAGCGTCAAGCAGTTGATCGGCCGCGTGGTGCGCACCATCCATGGGTGGGCGAACAAGCAGGGATACTTCGCGACGCCGGAGGCCGCGGAGATCTTCCGCGATGAACTGACCCATCTGTTGGTGCACCAGAAGGCCGCCTTCAACAGCCCGGTCTGGTTCAACGCCGGCATCGAGCAACGTCCTCAACTTTCGGCTTGCTTCATCAACAAAATCGAGGACCGGATGGAGTCGATTCTCACCTTGGCCAAGACCGAGGGGATGCTCTTCAAGTACGGCTCGGGCACCGGCACCAACCTCTCGCCACTTCGCTCCTCGCGTGAGCTGCTCGCGGGTGGCGGAACGGCATCCGGCCCTGTCTCCTTCATGAAGGGCTTCGACGCCTTCGCCGGCGTGATCAAGTCCGGCGGCAAGACACGACGGGCGGCCAAGATGGTCATCCTCAACGTCGACCATCCCGACATCGTCGAGTTCATCAACTGCAAGGTCGAGGAGGAGCGCAAGGCCTGGACCCTGATCGAAGGCGGCTACGACTCGTCCTTCAACGGCCCTGCCTACAGCTCGATCTTCTTCCAGAACTCCAACAACAGCGTCCGGGTCAAGGATGACTTCATGAAGGCCGTGGAGGAGGACGCCGATTGGCACACCTTCGCCATCACGACCGGCCAGATCATGGACACCTACAAGGCGCGTGACCTGATGCGGATGATGGCCGATGCGGCGTGGGCCTGCGGCGATCCCGGACTGCAGTACGACACGACGGTGAACCACTGGCACACCAGCCCGAACACGGACCGGATCAACGCCTCCAACCCCTGCTCGGAGTACATGTTCCTCGACAACACCTCGTGCAACCTCGCCTCCATCAACCTGATGAAGTTCCTCGACGAGCGCGGCGAGTTCGACGTCGAGTCCTATCGCGAAGCCTGCCGGGTGCTGATCACCGCCCAGGAGATCCTGGTCGACAACGCCAGCTACCCGACCGAGGCGATCACCCAGAACAGCAGGGACTTCCGGCCGCTCGGCCTCGGCTACGCCAACCTGGGCGCCCTGCTGATGGCGTCAGGCTTGCCCTACGACAGTGATGCCGGTCGCGACGTGGCAGCCGCCCTCACCGCGGTGATGACCGGCGAGGCGTATGCCCAGTCGGCTCGCATCGCGCAGAAGAAAGGCCCCTTCAACGGCTTCGCGGTCAACCGCGAGCCCATGCTGCGCGTCATGGACCAGCACCGGAGCTCGGTCGACCACATCAACCCGGCGCATGTGCCGCTGCCACTGCTGAGCGCGGCGCGGGATGCGTGGGACAAGGCCTGCCAGCTGGGCGACCTCTATGGCTACCGCAACGCCCAGGCGACCGTGATCGCGCCCACGGGCACGATCGGATTCATGATGGATTGCGACACCACCGGCATCGAGCCCGACATCGCCCTGGTCAAGTACAAGAAGCTGGTCGGCGGCGGCATGCTCAAGATCGTCAACCAGACCGTGCCGATCGCCCTGCGCCGGATCGGCTATCCCGAGGCCCAGGTGTCCGAGATCCTCCAGTACATCGACGAAAACGACACCATCGAGGGTGCCCCGCACCTTCGGCCGGACGACCTGGCGGTCTTCGACTGCGCCTTCAAGCCGGCCAAGGGCTCCCGCACGATCCACTACATGGGGCACGTCAAGATGATGGCGGCGGCGCAACCCTTCATCTCCGGCGCGATCTCCAAGACCGTCAACATGCCCGAGCAGGCGACGCCCGAGGACATCATGGAGGTCTACCTGGAGGGATGGCGCATGGGCCTCAAGGCGATCGCCATCTATCGCGACGGCTCCAAGCGCTCCCAGCCGCTCAACACGGCGCTGGACGACAAGAAGAAGGCCCGAACGATCGCCGCGATCGCCACGGAGGCCCCCAGCGAGCCGGCGCGTGCCGTACGCCGCAAGCTGCTGGACGAGCGCCGGGCGATCACCCACAAGTTCGACATCCAGGGCCACGAGGGCTACATCACGGTCGGCATCTACGAGGACGGCACGCCCGGCGAGATCTTCCTGGTGATGTCCAAGGAAGGCAGCACCATCTCCGGGCTGATGGATGCCTTCGCGACCAGCATCTCGCTGGCGCTCCAGTACGGTGTCCCGCTGGAAGTGCTGGTGAAGAAGTTCGCACACACCCGGTTCGAGCCCTCGGGCTTCACGAAGAACCCCGAAATCCCGATCGCGAAGTCGATCACCGACTACATCTTCCGCTGGCTCGCCTCGAAGTTCCTGAGTGGCACGCAGCAAGAAGCGATCGGCATCGTACGCCGCGAGCCGATCGTCGAGATCCAGGCGACCGTCCCGGCCCCAGCACCGATCAAGCCGGCAACGGTCGATTCGAGCCCGATCAAGATCAGTTTCGTGGGCCAGGAGGATGCGCCGGCGTGCTCGGACTGCGGCTCGATCATGATTCGCAACGGGACATGCTACAAGTGCCTCAACTGCGGCGGCACTTCGGGTTGCTCTTAGCCAATAAAGAGGAGGAGACCCGCGTGGTCTCTTCCTCTCAACCCTCGATCACACTGCAAACGCATCCGTTGTGGTCGCATGAAGGTCCGCAATGTCCGTGCGGAGGCGCGACCGACTGGGATGGACGCAAATTTCGGTGTCGTGGGTGCGGTCTCTATTACGAAACCTGCTGTGATGGCGGTCGCTGTTCATGATCGCGGAAAAATTCTGAAAATTTCTCTTCATTGACCCGCGCGGACCCGCACGCGGCCCGTTATTGCCGCCGCTCGCGAAAAAAATTGGGCCGAGAGTATGCAAAGCGGCTCAATTCATGCTATGGTCGCTCTACATGAGCGCTGAGCCGCGCTCTGATCGTCGCGTTGATCAGGGCGAGGACCTGAAGAAGGGCAACAGTCAAAGAACTCCGTCGGCCACATCGATGATCATCGACGCGTGGTCTCACGGATCCCGAGGGTTGATCGCGACACGCCGTCGCTCCTCTCGTTTTTCTCTCTCCACTTTGCTTCCGGTACCCGGCCTCGCCGGCGCCCGCGCGTCCACGGACCCCGTGGCGCTCACGCGCGTTTGGCGGCGGCGTCTAAGCGGCCGACCGGGAGAATCTTGCTAAGAAGGAGGTGAGCCCGGATGGCCGCAAATTCCGCTGTCGCGGCTGCGGCCTTTACTACGAAACCTGCGGCGACGATAGTCGCTGTCCATGACCCTGGAAAAATTCTGAAAAATTCTCTTCGCTCACCGCGTGCGGCCCGTCATTGCCGCCGCTCGCGAAAAAAATTGGGCCGAGAGTATGCAAAGCGGCTCGATTCATGCTATGGTCGCACTTAATGAGCGCCGAGTCGCGCTTTGATCGTCGCGTTGATCAGGGCGAGGACCTGAAGAAGGGCAACACTCAAAGAACTCCGCGGTCCAGGTCGATGGTTGTCGACGCATGGCCTCACGGATCCCGAGGGTCGATCGCGACGCGCCGTCGCTCCCCTCATTTCTCTCTCTCCACTTTGCTTCCGGTACCCGGCCTCGCCGGCGCCCGCGCGTCCACGTTACCCGTGGCGCTCACGCGCGTTTGGCGGCGGCGTCACAGCGGCCGACCGGGAGAATCTTGCTAAGAAGGAGGTGAGCCCGGATGGCCGCAAAGAAGAAAGCAGGCGGAAAGAAGAAAGCCGCGAAGAAGTCGTCGAAGAAGAAGTAGGTTAGCTTTTGAAGCTGACTTCAATACAGCCGGTGCCTTCGGGCGCCGGCTGTAGCATTTGTGGGCGATGATCGATCTCGAGCGCGCCCGCCACTTCCTCAAGGTGCGTCACGACGGCATCCTGGCCACCATCAAGCGTGATGGCCGCCCCCAGCTCTCCAACATCTTGTATTTCATGGATGACGATGGCCGGGTGAAGGTCTCGGTCACCCAAACCCGCGCCAAGACGCACAACCTTCGTCGCGATCCACGGGCCAGCCTGCACGTCCAGGGCCGTGACCGCTACGAATACCTGGTGGCGGAGGGGACGGCGCAGTTTATCGAGGGCGACGAGCTCCCGGAGGCGCTCCGCCACTACTATCGCAAGGTCCGCGGCGAACACCCCGACTGGGCCGAATACGACGCCGCCATGATCGCGGAGCAGCGCCTGCTGCTCTCCATCTCGGTCGAGCGCGCCTACGGCCAGCTGCGCTAGCGGACGGCCAGACAGGTGACGGTCTTGAAGACTCCGTCGATCTTCTGGATTTTTTCCACGATCACCGATCCGATGCCGGCCACGTCGGGGGCCTCGACCGCGGCAATCACGTCGTATTCCCCGGTAATGGCGTCGGCCAGCTCGATGCCCTTGACGCCCTGAAGAGACCTGGCCACCTCGATCGCCTTTCCCGCCGACGCGTTGATGAGCACATACGCCCGCATAGCACCCTCCTGGACGAATTTGGACCTCAGAATACGGGTTTGGTCGCCGGTAAGATGTCCATCATGACGTCCATGACGGCAGTGGTGAAAGCCGCTGCCGGTCCGGGCGCCGAGATCGGCCAGGTCGAAATCCCCGAACCGAAGGGCCAGGACGTCTTGATCGAGGTCGCCGCCTCCTCCATTTGCGGAACCGATGTCCACATCTTCGACTGGAACGAGTGGGCGCAACGCCATATCCACCCCCCGAGGGTCTTCGGTCACGAGATGTCCGGCCGCATCGTGGCCACCGGGCCCGAGGTCAAGAACCTGAAGCCGGGGACCTTTGTCGCGGCCGAGACACACGTGGTCGACCACACCTGCCGCCAGTGCCAGCGCGGGCTCTACCACCTGTGCGAGAACGTCCGGGTGCTCGGCGTCGATCGGGACGGGTCGTTCGCCCGCTACGTGTTACTGCCCGCGGAGAACTGCTGGCGCAACGCGCCGGGGCTGAGCCCGGAAGTCGCGGCACTTCAGGAACCGTTCGGGAATGCGGTGCACGCCGCCACCGTGGGTCCGCTGAAGGAGAACGCGGTTGCCATCTTCGGGCTCGGCCCAATCGGGCTCTGCGCCGTCGGGATCGCGCGGGCCGAGGGGGCGGCGGCGGTCTACGGCATCGAGCCGAACCCCTACCGGCGTGAGCTGGCGGAGCGGATGGGCGCCACCGCCGTCTTCGCTCCTTCCGCGACGACGGCGGAGGACGTCCGCAAAGCCAACGGCGGGGTCGGTGTCGACGTCGTGCTCGAGATGTCGGGTCACCCGGTGGCGGTCGAACAGGGGCTGCAGGTTCTCCACAACGGTGGATGGATCAGCTTGCTCGGCATCGGCGACCGGCCGGTCACACTCGATCTCAACGACCGCGTGATCACCAAGAGCATCACGATTTACGGCATCTTCGGCCGGCGCATTTGGGAGACGTGGGAACGTACCTCGATGTATCTCAGTACCGGCAAGGTCGACGTGTCGCAGCTCATCACCCACCGCTACCCGCTCGACGACTTCCAGGAGGCGATGGCGCAAACGAAGAGCGGCCGGGCGGGCAAAGTCGTGCTGCTGCCCAATGGCGGCTAGGAGGACCACATGATCACAGAAAAGAAAACGCAGTTCCTGGTTGAGGAGCTCGACCAGCTCCGTCAGCAAGGGTTGTTCCGTCCGCTGCGGGTACTGGGCTCAGCCCAGGACACCGAGGTGGTCGTGGACGGGAAGCACGTGCTCAACCTCTCGTCCAACAACTACCTCGGACTGACGACCCACCCGCGGTTGAAGGCGGCCATGATCGAGGCGACCGAACAATGGGGTGCCGGCTCGGGCGCGGTGCGGACCATCGCCGGCACGATGACGATTCATGAGGACCTCGAGCGTCGGCTTGCGGAGTTCAAGCATACGGAGGCGTCGCTCGTCTTTCAGTCGGGCTTCACCGCCAACCTCGGCGTCCTCCAGTCGCTGGTGAAGGAGGGCGATGTCATCATCAGTGACGAGCTGAACCACGCCTCGATCATCGACGGCATCCGCCTCTCCAAAGCGGAACGCTCGATCTTCAAGCACAAGGACATGGACGACCTCGAGCGCCATCTCGAGAAGCACCGCGACAAGCGGGTCAAGCTGGTTGTCACCGACGGCGTCTTCAGCATGGACGGCGACATCGCGCCGCTGCCGGCGATCGTCGAGCGTGCCGAGCGGTTCGGCGCGCTGGTGATGGTCGACGACGCGCACGCCAGCGGTGTCCTGGGCGAGAACGGTCGCGGCTCGGTCAACCATTTCGGCCTCGACGGCCGCGTCGACCTCCAGATGGGGACGCTGTCCAAGGCGGTCGGCGTGCTGGGTGGCTACGTCGCCGGCCCCCAGGTCGTCCGCGACTTCCTGATCCACCGAGCGCGGCCGTTCCTCTTCAGCACCTCGCACCCACCTGGTGTGGCGGCTGCCTGCATCGCGGCCATCGATGTTCTCAAGGCCGAGCCGGAGCGGATCGACCGGTTGTGGAAGAACACGACTCGTTTCAAGGAGGGCCTCAAGCGGCTCGGTTTCGAAACCGGCACCAGCGAGACGCCCATCACGCCGGTGATGGTCGGCAAGGGCGCGGTCGCGATGGAGTTTTCCGACCGCCTCTTCAAGCTCGGCGTCTTCGCCCAGGGCATCGGCTTCCCGACCGTCCCCGAGGGACGGGCCCGGATCCGCACGATCGTCACCAGCGTGCATACGGATGCCCAGCTCGATCGGGCGCTGGAAGCCTTCGCCAAGGGCGGGAAGGAACTGGGCCTTATCGCGTAACCTTCACCACGGAAGGTACATATATGGGTAGGTCAGCCGCGTGACCGAGCGTTCGGCGGCGGAGCTGCAAGACGAGGCGCGCCTGATCGAAGCCGCCAAGCAGGACCGCAAGGCGTTTGCCGTCCTGTACGACCGCTACTTCGATCAGATCTACTCGTACTGCTACTACCACTCCGGCCGGCGCGAGGAGGCGGAGGACCTGGCGAGCGAGACGTTCCAGCGGGCGCTGGAAGGCCTCGAGAATTTCGAATGGCGAGGAATCCCATATTCAGCATGGCTCTACAAAGTCGCGTCAAATTTGATGTCGAAGCGGCGGCGCCGGCCGCCCTGGATCGAGCTGCCCGACCCGATCGCGGGAAGCGGCGAGAACGATCCCGAGCGGCTCTGGCTGCGCCGGGAGCAGGGCGATGAGCTCCATAAGGCCGTGCAAAAGTTGCCCCTCGACCAGCGCGAGGCGGTCCTCCTCAAGTTCGAAGGCCGGCTCAAGAACAAGGAGATTGGTGTGATCATGAGCCGCAGCGAGGGCGCCGTGAAACTGTTGCTCTTCCGCGCCGTCCATGGCCTGCGCCGCCGACTCAGCGAACAGGAGAAGAACCGATGAATCCACGGCCGGAAGACGTCGACGCCCTGGCTCGCGCCATCGACCGGGTGGTCTTCGCCGAGACGGGGGGTACGCGCGCGACGGAGACGCAATCGGCATCGCTGGCCCTCATCTCCTACCTCAACGACAGTTTCCCGCGCGTGGCGGTGGCCGGCGGTCGCCGCGAACGGCTGCAGCGCCGGCTGATCCGGGCGCTCGGCATTCCCAGCGAGCCCACGCCGAACGGCTGGGTCCGTCTCGAAGCGGAAATGAACCGCCGCCTGGGGAACCTCGATCCCCGATGGACGCCAGTGGTGGGAGGCGCCGCCCTGGTGATTCTCGGCGTCGTCGGCTTCGCCGTCTGGCGCCGGAAGCCGGCGATCGCGTCCCTTCGCTAAAGCGAAACCCAGGGCAGCTTCCGCCGTTACATGCTCAGCCATGCGCAGCTGGACGACCCGCGCCAACCAAGGGGCCACCCTTATGCTGCTCCTGCTGGTTCCAGCCGTTCTGGCCGGCACCGAACTTCGGCCGGCAGCGCCGCAGCCCGCCGCGGCGATCGCGCCGGGCTTTGAGTCGGACAAATTGGACGACCTCAACGGCACGATCGCGGCCCGCACGGCAAAGCCGGCATCGGCGCCGCTCATCCTCGCCGAGCTGTCCCCGAAGAAAGCCCCGGTCCCCTCCGGGCCGGTGACCTATGTCCCCATCCTCTACTACCACTACATCCGGATCAATCCGAATCCGCGCGACCGCGTCGGCTTCGGCCTGTCGACGCCGCCGGCGATGTTCCGGGCCCAGATGCAGTACCTCGCCGACCATGGGTTCCACGTCATCTCGCTGCGCGATGCCGTGGTGGCCATCAAGAACCACAGCGGTCTCCCATCCCACCCGGTCGTTTTGACGTTCGATGATGGCTACGCCGACTTCTTCACGGCGGCGGTTCCGGTCCTGCAGAGCCATGGCTTCACCGCGACGAGCTTCGTGGTCAGCGGCCGCATGGGATGGGGCGGATACATGACGCCGAGCCAGGTGGTGGCCGCCGACAGCATGGGATTCACCATCGGTGCGCACACCGTCGACCACGTGGCGCTGGCGGCGCAGCCGCCGGCCCGGGCGACCTGGGAGATGAAGCAGAGCAAGCTAACACTTGAGGGACTGCTCGGGCACCCGGTCGCCGACTTCGCCTATCCCTACGGGAGCTTCAACGCGTACGACGTGGCGCAGGCGAAGACCCTTGGCTTCGAGACCGCCGTTTCGACCATGTCCGGGTCGCTGCACTCGGCCGGCCAGCTGTTCCTCCTCCCCCGGATGCGCATTGGCGGCGGCCTGCCACTCAGCACATTCGCAACCGTCGTGGGCGGTCCGCCACCAACCGCGTCGGAGCTACGCGCGCTGTGAGTCGGGACGAGGAACTCTCCCCTAGGGAAGCGGCGCGTCTCCGAGCGCGCGAACGGAAGGCCCGGCCGCCGAAGATGGTGGTCGACAACGCGGGCGTCAAGCGGATCCAACTGGCGCTCCGTGATCGGTCGGCCACGAAGAAGACCAAAAAGCCCAACAAGTAAAGTTAGGTCGTGACTCCGATACGCAAAGCCGTTTTTCCCGCCGCGGGGTTGGGCACGCGCTTCCTGCCGGCGACCAAGGCGCAGCCCAAAGAGATGTTGCCGATCGTCGACAAACCGATCATTCAGTACGGCGTCGAGGAAGCGGTGGCCGCCGGCATCGACCAGATCATCGTCGTCACAGGCAGGGACAAGCGCGCCATCGTCGATCACTTCGATATCTCCTTCGAGCTCGAGCACTACCTGAAGGATCGCGGCAAGACCCGCGAGCTGCAGCTGGTCCGCAAGATATCGGACATGGTCGACATCACCTACATTCATCAGAAAGAGCCATTGGGGCTCGGCCACGCGGTGCTGATGGCGAAGGACGTCGTCGGCAATGAGCCGTTCGCCGTCTTCCTCGCCGACGACATCATCCGCGCGCAGACTCCAGCCATCAAACAGATGCTGGATGTCTACGCGCAGCACGAGGTCTCCGTGCTGGCGCTCCAGCGGGTCGCCGACGACCAGGTCTCACGCTATGGGGTGGTCAAGGTCGCCAAAAGCGACGGCCGGATCCACGAGGTCGTCGACATGGTGGAGAAGCCAGAGCCCGGGAAGGCTCCCTCGAACCTCGCGATCCTCGGCCGCTACGTGCTCAAGCCATCGATCTTCGGCATCCTGGAGACCACCCATGAGGGGGTCGGCGGCGAAATCCAGCTCACCGATGCCCTGCGCGCCATGGCCCAGCAAGAGAAGATGCTGGGGCTTGAATTCGAGGGGACCTACCACGACGTCGGCACGGTCAGCGGCTTCCTGAAGACCTCGATCACCTTCGCCCTGGAACGCCCGGGGCTGCGAGACGAGCTGCTGCGCTACCTGGGGACCCTCGACGGGCTGAAGCCCTCCTAGCCACAATCCCTCCCCTTCGGGGGAGGGCAGGGTGGGGGCCTTTGGCGTTGGCCAAACTCCTAGGAGAACCGGCGCAAGCGGGCCTATAATGAGGGGTCTGTTGAATAGCTTCAGCTACGGTTTTGGGTCCAGAGATGGCAGTTTCAGGGAGACGCAGATCCGACGAGGACCGGGTCGTTCGGTATTTGAATACCGAGGGCGACTTCGAGGTCGAGGTGTCGCACACATTGAACAAGTGGTGCGTCACCGTCTTTCAGTTGCCCTCGAAGCAGGTCGTGGCCCAGGACTTTTTCCCCGAGCGCTGGAAGGCGCTGGCGCGGGCGCAGGACTTCGTGCGCATCCTTAACACGCGCAACAAACCCCAACCGGAGACGGACGAAGAGCCCTGATCCGTAACTCGTCGCGGGCCTTCTGGCTCCATGAATGGGGTGCGCTTGCCTTCGTGGTGACGGTCATCATTGGCCTGGTCGTGGTACCGGCCGCGCTGCTCCTCGCCGGCGGAAGCAAGGCGGCGTCGCCCACCAACCTGACCCTGCTGGCCCCGACGCCCGCTCCCAGCTTCTGCGTCGCAGCGGCGACGCCGACACCGTCCGGCTCGGCGAGTCCCAAGGCCAGCCCGACGCCGACTCCGACCCCCACCCCGTCGCCGACCCCGTCGGCGTCGGCCAGCCCGTCGGGCACCGCGATCGCCAGCGCGTCGGCGACGCCATGTCCATCGCCGTCCGCGACGGCGACGCCATCACCGTCGCCGAGCGGCACCGTGAAGCCCTCGGCCTCTCCCTAAACTTCGCACCAGAGGAGGGACGAATGAAGGCGATCGTCTACGACAAGTACGGCTCGGCCGATGTTCTCGAGCTCAAGGAGGTTCCCAAGCCCGACGTCGAGGGGGACCAAGTCCTCGTCCGAGTTCGCGCCGCGTCCGCAAATCCCTACGACTGGCACTTCATGAGGGGCGTTCCGTACATCGCCCGACTGATGGCAACCGGAGTGCGCAAGCCGAAGCAGTCGCGGCTCGGAAGCGACGTGGCGGGGGAGGTCGAGGCGGTCGGCGACGCGGTGACCCGGTTCCGACCGGGCGACGAGGTCTTCGGTTTTGTCGGAGCCGGCGGCTTTGCCGAGTTCGTGTCGGCCCCGGAAAAACTCCTGGCGTTGAAGCCCGCCAACCTGAGCTTCGAGCAGGCGGCGACGGTCCCTCTCGCGGCAGTGACCGCGTTGCAAGGCCTTCGTGATGCCGGAGAGATCAAGTCGGGGCAGAAGGTCCTGATCGTCGGAGCGTCGGGAGGGGTCGGGACGTTCGCCGTGCAAATCGCGAAGTGGTACAGCGCGGATGTGGCTGGCGTGTGCAGTACGAGGAATCTGGAGATGGTCCGCTCGATCGGCGCCGACCGCGCCATCGACTACACCCGAGAGGACTTCACCAAGAGCGGTCAACAGTACGACCTGATCTTTCAGCTCGCGGGCACCGCCACCCCATCGGCCTGCCGGCACGCCCTAACGCCGAAGGGCCGGCTCGTCCTCAGCAGCGGAGACTCCCCCGGTCGCGTCATCGGGCCGGTCGGCCGCATCATCAAGGCTCTCCTGCTGTCGCCCTTCGTCGGCCAGACGCTACGTCCGTTCGTCGCGAAGTCAAGTAGCGATGACCTGGAGTTCCTTCGGGGAATCATCGAGGCCGGCAAGGTCACACCCGTCATCGACCGGACCTATCCGCTCAGCGAATCGGCCGAGGCCATCCGCTATCTCGAGACCGGGCATGCTCGAGGCAAGGTCGTCATCAGCGTGTCGCCTAACGGCCACGTCAAAGGGAGCGAGCCGGCGTAAGGCCTACGTGTCGCGGTCGGTGTCGTCCAAAACGATGGAGCCGTTGCGGGCCACGATCTGCGCGCGGCGGAGTTCGAGCTCGGCCATGACGCGGCTGTTGTCGAGGACCGCCAGCACGATGTTGTCGCGAAGGGCGAGCTCGCCGATCCGCACGCAGTCTTTCAAGAATGGGAAGACGAGTGGCCGCACCAGGTTTACGATGTACCGGGACTCCGTATCGGCATCATCGGGGCCATCCGTCAGGCTCTCGTCGCGGAACGCAAGGATGAACAGCTCGTCGTTGAGCGGAATCAGGTCGGTCCAGCTGTAGGCTTCGCCGGGGGCGTCCGGGATCAGGCTCCGCTTCTGCCGGAAGAGCTCCAGCCGGGATTGCAGGCGGCGCATCGGCCCTGACGGGCCTTCGATGAAGAAGGGGACGTCCTTGAGCGGCGCCTGGGACGGCTGGGCTGGGTAGCGGGTGGAGAAGCCAACGTCGGCCCGGCCGAGGAAAGGATTCGGCACCTTGATCACGAGCTCCTGAAGCATTCGCTCAAGTCTCCTTCTGCCCTTGATTATACCGGCGCTATCACGTTCAACGGAAATTCGCGACGGCTCTTGCTGCTTTTTCCCGGCAATGCGCGAGTACGCCTTCCGCGTCCCTGGTATTCAGGACGCGATCGGGTGTCAGGCCGGCCCTGCGCCCGATCGCACAGCCATAGCGGACGTAGTCGAATTCGGCGGGGTAGTGGGCGTCGTTGTCGATCGCCAGCAGCGCCCCCGCCTCCCGGGCTATGCGAGCCCAGCTGTCGTTGAGATCGAGGCGAAACGGACTGCTGTTGATTTCCAGGGCTGTCCCGGTCTTGACGGCTTCCGCGATCACCGCCTCCACGTCGAGGCTGGTTTCACCGCGGCGGTCGAGACGTCGCGAGGTTGGGTGGGCGAAAACGTCCACGTGCGGCGATCGTAGCGCGCTGAGGACCCGTTGTGTGATGACATCTTTGGGCTGGTCGAGCGCGGTATGGACCGACGCGACCACAACGTCGAGGGAGGCCAGGGTCTGGTCGGGAAGGTCGAGGCTGCCATCGGGCAGGATGTCGACCTCGGCCCCGTTCAAGACCCGCGCCAGGCCAGGTCGGGCGTTGACGGTCGCGATCTCCGCGGCCCGTGCTCGAAAGCGCTCAGGCGTGAGGCCCTGGGCGATCTGCAAGGACTGGGTGTGGTCGGTCAACACGATATAGGCGTAACCGCGCTCCTTCGCGGCTCGGGCCATCTCGGCGATCTCATTGCGCCCGTCGCTCCAGTTGCTGTGGGTGTGCAGGTCGCCGCGCAGGTCCTTCTGCTGTACCAGCGTCGGCAGCTGACCCTTGGCCGCCAGTTCGATCTCGCCCCCTCCCTCTCGCAGTTCGGGCGGGATCCAGGCGCAGCCGACTGCGGCGTAGACCTCCTCTTCCGTTGCGCCGGCGATGACCTTGCCCGTCCGTTCAGCGCGGGATCGCAGCTGCTCAATGTGAGCCTGCGACCCGGTGAAGGTAACCCAGGCAGCTCCGAAGGTGTCCGGCTTGACCGCGCGCAGGTCGACCTTCATGCCGGAGCGCACCCGGATGCTGGTCGTGGTACCGTCCCGCGCGATCACCTCGTTCACCTGCGGCAATCGGGCGAACTCACCGCCCATCGCCTCGGGGTGGTCGCTCGCGACCAGCAGGTCGAGGTCGCCGACCGTTTCGCTGGCACGTCGTGCGCTGCCCGCGATCTCGGCCCTTGTCACGCCCGGCAGGGCGCGCAGCGTGATGAGGAGGGAGTCGGCCAGGATCCAGGCTTCGGGGAAGAAGATGCGGCCCTCCGTCCGCTTGAGCATGGCGATGCCCTTGAGGATGTTTTCTTCGGTCTTCGCCTTGATGCCTCGCACCGCGAGCAGCCGGTGGGTGCGGGCGGCGTCCTCCAGGGCGTCGAGGCTGAGAATCCCCAGCGCGTCATAGATGTCTTTGGCGGTGCGAGGGCCCAGGCCAGGAACCCGAGTCAGCTCCAGCAGCGCCGGGGGCACCTCGGCCTCGAGCCGCGTCAGGAATTCCAGCTTGCCGGTGGTGACGTACTCCACGATCTTTTTCTCGATCGCCTCGCCGATGCCGGGGACGTCCTTAAGCCGGCCCTCCTTGATCATGTCCTCGACTTCGGTGGTGAGGTTGTCGACCTGGCGGACGGCTTCCCGGTAGGCGCGGATCTTGAAGAAGTTCTCGCCTCGAATCTCGAGCAGGTCTGCGACCCGGTTGAGCATTGCCGCGACGTCCGCATTCCGCACGTCAGTAACCTAGCAGGCGATGCTGCTCGATGGCATTGGCGTTCTCGATCTCTCCCGGCTGCTGCCGGGCGCCTACTGCACGCAGTTGCTGCAGGGGCAGGGCGCGCAGGTGACAAAGATCGAGCCACCAACCGGCGACCCTATCCGGGCGCTCCCAGGCGGCGACGCCTACTTCGACGCACTGCACCGCGGCCAGCGTCTGCTCACGCTCGACCTGCGGACCGAGGAGGGTCGCGACGCGCTCCGGCGGCATGTCGTCGACGCCGACGTCCTGGTCGAAGGTTTCCGCCCGGGCGTGATGGAACGGATGCACCTTGGCTACGCGGCACTGGCGGCCATCAATCCCAAGCTGGTCTACTGTGCGATCACGGGCTACGGATCGGGCGGACCGATGTCCGGTCGCGCCGGCCACGACCTCAACTACCTGGCACGCAGCGGAGCCCTTTCCCTGATGCCGCTCCGCGACGGCACCCCGGCCATCCCCGGCCTTCAGGTGGCCGACCTGGCCGGCGGGCTCGAGGCCGCGTTTTCCATCGCCACCGCGCTCTTTGCTCGGACGCGGACCGGAAATGGCAGCCGGGTGGAGATCTCGATGACGGACCTGATGCGGAGCTGGACCGCCTTACCGCGGGCGGCTCGGCGCGCGGGCCTCCCCGGCCTCCCGCTCACCGGCGAATTGCCCTGCTACCACGTCTACGCGGTGGCCGACGGATTCCTGACCGTCGCGGCGCTCGAGTCCGACTTCTGGGCGGCCTTCTGCCGTGCGATCGAGCGACAGGACTTGAGCGACCGCCAGTTCGATCCGGCAGCGATCGAGGCGGTCCAGGCGACCCTCCGCCCCGCGACGCGCGCCGAATGGATGGCTCGCTTTGGTGACCAGGATGTGTGCGTCGAACCTGCCCTTCGGCTCGAGGAGTCGGAGGCGGACTGAGGCGGTCCGTTAACGACCGCCCCAGCCCGAGCCGTCAGTTAATCGTCTTCGCCGACGCTGGTGATTGTTCCGAAGAGTCCGTGCTGCTCCTCGCCGATACCGGCGGCGAAGTACAGCGTGTTGGTGGGCGCGAGCGCGCCGCCGCCGGTGCTGCCGTTGCCGAAGCGGATGCCCCAGAGACCGTCGATCTGGATCGGTGCGCCGGCTTCATTCCGGAGCGTTCCGATCAGCCGGCCTGAGCGCGGGCTGTAGGCGTTGATATGCCCGTCGCCGAAGTTGCCGACCAGCAACGCCTCGCTGAACGGCCCGAAGTTCTCCGGTGCCAGGGCGAGGCCCCATGGCGAGTTCAGGGCGCCCTGCCGGATCAGCCGGCGCAGCAGGTGGCCGTTCAGGTCGAACACGTTCACGAAGCCGTTGCCAGGGCCGGAGAGGTCGTCGTGCTTGTCCGGCTTCTGCTTGGCGTAGGTGACATACAGCCGGCCGCCCAGCTCCTGGATATTGAAGGGGGCAAAGCCTGCCGGGATCCGCTTGTCCGTGAACGACCCGCTCACGGTGACGAGTTTGTAGTTCGCGTCGAACACCTCGATCGTCCCGAACCGGAAGTTGGTCGCGTAGATGTGGTTGCCGGAAATCGCCAGGCCCTTGTACACGGCGCCCAGCCCCACGGTCGAGCGGTCGCGCCGGACGATGCCCTTGTGCAAGTCGATAGCCGGGTTCCAGCCGACGATGGTGCCGTCCTCGGTGGCGAACAGGAAGCGATCACCCTTGAAGTTCGCCGAGGGGTTGAAGACCGTCCCGGTCGGGGCTCCGCCGTCCGCCCCGCTGGGCTGCGGGATCTTGACGACGAGCGGCACGGGCGTTCCCGCGCCGTTGTAGAGCGTTGCCACACCGGCGTTGTTGTCCGAGACCCACATCGGGCTCGTCGGGCTGGCCGAGACTCCCCATGGGTTGACCAGGTTGGGATCAACGGTCGCCGCCATTCCCGGGAGGTCGGACACGAGATTGGTCTGGTGATAGGCGCCTTCGGCTCTATCCCCGGCGTTGGCCGCGACGCCTGGTATGGCGATCGACAGCCCGGTCGCCAGGCTGAGCGCGGCGGTCAGCAGTCTCCGTGCGTGCATGGGCGAGTCCTCCTTGCTAGTCCCCGTTTGGCGGGCGTTTAAGCCTTCTTAGACTGTTACGGAAGGCGTTACGGCCGGCCCCTTTCGGTCGAATTTTTACGGACTTCTTGCCCCACTCTCACCGACTTCTAATATGGCTTGGGCACCATAGAGGGGCGTCAAACCCCTAGGAAGGAGAGGTCACGTATGAAGCTGAATCGTTGGGTCGTGCTGCCGGCGGCCGGCCTGGCTGCCGTGATCATCGGCGTCGCCGCCGTTGAAGCCGCGCCGTCCCCGTCTGCGTCGCCAAACGCCTCGAAGAACTACGCCCAGACCTTTGTCGACAAGCTGGCCGCGATCCTGCACCTGACGCCAACTCAGACACAGGATGCGCTCAAGCAAGCCCAGCTGCAGACCGTCGACCAGATGCTGGCCGACGGCCAGATCACCAAGCAGCAGGCGGATGCGATGAAGGCCCGCATCAATGCCGGTCAGGGGCTCGGAGCGGTTGGTGGCTTTGGCCGCCGCGGCGGCGGGTTCAAGGCTGATCGGACCCTGATGAACAGTCTCATGACCGCCGAGCTCAACGCGGCCGCGTCGGCGCTGCACATGAGCCCGACCGACCTCCAGAACGCGCTCCGCTCCGGGAAGTCGCTGAGCGCGCTGGAGGCACAACAGAAGGTCAGCGACAGCGCGGTCAAGGCGGCGATGAAGAACGCGGCCAAGGGCGTCCTCGACAATGCTGTCAAGGCCGGGACGCTCACGCAGCCGCAGGCCGATGCGATCCTCTCGAAAGTCGGTTCGGGACTACCGGGACTGAAGTCCCGGGCCCAGAAGCCAGAGCAGGAGGACGAGACCGCACCGGGCGGTTCGGCGCCGAGCACGCCAACACCGACACCGACGCCGAGCCAGTCGCAATCGCCCGCGGTTTACTACTCGGGAACGATCTAGCGCAACGACTTCGCCACGAGGCGGGCACCAGCCGGCGACGGTCTGGTTGCCCGCTTCGTCGTTGTAGGGTTGCGCGCCTAAGCTGGATCTCGGGAGGAGTGGCTTATCGCGAGCCACTGACTGTGAACTGGCTCCAATTCTTCGTGGCCGCGCTGGAGTTGCCGCCGGATCCCAGGGAGCGTCACTTCTGGGGTCGGCTGGCGGTGCTGCAGCTGATCTATTCTCTCGCCGGCCTGGTGTTCGGGCTGGCCTGCATCGTGGGTGGCATCCTGCTCTTCTTCCACGGCGTGGCCGGCTCGAGCAGCTGGGTTGGCGAATTCATCGGCGTCCAGAGCAAGCTCTCGGATGCCGCGCCAGGCACGGTGCTGTTCGTGGTCGGCCTGGCGGTCGTGTGGCTGACGCGCTTCACCGTCCGCGTCAAGCAGCCGATCGACATCGAACTCCGAGCCCGGGTCGAGGCCGCTGAACAGCTCCAGCACGAGCGGCAGGAGCACGAGCGGCGCGAGCATGAGCGGCGCCGGAAGGCCGGCTGATCCTACGTCGGGCGGGCGTACCGCCGGTAGATCGCCTCGACCTGGCGCTGGGTGCTCTCTCGACTGCCGCTGTTATCGATCACAACATCGGCCTGGGCCCCCTTCTCATCGAGCGGCATCTGGGCGGCGATCCGCTGGCGAGCTTCATCCTCGGTGAGCCTGTCCCGCTCGAGAAGGCGGCGCAGCTGCGTCTCGGGATCGACCCATACGACGATCACTGCCTCGACGGTGCGGGTCCGGTCGTTCTCGTAGAGCAGCGGGATGTCGGCGATCAGGACACCCGGTCGTGAGGCGCGTGCCGAAATTTCAGCGGCCATTCGTTCCTGGATGCGGGGGTGCGTAATGGCGTTGAGCCTGCCGCGGGCGACCGGGTCCGCAAAGATGATCCGGGCGAGCTTGCCGCGGTCGAGACGCCCGTCCGGCAAGAGAATGTCCCGGCCGAAGGCCGTCGCGATTTCCTCGAGCGCGGGTTGTCCCGGTTCGACGACGTCCCGAGCCAGGTGATCGGCATCGATCACGTCGGCCCCGAGTCGGGCGAACATCGACGCCACCATCGACTTGCCGGAACCGATCCCCCCGGTAAGGCCCAGGACTTTCATGAGACCGTACGATTACCAGAGATGGCGCTGATCAAGTCGATCGCCGTGCTGGCCGTCTTGCTCGCCGCGATCGCCTATTTCTCCATCCGGGCGCGCCAACTCTATCGAATCTTGCGCCTGGGTCCCACCGAGAACCGCCTTGACCGTGTCCCCGAGCGCATTCGCGGTGTGCTGAGCTACGTCGGCCTTCACACTCGAATGTTCCGTAACCTCTACTCGGGCACGCTTCACCTTTTCATTTTTTACGGGTTCGTCGTGCTCCTCACGGCCATTGTCCAGGCCTTCGGCGAGGGCGTCTTCCCGGGCTTCAGCCTGGCGGTGATCGGCGGGACGACCTGGATCGCCTTCCTGCAGGACGTGTTCGCCGTCCTGGTGCTGGTGGGCGTGTTGATGGCGCTGGTGAACCGCCTGATCATCCGGCCGCGCCAGTTCCACGAGAGCAACGAGATCGACGCCCTGATCATCCTCGGGCTGATCGCCACCATCATGGTCGGGATGCTGGGCCAGAACTCGGCCCGCGTCGCGCAGGGCGGCGACCCGTCGGCTTCCTGGCGTCCGGTGTCCTCGCTGATCGCGCGCGCCTTCGAAAGCTTCGGCTGGCAGGGCAGCGCGGCGATTCCGGCGCACGAGGTCTTCTACTGGATGCACGTCCTCGCGGTGCTGGCCTTCCTGGTCTACATCCCGAGCTCGAAGCACCTGCACATCATCGTCGCCATCCCCAACGTGTTCTTCCGCAAGCTGCCGCCCAAGGCGGGCGCGGCGCTCGCACCGATCGATCTCGAGCACGCCGAGCACTACGGCGTCAGCGCGGTCACGCAGTGGTCGTGGAAGAACCTGCTGGATCTCTACTCCTGCACGGAGTGCGGCCGCTGCCAGGAGCAATGTCCGGCCTTCCTCACCGGCAAGCCGCTCAACCCCAAGATGATCATCGTCGATGCCCGGGAGAACCTTTTCAAGACCGTCCGGGACGCGCCGCCCGAGCAACGTCGCGCGCCCCAACAGACGCAGAAACTAATCGGCGAGGCGATCAAGGAGGACGAGATCTGGTCCTGCGTGGCGTGCGGTGCCTGCCAGCAGGAATGTCCGGTGTTGATCGAGCACGTGCCCAAGATCATCGACATGCGCCGGAGTCTCGTGCTGGAGGAGAGCAAATTTCCCAAGGAGGCGCAGGGCGCCCTGCGCAGCATCGAGACCCAGGGCAACCCGTACGGCCTGCCGCGCGCCCAGCGCTCCGACTGGGCGCAGGGCCTCGGCGTCAAGACCATCGACGAAAAGCCGGACGCGGAGTTTCTGTACTTTGTTGGCTGCGCCGCGTCCTACGACGAGGCCAACCGGGCGGTGGCGCGAGCCTTCGTCGGCTTATTGCAAAAGGCCGGCGTCGACTTTGCCATCCTTGGCCAGCGCGAGACCTGCAACGGCGACCCGGCGCGGCGCATCGGCAACGAGTACCTCTACCAGACCCAGGCGCAGCAGAACATCGAGGCGATGAACGCCGTCAAGGTGAGGAAAGTGATCGCTACCTGTCCGCACTGCTTCAACACCATCAAGAACGAGTTCCCCCAGTTCGGCGGCAGCTACGAAGTCGTCCATCACACCCAGTTGCTGGCCAGCCTGATCAAAGACGGCCGGCTCAAGCCCAGCAAGGCGATCGACGGGAAGTTCACTTACCACGACTCCTGCTACCTCGGGCGCTGGAATGACATCTACGACCCGCCCCGCGCGGTCGTCGAATCGATCCCGGGCGCCGAGCTCGTCGAGATCGAACGCCATCACAAGCGTGGCTTCTGCTGTGGCGCCGGCGGTGGCCGGATGTGGATGGAGGAGAAGATCGGCAAGCGCATCAACCACGAGCGCGTCGAGCAGACGCTGCGGACCCAAGCCCCGCGCGTGGCGACGGCCTGTCCGTTCTGCCTGACGATGTTCCGTGACGGGATTTCCGCGAAGAGCGCGCAGGCGCAGCTCCAGGTGCAGGATCTCGCCCAATATTTGGCCGACGCGATGGACGGGGTAATCCCGAAGGCCTGAGGGTCCAAGCGCTCTGCTGGCCAAGCAGCACCCCCGCCCTGCAGCTGCGCTTCTCTTTGGAGGTGCAGCGTTAGGCGTCATTGCCCTTCACCTTGCAACCAATGGCACGCTGGGCTTCCATACCGATGAGCTTTACTACCTCGATTGCGGTCGCCATCCGGCGTTTGGCTACGTTGACTTCCCGCCCGTCGTCCCACTCCTCGCGCGGCTAGAGACCGGACTCCTCGGCGTCACTCCCTGGGCCCTCCGCCTGCTCCCGTCGCTGCTGGGCGGTTTTCTCGTTGCCCTCTCCGGCGCCTATGTCCGCCGGCTGGGCGGTTCGCTGCGGCTCCAGGGTCTGGCGCTGCTGACGGCGATTGCGGCGCCTTACCTGCTCGGTTCGAACTGGGTCTTCCAGACCGTGACCTTCGATCAGGTGACATGGATGGTCGCCCTCTACTGGTTTCTCTGCCTCGTTCTCGACCGGCGGCCTCGGTACTGGATCTATCTGGGCATCACGCTCGGGATCGGGCTCGAGGTGAAGTACACGGTCGTTGGTCTCATCCTCGGCATCGCCATCGCGATCCTTCTGACTCCCTCGTTGCGGATGCAGCTGCGATCGAAATACCCCTGGATCGCGGCCGCGAGCGCGCTCCTCATCTTGGCCCCAAATCTCGTCTGGCAGGTCGTCGAGGGCTTCCCCTCGCTCACCTACATCACCAACCATGGAGGGAGCGGCGGCGGCCCCGTCATTTACCTCATCGAGATCGCCGTGTACTTCTTCTTTCTTCTTCCTTTATGGCTCGCTGGCATGATTTCGTTGTTCCGCAGTCGGCTGCTGCGTCCAATCGGAATTGCCTGTGCCGTTCCGCTGCTCCTTTTCCTCTTCGTCGGGAAGTCCTACTACGCGGCCGGGACGGTTCCGATCGCGGTGGCGCAAGGACTGATGGCGGTCTCCCACATCAGGCGGCCACGGCTTCGCTCCGGCCTCGAGATCGCTGTCGTCGTGGCGAGCCTGCTCGAATTCGCCACGTTCTTTCAGCTCGTAGTCCCGGTCACGCCGCCAGATCGGCTTCACGCCGCCGGTCTCGATTCCAAGAACCCGGTCTTTGCCGACAGCGTGGGGTGGGCCGACATCGCGAACCAGGTGACCAAGATCTATCGCGATCTCCCTGCATCCGAGCGCAGCAACACGGTCATCATCTCGGCCTACTACGGCGTTCCGGGAGCGCTCCAGATCTATGGCGATCCCAAGGTCCTTCCCCCCGTCGTCAGTCCACAGCTCAGTGACTTCTACTGGCTACCGAACAACCTCACGGCCATTGACGCGCTCATGGTGGATTACCAACCGTCCGACGTGGGGTGGATGTGTACGTCACCAACGCTCATCGCACACCTCACCGTGCCGTACAACGTCAAGGGTCTGGAGCAAGGCGCACCGGTTACCTTCTGCCATCTCAAGGCTCCCGTCCCAAAGATCTGGCGACAGCTTCGCAACTTCTCTTGATCGATTGACTTCGGTTGCTGAGTGCGGTACTGTACGGAGGCTATGAGGCACCGCTATCTCACAGGCACCCCCACGACCTTCAGGGGCGGAGCCTGCCCACGGGCCTCACAGTATTGAAAGCCAAGTAATTTAGATCCCGACTCGAGCGCTTTCGACCGTGCGGCCCAGAGGCCCACGGTTTTTTGTTGTTTATCGCAATTCATCGAGGAGTTGAGATCATGGCGATCCACAAAAGCGAATTGAATACGGCGGCGGTCGAGGTCGAGGGCATCTCGAAGCGCTTCGGCGAGGCCAGCCGTCCGCATCGGCTGATGCCATGGCGCAAGGCGAAAAAGCCGAAGCTGGCGCTCGACAATGTGTCCTTGCATGTTCCGGCCGGCCGGATCACAGGCATCCTGGGCGCCAACGGAAGCGGGAAGTCGACGCTGATCCGGATCCTGGCCACGCTGCTCACCCCCGATGAGGGGACTGCGTCAGTCTTCGGTTACGACGTGGTGTCGCAGCCGGACGCCGTGCGCCGCCACATCAACCGTGTCTCGGTCGAGGCCTCCTTCTTCAAGGAGATGAGCCCCTGGGAGAACATGCTCTACGCCGCGCGCCTCTACGGCAGCGGCGGCGAGGGCACGCGGGCCCGGGTGGAGGCGATGTTGGAGCGGCTCGGACTGCCGCTCGACACACTCGACAAGCCGATGAAGCAGCTCTCGCGTGGCCAGCAGCAGAAGGTCGCCATTGCGCGCAGCTTCCTGACAACTCCGTCGCTGCTGCTGATGGACGAGCCGACCACCGGGCTGGATCCTCGGTCCAAGCGTGAGGTCCAGGAACTGGTGCGATCGATCCGGCGGGATCGCGCGGCCACCGTCCTGCTCTGTACTCACGACCTGCAGGAAGCGGAGGTGCTCTGCGACCGCGTCGTCGTCATCGACCAGGGCCGGGTGCTGGCGGACGGCACCCCCGCCGAGCTGATTCGCATGCATGCCGGCAAGGCCGACGGCAGCCTGGAGGATGCCTTCATGGCGCTGACCGGCAAGCGGCTCGAGGAAGACGAAGAGGAGAAGGAAGAATGACCGGAAATGCGCTTCGCTGGGAGCTCAACGCGTTCGTCGGCTTTATCGAGAGGCAGAAGAACCTCTACCGCCGCTACTGGGCGTGGGAGGCGGTTTGGCTGCTCTACAACCTGGTCAGTGTGCTCAGCATCGGCTACCTCGCGGCGGGGCTGTCGACGCTTGGTCTGGAGCAGGGGCAGGCGAACCTGCATCAGACGCAGCTCTACCTGCTGGTGGGGGCGCTGCTCTGGACCTACCTTTCGCTCGTGTTCTTCGAAATCTCCTTCGCCATTACCTGGGAACGGTGGGAGGGAACGATCGAGTACACGTTCATGGCACCGATCAAGCGGCTGACCCACCTGCTGGGTGTCTCCGCCGCCTCGCTGCTCTACGGGATGGCCCGGACGGCGGTGATCGGCGTCGCGCTGCTCTTTCTGTTCAAGATCGACCTGTCGCATGCCAACTGGCTGACGGCGCTAGCGATCTGCGCGGCCGCGACGCTGCCGCTGCTGGGCCTGGGGATCTTCACCTCGATCCTGCCGCTCCTGTCGCCGGAGAAGGGCGAGCAGATGGCGTTTGCGGTCCAGGGCGTACTGCTGCTCATCTCCGGCGTCTACTACCCGATCACGGTGCTACCGGTGCCCCTGCGTCTGGGGGGCCTCCTCTCGCCGCTGACCTACACGCTGGACGGGGTCCGCGAGTCGCTGCTCCACGGGCTCTCGCTGGCCGGGGCGCTGCCCGACATCGGCATCTTGGTGCTGATGGGCGTCATCCTGGTTCCCTCCTCCGTTTTCTTCTTCCGGCGAGCGGAGATCCGCGCCAAACGGCTGGGGCTGTTGAAGCGAAGCGGCTAACCCTATTCCTGCGATCATTCGATTGCGGTGAAGGGGCTAGCCGTCTGGCTTGGAGCGCAACAACGGCGGAATCTCGCGATCACCCTCGCCCTTGCCCTCGCGCCGGCGCTCGTTATCGGGCTCATCGCCTTCCAGCTGCTGCGGCCACTGCCCGACATCGCGGCGACAACGTTCCTTCCCGCGACAAGCCGCCTCGGCGCGGTCCCGCCACCGCTGCCGTGGCCGACGACCGGTAGCGCCGCCGTGGCGGTGACTGGGCTCGGCACGATTGGCACCCATGGTCCGCAAACTTCACTCCCGCTAGCAAGCACGGCCAAGGTCATGACCGCCCTGGTTGTCCTGGCAGATCGTCCGCTGAGACTCACAGAGCAAGGCCCAACGGTCCCGGTCAGCGCTGCCGACGTTGCGACCTATGTGGCTGAGAAGAATCAGGGACAGTCCGTTTTTCCCGTCGCCGCCGGGGAAAAGCTCAGCGAATACCAGGCCTTACAGGCCTTGCTTGTCCCGTCTGGCAACAACATCGCCGAGCTTCTCGCCGCTTGGGACGCCGGCTCGGTCGGAGCGTTTGTCGACAAGATGAACGCACGGGCGGCCACCCTCCAGCTGCTCCACACACATTACGTGGATGCGAGTGGCCTTTCTCCACAGTCCGTTGGCACACCAGAGGAACTGATCGCGCTCGCCGAAGCGGCGCTGCAAGACCCCGTGTTCGCCGAGATCGTGGCCCAGCCGGAGGCGACCCTGCCCGTCGCGGGTCGCGTTTTCAACGTCGATGCCGTGGTCGGACAGGACGGTATTGTCGGGGTCAAGACAGGCTCGAGCGGGGCGGCGGGCGCGTGCTTCGTCTTTGCCGCCGATGTCCGAGCGGATGGTCAGCCGGCGCGGCTATTCGGTGCCATCTTGGGACTGCCCACGCTCGATGACGCCTTTACATCGGCGACGAGCCTGGTGCAGGCTGTCGGCTCCGCTCTTCATTATCGGTCGGTTCTTTCGACAAATCAGGTGATCGCCGAATACGCGGCGCCCTGGGGCGACTCCGCCACTGTGTTCGCCGAACAGGACGTGAATTGGATCGCCTACGACGGCATGGTGCTCCGCCAGCGCACCGACATAATCAGGGTCAGAGCTCCATTGCCTTCGGGTTCTCGCGTTGGAACCTTGACGCTCGAGCTTGGCGAGCAGCGAACCCAACTTCCGCTCAAGACGACCGAACCCATCTTCCAGCCAGACTCCGTCTGGCGTCTCACCCGGGTCCGACTCGATCGACTGTTCCAGTAGACCTGCGATGCTTATCGGCATGTCAAAAATCTATACGCCCGTACTGCACCCCCGGATCGAAGCGCGCAAAAAGCAACGACCCGTCAAAGTCAGCGACCTCATGGCGAAAGGCGCGGCCGGCCCGATCACGCGCTTCAACACCTGGTTGGCGGTCAAGGTGACCAACGGCGTCGGCACAATGTGGTGCGCCTACGCTTTCGCGGCGCTGGCGCTCATCTCGCTGCCCGCCGCGATAGCGTCGGGGAACCCAGTCCTCATCGTCTCCTGGATAAGCCAGACATTTCTGCAGCTAGTGCTGCTGAGCATCATCATCGTCGGCCAGAACGTGCTCGCCGCCGCCAGCGACAAACGGGCCGAGGCCACCTTTGAGGATGCCGACGCGGTGCTGCACACCGCGTTGCAGATCCAGGACCATCTCGTGGCACAGGATGCCGAGATCGAGAAGATCCTCGCCCACCTCAGGCGCTTGAAGGCAACCTGACGTGGCCTGATTCCCTAGGAGGCCGGCTGCCGCACACTTCGTCCGGGCGCCACGTTTCCCTCGGTGATGGCTTCCCTGCCGGAGCCGAATCCGAGTCTGGCCATTCAGGCGCTCCGGTTGGATGGCATTCCGACCTTCGTCGCTCCCTCGGGACCCATGCCACTCCGGGCCTGCCTGATCTTCCGCATCGGAATGGCCGACGAGAGCCTGAGCCGACATGGCATCACGCACCTGGTCGAGCACCTCGCCCTGGAGGGTCTGGGCGAACAACCCTATAAGTACAACGGGATGGTCGACGGCCTGTTCACCCGCTTCTACGTGGCTGGCCGCGCGGGTGAGATCGTCGAGTTCATGGAGCGGGTCGTCAGCAGGCTCGCCGACCTTCCGCGTGAACGACTGGTTGCTGAAGCCGGCGTGCTCCGAACCGAGGCCACACGTGGGCCGACCGGCTGGCTGCAAGCGATGCTCAATTATCGATACGGCTCCAGTGGGTGGGGCCTCGCCGGGCTCGATCAATTCGGGCTCTGCAGCCCAGATCCCGAAGAGATTCAGGAGTGGGCACGGACGCGGTTCACGGCCGAGAACGCCGCCTTGTGGGTCAATGGCCCGCTGCCCGCCGACTTGCGCATCGGCCTTCCTTCGGGCTCACGGATTCTTGGGAAAGGCTTGCCGGCGGCCGCGGTCCGCTTGCCGGCATCGGTGGCCCAATCAGCGGCCGGCGTCGGAGTATCGATGACCGGCGAGCGATCGACCGCATTGGGGATCATGGCACAGGTCGCTCGACGGCGGGCCCACACACAACTGCGCGAGGGTGGCGTCAGTTATTCCGTGCAGTTGTCCTATCAGCCCCTCGACAAGGATTGGGCTCATTTCGCACTCTGGGCCGACGCACTCCCGGAGAACGTCGACCGGGTCGGCATCGAACTGCTCAAGATTCTGGACGGGCTGGCGGAAACCGGACCCCGGCAGGAGGAACTCGACCGCAGCCTGGATGAATTCGAGCGCTCGGAGGACGAGGCGGAGTCGGTCCTTCAATGGCTGGACAGCTCGGCCTCCAACGAGCTACTTGGCTCGCCGCTCTATACGCCAGCCCGCTTGAAGGCGGAGAATCGAGCGCTCACCCCTGAGGCTGGCCGCCAGGCGATGGCCCAGGCCATGCAAACGCTGCTGGTGATGGCGCCGTCGGAATTCAAGCTCTCACCCGCACGCTTTACGCCAGTTCCGATCTGGAGCAGTGAACGCCTGACAGGTGTGACGGTTGGCCTGCGACTCGGCCTCAGCACTGTCGGACGAGACATGCGGTTGAGCGTCGGGGATGAGGGTGTCACCCTTGCCATGGATGCAAGCCGCCAGGTCACCGTTTGGTTTGATCACTGCGCGGCGATGTTGCAATGGACCGATGGAAGCCGGACTCTCCACGGCAACGATGGCTTCCGGCTTCACATCTGCCCCCGGGACTGGCACGACGGCGAGCAACTGGTTCGCTGGATCGACCGCCACGTCCCAAAAGAGAAACTCGTGACAATGGGCAAGCGACCGAGCCCGGATCCTGAGGTCCTGGTTCGTGAGCCTGTTTACAAATTCGCGACCGATTACTTCGCGGCCGCCACGGCGGGCATCTGGGTCCTGGTCGGGCTGGGAGGCTACCTTTGGCCCACCACGGAGCCCGGGGCGCATGCCCTCACGATTTCGCTCGGCGTCTGGGGACTCTACCTCACGTACCGGCTCTATTCCCGCCTGTCAGCGGCCCGTGTCCGTCGCGTCTAGTAGATGAAGCCCAGGACGCCACGCATCGAGGTCACCGTTCGGTAGTCGACGCGGTTCCAGCCACCACCCGGAACGCCCCACCAGTTCATCTCCGAGACCACGAATGAGCCGTCGGGGTTGACCGACTCGACATAGCCCACGTGGCCCTGCGGCGACGTGCCGCTGATGCCCATCACCATGACGGCGCCGGCCCGCGGTGTGGGTCCCTCGACGAAGCCGAACGCCCGTGCGTTCCACCACCACTCGTAGCCATTTCCCCGCCAGGGGATGGTGCGCTTGTGCGCCACCCACCAGGTGCAATAGCCATAGCTAAAGCCATTGCCGCCACCCGAGACGGGACGCACCGCCGGTGCTTGGTGGGCGCTCCCCATTGGCCGCGCGGCCAGCGGCGCCCGCTGCTGGGTCGTGACGACTTGGGTTGCCTCCGGTGTGGCGAGGACATAGATCATGACGGCCGCGCGAGCCTGGTGCGGCCTGGGTAGGTCCATCTGTTCGATGGGCGTCGAAAGCGGGACCAACGTGGCGGCGGCGGCGGCCGTGATCGGCCGTTGCGGCAGGGACGCCAGCGCGCCGAAGCCAAATGCGAAGATCGCTCCTCCCCCGACCGTTAGACGCAAGGTCACACCAACGGTGCGATTCACGGTCCAACCTCCTTCCCTCAGTTGGATCAGATGCGCCGCCTACGCCTGGCCGTAGAGGACGCCGAGTAAAGAGAGGGAGTCGGACCGTTACGTAACTAGCCGTGGCAAACCTTACTACAAAGGGTCCATGACTTGTCAAGCTGGCCAGGAAATCACGCGGCTTAGAATCAACGCCATGCTGAGCCGGATCGACCATGTCGGGATCGCCGTCCGTGATCTCGACGAGGCGATTCGGATCTACGAGCGCCGCCTGGGATTACGCTCGACGGGACGCGAGCGGCTCGAGCGCGAGGGCATCGAGGTCGCGATGATCCCGATCGGGGAGAGCCGGATCGAGCTGATCATGCCGCTCAATCCGGACTCGAGTGTGGAAAAGTTCCTTCAGAATCGGGGCGAAGCCGTTCACCACGTCGCCTACGCAACCGACGATGTCGGGGCTTCCCTCGAGCAGGCGGCCAGCGGCGGCGCCCAGCTGCTCGATGCCGAGGCGCGGCCGGGGGCCCACGGCACCCGGATCGGGTTCGTCCATCCGAAGAGCGTCTGCGGAGTTCTGACCGAGTTCGTGGAAGCGGATGGCCAGACCGGCACCTAAGCCCGCCTCCGAACAACCGTCCGAGCCCGTTACCGACAGCGGCCTGCCGCTCAAGCCGGTCTACCAGGCGGCCGACGCCGGGCCGGAGGCACCGCCGCCGGGGCAGTACCCCTTCACCCGTGGCATCTATCCCGAGATGTATCGCCGCCGCCCCTGGACGATTCGCCAGTACGCCGGCTTCGGGAGCGCCGCCGAGACCAACCGCCGCTTCCGCTATCTGCTCGAGCAAGGCCAGACCGGGCTCTCGGTCGCCTTCGATCTGCCGACGCAGATCGGCCATGATGCCGACGCGCCGATGGCGAGGGGCGAGGTCGGCAAGGTCGGTGTGTCGATCTCCTCGCTCAAGGACATGGAAACGCTGCTCGACGGGATCCCGCTGGACAAAGTCAGCACCTCGATGACGATCAATGCCCCGGCCGCGATCCTGTTGCTTCTCTACGAGCTCGTCGCCGAGCAGCAGGGCATGCCGGGCAACCGGCTGAACGGCACCGTCCAGAACGACATCCTCAAGGAGTACGCCGCCCGAGGCACCTACGTCTTTCCGCCGCGTCCGTCGATGCGTCTCACCACAGACCTCTTCGCCTATTGCAAGGAGCGGCTCCCCAACTGGAACACGATCTCGATCTCCGGCTATCACTTGCGCGAGGCGGGCGCGACGGCGGTCCAGGAGCTTGGGTTCACCATGGCGCATGCGGTCGCCTACGTCGACGCGGCCCGGGCCGCGGGGCTGGCGGTCGTGGACTTTGCGCCGCGCCTCTCCTTCTTCTTCGCCGTCTTCTCCGATTTCTTCGAAGAAGTGGCGAAGTTCCGGGCCGCCCGCCGGCTGTGGGCGCGCCTGATGAAGGAGCGGTACGGCGTCAACGACGCGCGGGCGCAGACGCTCCGCTTCCACACCCAGACGGGGGGCAGCACGCTGACGGCGCAGCAGCCGCACAACAACATCGTTCGGGTGGCGCTGCAGGCGATGAGCGCGGTGCTGGGCGGCACGCAGAGTCTGCATGCCAACTCATTCGACGAGGCGCTGGGGCTCCCGTCGGAGATGGCCGCGACCCTCTCGGTGCGGACCCAGCAGATCATCGCCCACGAGACCAACGTCGCGAGTGTCGCGGACCCGATGGGCGGCAGTTACCTCGTGGAGGCGCTCACCCGCGAACTGGATGCTGGGGCGATGGCCCTGATCGCCGAGGTCGACCGCCGCGGCGGCGCGATTGCGGCGATCGAGACCGGGTTCACCCAGGACGCCATCCAGGAAAGCGCCTACCGGTTTCAGCAGGCCGTCGAAACCGGGCGCCGCGTGGTGGTCGGCGTCAACCGCTTCCAGGGCGACGACGAGGTGGTGGAGATCGTCAAAATCAGCCCTCAGCACGAGCGCGAGCAGATCGCGGCGCTGACGCGGCTGCGCGCGGAGCGCGATGCCAGAAAGGTCGATTCATGCCTCCAGGAGGTACGCCGGGCGGCGGAGGGTACACAGAACCTGTTGCCGCCGATGCGGGAAGCGTTTCGAGCCTATGCCACCATAGGAGAGGTGTGCGGAGTGCTGCGCGACGTGTTCGGTGAGTACCGGCCGGGGTCGCGCAGCTAAGTTATGGCCACGCGAGCTCCAAAGGACGCCACGCCCTCACCCTCCGAGCGCCAGATCAACGTCCTTCGCAAGCGGAAATATGACGCCATGCATCGCGGCGGCGACCCGGATGATAAGCAGCACCCGAAAGGGAAGCTGACCGCCCGCGAGCGAATCGAGCTGCTGGTCGACCCGGGGACGTTCACCGAGCTCGACGCCTTCGCCGTCCATCGCACCGAAGCCTTCGGAATGGGGGAGAAGAAGATCGCCGGCGACGGCGTCGTCACCGGCTACGGGGCGGTCGACGGCCGGGAGCTGTTCATCTTCTCGCACGACGCGAGCGTCTTCGGTGGCTCGCTGGGCGAGGTGTTCGCCGAAAAGGTCTGCAAGGTCATGGACCTCGCCGTCCGCGCCGGCCGGCCCTGCGTCGGCATCAACGACTCTGGCGGTGCGCGCATCCAGGAAGGGGTCGTCAGCCTGGCCGGCTATGCGGACATCTTCCTCCGCAACGTCCAGTCGTCCGGCGTGGTGCCGCAGATCTCGGTGATTGCCGGACCCTGCACCGGGGGCGCCGTCTACTCGCCCGCGATCACGGATTTCGTCTTCATGGTCGAGCACCTTGGCTACATGTTCATCACCGGGCCCGAAGTGGTCCGGGTGACGACCGGCGAGACGGTCGGCTTCGACGAGCTTGGTGGCGCCGAGGTTCACAACATCAAGAGTGGGGTCGCGCACTTCCTGGACGAGTCCGAGAACGAGGCCTTCAGCAGCGTCCGCCGGCTGCTCTCTTACCTGCCGGGAAGCAATCGCGAGCGGCCGCCCGCCACGACGCCGGCGGATGATCCGCAGCGGCGTGACCGGATGCTGCAGTCGCTCATTCCGGAAAACCCGAATCAGCCCTATGACATGAAGGCGGCGATCACGGCGGTGGTTGATCAGGGCAGCTTCATGGAGGTCCAGGAGCACTTTGCCCAGAACCTCGTGATCGGCTTTGCGCGGCTCGATGGGGAAGTGGTCGGGATCGTCGGCAACCAGCCGCGCATCCTCGCCGGCGCGCTCGACATCAATGCCTCCGTCAAGGGCGCGCGCTTCGTCCGCTTCTGCGACGCCTTCAACACCCCGCTCGTCACCTTCGTCGACGTGCCGGGCTTCCTCCCGGGAACGGCCCAGGAGTACAACGGCATCATTCGGCATGGCGCCAAGCTGCTCTACGCCTTTGCCGAGGCGACGGTGCCGAAGCTCACCGTGATCACCCGCAAGGCCTATGGCGGCGCCTACGACGTCATGTCGTCGAAGCACATCGGCGGCGATTTCAACTACGCCTGGCCGGCGGCGGAGATCGCGGTGATGGGACCCCAGGCCGCGGTCAACATCATCTTCAAGCGGGAGATCGCGGCCGCCAAGGATCCGGCAAAGAAGGCAGAGCAGCTGGTCGACGACTACAAGGAAAAGTTCGCCAACCCCTACATCGCCGCCGAGCGCGGCTTCCTCGATGACGTCATCGAGCCCCAGGACACGCGACCCACATTGATCCGGTCACTCCACCTGCTCAAGGACAAGCAGGTGGAGCGGCCGCACCGCCGTCACGGAAACATCCCGCTATGAAATTCCTCGAGTACCAGGTAAAGGAGCGTTTCCGGGCCGCCGGGGTTCCCGTGCCCGACGGTCGCGTGGTCCGCACCGCTGACGAGGCGGCGCTCGCCGCTGGCGCGCTCGGCCCGATCGCCGTCAAGGCGCAGGTCCCCGTCGGGGGACGCGGAAAGGCGGGAGGGATCAAGCTCGCCAGCACACCGGCCGACGCCAAGCGCGTCGCCGGCGAGATCCTGGGCATGACGATCAAGGGCTACATCGTCAAGGAGGTCTTGTGCGAGACCGCACAGGAGATCACCCGCGAGCTCTACCTGGGACTGACGCTCGATCGCGATGCCCGCAAGCCGGTGCTGATTCTCAGCGCCCAGGGTGGCATGGAGATCGAAGAGGTGGCCGAGACCCATCCCGAGGCGATCGCCAAGCTCCATCCGGACCCGTGGCGGGGGCCATTACCGTTTGAGGTACGCGACCTCATCTTTCGGGCCGGGCTCGGTCCGCTGCAGGCCCAGCTAACGCCGCTGGTCGTGAAGCTGTACGCGCTGGCCCGGACCTATGACGCGCTCACAATCGAAATCAACCCGCTGGCGCTCACGCGCGATGGAGGCCTGGTGGCGGCAGATGGCAAGCTCGAGATCGACGAGAATGCGATGTTCCGTCACAAAGACCTGCACGGGGCCGATGACACTGAGGAGGATCCGCTGGAAGCCGAGGCCAAACGGCGCAAGCTCACCTACGTGCGTCTCGACGGCTCCATTGGCGTCATCGGCAACGGCGCCGGGCTGGTGATGAACACGCTCGACCTGGTGCAGCGCGAAGGCGGCCGGGCCGCCAACTTCCTCGACATCGGGGGCGGGGCGAAGGCCGAGGTGGTGCACAGCGCGCTGGAATTGCTGGCGAGCGACCCCCAGGTCAAAGGCATCCTGATCAACATCTTCGGTGGCATCACCCGCGGCGACGAGGTGGCCCACGGCATCATCGATGCCACGCGCGATCTCCGCCTCACCTTGCCGCTCGTTGTGCGCATGACCGGCACGCGCGAAGAGGAAGGCCGCCGCCTCCTCGAGGAGGCGGGCATTACGCCGGCGGTCAGTGCGACGGCCGCCGCCCGGAGGATCGTCGAGCTGTCGAGGGGGTCCGCGGCATGAGCATTCTCCTCACGCGCGAGAGCCGCGTCATCGTGCAGGGCCTGACCGGTCGCGAAGGCAGCTTTCATACCGAGCAGATGAAGGCATACGGGACCAATGTCGTCGCTGGTGTGAGCCCGGGCAAGGGTGGGACCACGCATCTCGGCATCCCGGTGTTTGATACCGTCGCGGAGGCCAAGCTCGAGACCGGGGCCGACGTCACCGGCATCTTCGTGCCGGCACCCTTCGCGGCAGACGCCATCATGGAGGCCGCCGCTGCCGGCGTCGGGCTGATCGTCTGCATTACGGAGGGCATTCCGCTCTATGACATGGTCCGCGCGCGCGCCTTTGTGGCAGATGCCGGCGTGAAGCTCATAGGACCGAACTGCCCCGGACTGGCAACGTCCGGTGAGGCGAAGGTCGGCATCATCCCCAACCACATCACCAGCGTGGGATCCGTCGGCATCGTCTCACGCAGCGGAACGCTGACCTATGAAGTCATCCAGGGGCTGAGCCAGGCGGGCGTGGGGCAGACCACCTCGGTGGGGATTGGCGGCGATCCAATCCTCGGACTCTCCTTCACCGAGGTGCTGCGGCTCTTCAAGGATGATCCCGCAACGCGCGCCGTCGTGGTGATCGGCGAGATCGGCGGCAGCGATGAGGAGGCCGCGGCCGAGCAAGTGATCGGCCAGGGTTTCGGAAAACCGGTCATCGGCTTCATCAGCGGGCGCACCGCTCCACCAGGAAAGCGCATGGGTCACGCCGGCGCCATCATCTCCGGAAACACCGGCACCGCGGCCTCGAAGCTGCAGGCCTTGAAGCGGGCGGGTGCGCAGGTGTGCGACACCATTGAGGAGGTGGTGGCGGCCGCCGGGGCCGCCGTGGGCCAACCGTCAAGCGCCGCGCACCGCTAAGCCGCCGGCGGCGAAACGGGCCTCAACCGGCGGCCCGTGCTCCGCGCCGCCGCCGTTTTCGCCGCTTACGCCGGGCGGGCCTCCTGCTAATGCTCGTCGTGGTCGTCCTCACTGTGATCGCCTACCTCCCGGCGGGCAGCATGACGGCGTCCGTCCCCCCGCCGCGCTACGGCGATGGATCGCAAGTCTGGCTACGGACGGCCAATGGACAGATCGTCGATGGCCTCGGGCGCAAGGTGTTGCTGCGCGGTTTCAACGACGACGCGCTGGTTTCCTATCCAAACGATCCGCCCGCGCCCCTGGACGAGATGGATGCGACGTTGATGGCGCAGGCGGGCTTCGACGTCGTCCGCCTCGGGATCGACTGGTCGCGGCTCGAGCCGGACCGCGGCCGCATCAACCAGGCCTATCTCGATCGGGTCGCCGGCGCGGTGGCCATGCTGAACCGGCACGGCCTCTGGGTCATCCTCGATATGCATTTTCGCCTTGGATGGAGCCCACGCTTCGGCTACTCCGGCGCGCCGGCATGGGCGACGATCGGCATTCCCAACTGGAATCCGTTGCATCAATCCTGGAGCCCGGCGCTCTCGCCCGCCGCTTTTACGTCCGACACCTATTTCTGGCTGACGTCCGATTGGAAAAGGGACTTCTACATGACCTGGCAGGCGGTCGCGGCCCGCTTCAGGGACAACGCCGGGGTCGCCGGGTACGACATCTTCAATGAGGCGCACCCGCTGCCCATCCCGCCTCGCATCTTCGAGAAGTCCTATCTCTGGCCGATGTTCAAGGAGGCGATCGAGGCGATCGGTACCGTCGACTCGAACCACCTCTTCTTCGTCGAGGGCATCCTGCTGCTCTCGCTGAACACGGTGGTCGTCCACCTCAAGGCGCCGAATGTCGTGTATGGCACCCACGTCTACGAGGGCTCCCTCGTCCCGCCCCAGTGGAACGGCGACCCTAGCTATCTCCGCCAGCGGTTTCAGCAGCGCGTCAGGGAAGCGGCTCAGGTGCCCGCGCCCCTTTGGGTCGGTGAGATCGGCTACGACCTGGGCGCGACGGGGGCGACCTCCTATGCGGACGCGGCCCTCGATGAAGCCGACGACCTCGGGATCGGCTGGGCCTGGTGGCAGTGGCGCGAGAGCCGGTGGTGGGGCATGGTGGACCGGGCCGGCCAGCTCGTGAACACCGAGGTGCTGCGCCACCTCGCCCGCCCCTACATGATCGCCGCGCCGACGGGCGTTCATGCCGGCCGCGGCGATGGTCTACGCGGGACGCTCACGATCCGGGTGGACGCGGGGCACGCGGATCAGCCCGTCGCGATCGGGTGGTCGGCGCTCACGCTGACGGGACCGATCGTCGGCGGCACCTGCGTCAATAGTTCCCATTGGGACGCGACAACGGGGAGGTTGACGCTTCAACTCGAAGCAGGTGTGGGATGTCAGGTAACGCTGCGGACCGCATAGCGCACGCGCCGGTCTGGGTTCGGTACGGCCTGATTCGTGGATTCATTGCCTTTGCGTCGACCCTTGCCGCCAACCTGGCGATCACGCTACTCCGGCCGGCCGACCTCTGCCGTGCGGGGCCGGGCCCGCATTCTCATCGCCCTCTCATCCCCGTACGGACGTCCATGTCGGACCCACCACCTCCCAGAGGTGGTCAGCAAAGGCCCGATGCTGCGCCGGACCTGGATGAAGGCCGTCGCCGGCGAGCCAGCCATCGCCGCGGTTGGTTTCCCGGCTGATCGCGCTGATGTCCGCGTACTGGAAACCGCGAGAGGCGGCTTCTGAACGGGCGATGTCGTTGATGGCATCGATTCGCGCCCGCAGGTGACTGGGCGTGCCGAAGGGCGCTGCGCCTGGAAGCGGCGAGAAGTCCGGGACGGAGACAGCCATAACTCGTGCTGAGCGCAATCCAAGGCTCTTGACGGTTTCATAGATCTGCGTCAACCTCGCGCGGTAGGTCGCATCGTCAGATCCCTGCACGACGTCGTTGGCCCCGATCAGAATGCTGACGAGCTCCGGTGCTGACCTCCGCGCGACCGGCAACTCTTCACGGATCAGATCGGTCGTGGTGTATCCATTGACCCCGAGATTGATGAGTACGACGTCGATGCTCAGCAGCTGCCTCAGGCGCCCGGCCAGCAGGCTCGGGAAGTTCTGCGCCTCATGCTCGAGCCCCGTCCCGATTGTGTAGCTATCGCCGAGTGCCAGGTATCGGATAGATTCCACAAGGCGATGTTAGGACCCGTGCCTGGATCGGTCGAGCCCTCGTATGCCGCGTTGCTCCGGGTGCCGGGCTTCGCTCGCGTGGTGCTGGGGACGCTCCTGGCACGTCTCGGCGGGCAGATGTGGGAGATCGTTCTGGTGCTGTTCGTCCTGCAGCGGTATCAATCGCCGAGCCTGGCGGGCCTGACCGTTCTGCTCGCGATCGTTCCGGGGCTTGCGTTGAGTCCAATTGCCGGCGCGCTGCTCGACCGCCAGGGACGCCTTCGGCTGATGATCCTCGACTACGCGGTGACGGCCGTTCTCATGGCCACGATCGTCGTCCTGTCGCTCGGGCACCGGCTGCCGCCGCCGCTGCTGCTGATCATCGTGTCCGTGCTTGGCGTGAGCAACATCCTGAGCATCACCGGCGCTCGCTCGCTCTTTCCACTCATGCTGCCGCGAGCGCTCTGGGACCGCGCGAATGGGCTCGATACCAGCATGTATTCACTCACGGCGGTCATCGGTCCGGCGATCGCGGGCGTCGTCGTAGCGCGGTTCGGTCCAGAGGCCGCGTTGCTCGCGACCGCGAGCGTGGCGGCGATCGCGTCGGTCTCGCTGATCGGCGTCCACGAACCGATCGCCCGCACGGAGTCCGGGGGATCGTTGATTGGCGACGCATGGGCGGCGCTCCTCTACGTCGTTCGCCACCGCAGCCTGCGCGGCCTCGCGATCGCCTTGTTCATCTGCAACCTCGGATACGGCGTCGTCCCGGTCGGCATCCCCGTTCTCGTGCTGCGGCAGCTGCACGGCAACGCTGCGAACGTGGGGCAGGTGTTCGCGGTCTTCGGCCTAGCCGGCCTGGTAGCGGGCTTACTGATCGGCCGCATCAGCACCGAGGGACGCGAGCGACGGCTGATCGCCGCGTGCATGGCGATCCAGGTACCCGCGCTGGCGGTGCTGGCGTTCGCGACCTCGTTGCCCGTGGTGTTCGCCGTCGCCGTCGTCGAGGGCGTGGCCGGATCGGTCATCAACGTCGGGATCTTCGCGCTTCGTCAGCGGCGCACGGACCCTGCCTGGTTCGGCCGCGCCTTTGCTGTATCGATGAGCCTCAACTTTGCAGGGATCCCGATCGGATCCGCGCTCTCCGGCCCGTTGCTCGAGCACTCGATCGCCCTGCCCCTGCTGCTCGGCGCTGCCATCAACGTCGTCGCGGTGGCTGCCGCCCTTACGCTTATCCCGGCGCGACAGCCGGCCGAAGCCCGGTAAAGGACTCGCCCAGCACGCTCAGCAGGAAGGCGAGAGCTTCCTCGTCGTGCGCCGTCGAGACAAAGGACGCTTCGAACTGTGCGGGCGGAATCAAGACCCCTTTCTTCAGGAGACGCTGGAACCAGCTGGCAAAAAACGCCGTGTCGGCCTGCTTGGCCCCGGCGTAGTCGCGAACGGCCTGGTCGGTGAAGAAGGGTGTCAGCATCGACCCCACTCGGTTGACGGTTAGCGAGATCCCGGCTGCGGCCGCAGACGACTGCAGCCCGGCGGCGACGCGAGCTCCCGCGCCCTCCAACCGCCGGTAGGCGTGGTCGTCGAGTGCGTCCAGCGTGGCAAGCCCGGCCACCACGGCGAGCGGATTGCCGGAGAGCGTCCCGGCCTGGTAGACGGGCCCGGCCGGTGCGACCTGGTCCATGACCTCCCGGCGGCCGCCGTAGGCGCCGATGGGAAGACCACCGCCAAGGACCTTTCCCAGGCAGGTCAGATCCGGTGTCACGCCGTACAGTTCCTGCGCGCCACCCCGGGCGACGCGAAATCCCGTGATGACCTCATCGAAGATCAGCAGGCTGCCATCGTTCGTGGTGAGCTTTCGCAATCCTGCAAGAAAGCCTGGCGACGGTGGCACGACGCCCATATTGCCCGCAACCGGTTCGACGATGATCGCCGCAACCTGGCCTGGCCAGCGGTTCATGGCCGCCTCGACCTCATCGAGCGCGTTGTAGCTGACGACCAGGGTGTCCCCCGCGGCTCCGGGCGTGATCCCCGGCGTGCCGGGGATACCGAGCGTGGCGACGCCCGAGCCCGCCTCGACCAGCAACGCATCGGCGTGCCCGTGGTACCCGCCGGCAAACTTGATCAGCTTGGACCGGCGCGTCACCGCGCGCGCGAGCCGGACGGCGGACATCGCCGCCTCGGTCCCCGAATTGACCAGTCGCAGCATCTCGATGGCCGGCATCCGCTCCGATACCGCCGCTGCCAAACGTACCTCGCCCTCGGTCGGGGCGCCGAACGTCCAGCCACGCTCGAGCTGGGCGCGCAGCGCCTCGAGGACGGCGGTCGGCCGGTGGCCAAGGATGAGTGGTCCCCAGGAGCAGACGAGGTCCAGGTAGCGATGGCCGTCGACATCAAAAATCCACGGGCCCTGGCCGCGGGCGATGAACGGTGGGTTGCCCCCGACGGCGCGATAGGCGCGCACCGGGCTGTTGACGCCGCCCGGGATCAGGCGCTGTGCCTCCTCGAAGAGCGCGGCCGACCGATCGATGCCTACGATGGGTTCCGGTCGAGCTCGAAGGCGTCGTTGATGACGGCGGCTTCCAGGGTCGGGTCGGGGCTCTCGCGGAGCGCGCGGATTGGGCCGTGGAGAAACTTGGCGGTCAGGGCATCGGCGAGGTCGCGCATGGCCTCGCGCGTCTCCACCTCGCTCGCCGGGACCCGCGCCAGATGACGCTCGAGCACACCATCGCGCAAGCGCTCCACGCGACTCACCAGCGCTTGCACCGTCGGCGCCGACTCGCGAGCATCCAGGGCCTGCCCCGTCGCTCGCACCTCTTCCGCAACGATCTCCTCGGCGGCGGGAACGAAGGCCTCGCGTGCTTCGCGGTTGGTCTCGGCGACGCGTTGAAGGTCATCGATGTTCAGGAGGTGGACACCGGCAACGCCGGCAGCGTCGGGATCGACATCGCGCGGGACCGCCATGTCGACGATCAGCAGCGGGCGGCCGCCACGACGCTCCTGGAACGTCGTGACCCGGCCGGCGTCGAGCAGATGGTGCGGGGCGCTGCTCGACGAGACGATGATGTCGACCGAGCCGATGATCTCTTCGATCCCATCGAACGGAACCGCCGCCGCGCCGCCAGTCTGTGCGACCTCGTCGGCACGTTCGAATCGCCTCGAGGCGAGATAGACGCTGCCGATCCGTTGGTTGCGCAAGAGGCGCAACGTCACTTCGCTCATCTCGCCGGCGCCGAGCAGCAGCACATTCCGGCCGGCGAGGCCGCCAAGGACGTCCTGCGTCGCCGCCACTGCGGCATGGCCCACCGATACCGGCCGCCGCCCAAGCCCCGTTTCGTGGCGGATGCGCTTGGCGGCCCGCAGCGCGCCTCGGATGATGATCTCCAGCTGGGCGTCGAGCGCACCGGCCTGCCGGGCCAGCGACAGCGCCCGCTTGAGCTGTCCGAGCACCTGCGCCTCGCCGATCATCAGCGAGTCGAGACCGCCGGCCACCCGGAACAGGTGATCCATCGCATCGTCGCCCGTGAGCCGATACGCGTAGCGCTGCCAGGCCTCGAAGGGCAGCTGGTGCGGCCACAGGCCAAACGACTCGAAGAGCCGATCCGGAGTGTCGTTGGCAGAGGCGATCGCGTAGAGCTCGGTCCGGTTGCAGGTTGATAGCAGAACGCCGCTCTCGATCAGATCGTGATCGATGAGACGGCGAACGCACTCGCCGACCCCGGTCTCAGGAATGAAGACCTGCTCCCGGACGTCGAGCGGTGCTGACTTATGACTCAGGCCAAGAACGACAAACTTCACGGGACCCACGCCTAATGGTACGTGCAGGGGCCGTCGCTCAGACCGGGAAGACGCCGTGCTTGCGCTCCACCCGCGGGCGCTGGCTGGTCGCATAGGCGGCGAAGCGATCGACGAGCTCGGTCCGGAGCTCCGTGGGCGCCACGACCGCGTCGACGATCAGGTCCGACGCCAGCCGGTAGAGGTCGATGTCCTCTCGATACTCTTCCTGGAGCTTCTGAACGTACGCCGGGCGCTCGGCCTCCGGCAGCTCCTGGATCTTGTTGTAGAAGACGGCGTTGACGGCGGCGCTCGGGCCCATCACGCCGATCATCGCCGTCGGCAATGCCAGCGTCGCGTTCGGCTCGTACGCCGGACCGGCCATGGCATAGAGGCCGGCGCCGTACGCCTTGCGCACGATCACAGAGATCTTCGGGACAGTGGCCTCCGCCACCGCGGCGATCATCTTGGCGCCGTGGCGGATGATCCCCTGCCGCTCGACGACGGTGCCGATCATGAAACCTGGTACGTCGGCGAGAAAGAGCAGCGGGATGTTGAAGGCGTCGCACAGCCAGATGAAGCGTGCCGCCTTGTCGGCGGAGTCGACGAAGAGGATCCCGCCCTTTTGCATCGACTGGTTGGCGACCACGCCGACCACCCGCCCATCGATGCGCGCCAACCCACAGATGATCTCCTTTGCATAGAGCTTCTTGATCTCGAAGAAGCTGCCCGCGTCGATCACCCCGTCGATCAGCTGCTGCATGTTGAAGGCGCGCCCCTCGTCCTCGGGTACGAGGGTGTCCAGTGGCACCGGCGGCCTGGCCTCGGCCGAGGGGGCCGGACGAGGCGTCTCCGTCCAGTTCTGTGGGAAATAGGAGAGGTAGCGCCGTCCCGCCTCGATCGCCTCTTCGTCGGAGGCAACCAGGGTGTCGCCGACGCCGCTGACGGTCGAGTGCATTCGGGCCCCGCCCATCTCCTCGAGCGTCACCTTCTCGCCGATCACCATCTCCGCCATCCGCGGGGACCCGAGGTACATGCTGGCGTTGCCCTCGACCATGATCGTGATGTCGCAAAAGGCGGGGATGTAGGCACCGCCCGCGGCCGAGGGGCCGAAGAGCAGGCAGATCTGCGGCACCACGCCGGACAGTCGCACTTCCTGGTGGAAGATGCGACCCGCGTGCCGCCGCCCTGGGAACATCTGCACCTGGTCGGTGATCCGCGCTCCGGCTGAGTCCACCAGGTAGAAGATCGGGACGCGCAGCCGTTCGGCAGTCTCCTGGATGCGAATGATCTTCTCCACCGTGCGCGGTCCCCAGGATCCGGCCTTGACCGTCGGGTCGTTGGCCATCACGCACACCGTCCGCCCCTCGATCCGGCCGATGACCGTCACGACGCCATCGGCGCCGTAGCCGGGTTCCTCGCTGTGGGCGAGCAGTCCGTCCTCGATCAGAAAATCGGGGTCGAGCAGCAACTCGAGCCGGCGTCGAACTGGCAGCTTGTGCTCCTGCCGCAGTTTTTCCGCATACTTCGCCGACCCACCGGCCCGCGCCGTCTCGGATCGAACCTTGAGCTGGTCCTTGGCGTCCTGCTTCGCCGTCGGATCCGGCGCGCTCATGCCGAGACGCTTCCCGTTTCCGGCGGTGCCAGGGCGTGGATCCTGCCGGGCATCGGGGCGCCGAGGGTGCGCTCGAGTCCGCGGGACACCACAATGAGCCGGCTGACATCGACCCCGGTCGCGATGCCCATCGCCTCGAGCATCGCGAGGGCATCTTCGCTGCAGAGGTTGCCGGCCGCGCCGGGGGCGAAGGGGCTGCCGCCGATGCCGCCGACCGAACCTTCGAAGAGGTTGACGCCGGTTTCCAGCGCCGAGAGCAGGTTGGCCAGCGCGGTGCCGCGGGTGTCGTGGAAATGCGCGCCCCAGCGAATCGCGGGCAGCCGCTCCTTCAACGTCTGGAAGAGCGCCTCGACCTGCGCTGGGTTGGCGACGCCGATGGTATCGGCCAGCGCGATCTCCTCGATGCCGGCATCGGCCAGTGCCGCCGCGACCTCGGCCACCCGTTCCGGCGGAACCGCCCCTTCATAGGGACAACCGAACGCCACGCTGAGGCTCGCGTCGACCACGATCCGGTCGCGCCGTGCCTCAGCGGCGATCGACTGGATCTCCTGGAGCGTCTCCTCGACGGAGCAATTCAGGTTGTGCTGGTTGTAGCCGTCGGTCGCCGCCACCGTGACCGCGACGTTTCGAACGCCCGAACCCCGGGCCCGGTCGAGGCCGCGGCGATTCGGAACGAGTACGCGCAGCTGATCGATCCGATCCTGCAGCGCCTCGAGCACGGCCTCGGCATCGGCGAGCTGGGGCACCCATTTGGGGTGCACCATGGAGGTGGCCTCGACGCGTCGAAATCCGCAATCGAGCAGGCTCGCCACGAGGCCCACTTTTGCCGGGGTGGCCAGCGTCCGTGGCCAGCTCTGCAACCCGTCGCGGGGTCCGACTTCCACCCAGTCGACCCGCAGGGCCGCGCTCATTTGCCGGTGAACCGCGGCTCTCGCTTTTCGAAGAAGGCGGTGACACCTTCCTTCAGGTCATCGCTCAAGCCGAGCAGGGCGAGCTGGTCCTGCAGGTAGGCAATCGCCGACGGGAAGCTCATGTCCTGCATGCGGTAGAAGGCCTCGAGGCCGAGCCGCATGGCGATGGGGCTCTTTTTCGCGAGTTCGCCGGCGAGCGTGTCGACCTCGGCGTCGAGCTGCGCCGGCGGCACGTGCCGGTTGATGAGACCGATGCGGGCTGCCTCAGCGGCGTCGATGCGCTTGCCCGTCAGCATCAATTCCATCCCGGCTTTGCGCGGCACGTTGCGAAAGACGATCGCCATGATCATCATCGGGAAGACGCCGACGTTCACTTCGGGCATGCCGAATTGGGCGTCGCTGGCGGCGATGGCGAGGTCGCAGGCGGCTACGAGACCGAAACCGCCGGCGAGCGCGTGGCCGTTGACGCGGGCAATCGTTGGCTTGCCCAACTCCGTCATCGCGAGGAAGAGATCGGCGAGCTGACGGCGCTGGAAATAACGGTCCAGCTCGGGTTGCTCACTGCGAAAGCTGTTCAGGTCGGCACCGGCGCAGAAGACCTTGCCCGCCCCCGTGATCACGATGACCCGGATTTGCCCGTCGCCCTTGGCCTGCTCGAGCGCCGCGCCGAGTTCGGCCACCGTTTCCGTGCTCAAAGCGTTGCGATTGTCGGGACGGTTGATCGTGATCGTGGCGACCGCGTCGCGCCGCCCGTAGAGGAGGTTCTTGAACTCCACCGGCCAAGTATATGGGGCGTCATTTCGCGCTCCGTCACGGCGCTTCTAGAATGCAGTCGTGGAGGACGTCGTCCTGGTCGCGGCGGCCCGCACGCCGTTCGGCAAGCTGGGCGGTGGCCTCTCGACGTTGACGGCGCCCGAGCTCGGCGCCTCCGTCATCAAGGAAGTCCTCAACCGCGCCCACGTCGACGGCGCCGACGTCGACCAGGTCATCATGGGCACGGTCATCACCGCCGGCATGGGCCAGATTCCGGCGCGGCAGGCCGCCATCCAGGCGGGGCTGCCGACGAGCGTCCCAGCGCTGACCGTCAACAAGGTCTGCGCGTCATCGCTCAAGGCCGTCAACCTGGCGGCGCTGCTGATCCGCAACGGTGATGCCGACGCCGTCGTTGCCGGTGGGATGGAAAGCATGAGCCAGGCGCCCTACCTGCTGGAGAAGGCGCGCTTCGGCTATCGCCTTGGGGACGGCGCGCTGGTTGACAGCATGGTGCGCGACGGCCTGATCGATCCGGCCAACGGCTGCCACATGGCGGTCGAGGGCAGCAATGTCGCGAAGGAGTTCGAGGTTTCGCGCGAACGGCAGGACGAGTATGCCTACGACAGCCAGCAGCGCTACGCAAGGGCCCTCAAAGCCGGCTCCTTCAAGGGGGAACTCATCCCGATCGCCGTGGCGAGTCCAAAGGGCACGACAACCGTGGCGGCCGATGAGCAGCCACGACCGGATACCACGCTCGCGGGCCTGGCGCGGCTCAAGCCGGTGTTTACGGAGGACGGGACGATCACCGCCGGGAATGCCCCGGGGGTCAATGACGGCGCCACCGCCATCCTGCTGATGAGTGCTGCGGAGGCGAAGCGCCGGAACCTGCCGCCGCTGGCCCAGTGGCTCGCCTACGGCGAGTCCGCGGCCGATACGCCCTACCTCGCGACCGTGCCGGCGTCGTCCATCCATGCGGCGCTAAAGAAGCTCGGCTTGCGCGTCGGCGACATGAGCCTCTTCGAGATCAACGAGGCCTTTGCCGCGGTGGCGTGTACCGCCATGGACCTGCTCGGGATCGATGAGCAGCGGGTCAACGTCGATGGCGGTGCGCTCGCGATCGGCCATCCCATCGGCGCTTCCGGCGCGCGCATCCTGATGCACCTGGTCTATGCGCTGCGCCAGCGGGGCGGCGGTTACGGCGCGGCCGGCATCTGCTCGGGGATGGCCCAAGGCGAGGCCACCATCGTCCGCGTGAACTCCGGCCCGCCGGCCGACGCGAGCGGCGCGTAGTGCCATGCGAGCGTTTGAGGCGTAACTAATGGATCTGTCCCTCAGCCCTGAACAGGAGGAGATCCGCAAGCTGGCTCGGGATTTCGCCGAGCGCGAGGTCAAGCCGCGCGCCGAGGCGATCGACCACAATAGCGAGTTCCCGCGGGACCTGGTCGACAAGGCCGCCAAGCTCGGCCTGCTCGGCATCCTGGTCCCCGACGCGTATGGTGGTGCCGGGCTCGACCACCTGTCCTTCGCGATCTTCGTCGAGGAAGTCGCGCGCTTCTGCGCCAGCACGGCGGTGATCCTCGACGTTCACACCTCGGTCGGCACCGAGCCCATCGTCCTCTTCGGTTCGGAGGAGCAGAAGGGGCGTTGGTTGCCCGACCTGGCGCAGGGGAGGAAGCTCGCGGCCTTCGCGCTGACGGAGCCCGAAGCCGGCTCCGATGCCGCGCATCTCAAGACGACGGCGGTCCTTAGCGACCGCGGCTACCTCCTGAACGGCACCAAGATTTTCATCACCAACGCCGGCGAAGCGGGACTGTACGTCGTCATGGCGTCGACAAAGCCGGGGTCCGGCGCGGAGGGCATCACCGCGTTCCTGGTGGGCGGCGACAATCCGGGCCTGAAGGTCGGACCAAAGTTCAAGAAGATGGGCCTGAACGGCTCGGCCATCGCGGAGGTGTACCTGGAGAACTGCGTCGTCGAGGACGCTGATCGCCTCGGTGATGAAGGCCAGGGCTTCCGCATCGCGATGCGGGCACTCGACAGCGGAAGGATCGGCATCAGCGCCCAGGCGGTCGGGCTCGCCCAGGGCGCCCTCGACGACGCCGTCGCCTACGCGAAGGAACGCAAACAATTCGGCAAACCGATCGCGGAGCTGCAGGCGATCCAGAACAAGCTGGCCGACATCGCCGTGAAGATCCGGGCGGCTCGCTGGATGACCTGGAAGGCGGCGGCGCTGTGCGATGCCGGCCTGCCGTTCACCAAAGAGGCGTCGATGGCCAAGCTTTTTGCCACCGATGCGGCGATGGACATCACGCTCGATGCCCTGCAGGTGTTCGGCGGATATGGCTACCTCGAGGAATATCCGATGGCGCGACGGGTTCGCGACGCCAAGGCCTGCCAGATCTACGAGGGGACCAACCAGGTACAGCGCATCGTCATCGCCCGCGAGCTGGAGCGCGCCTGATGGACTTCGCACTCAGCGATGAGCAGCTCCAGATCCGCGAGATGGTCCACGACATCTGCCTGGAGCGGGTCGAACCGCGCGCGGCTCAGATCGACGAGTCTGGCGAGTTCCCCTGGGACATCAAGGAGCTGTTCGCGAAGCACGATATCCTTGCCATCCCCTTCTCAGCCGAGTACGGGGGCGTCAGCGGGAGTGCCCTGACGCTGATCGTGGCGGTCGAGGAGATCGCCAAGTTCTGTGCCACGTCCTCCCTGATCCTCAGCGTCCAGTCGCTCGGCAGTCTGCCGATCTCGCTGGCCGGGACCGAGGAACAGAAGAAGAAATACCTGCCGCCCCTCGCCCGTGGCGAAAAACTGGCGTCGTACGCATTGACTGAATCCGGTTCCGGCTCAGACGCCGGAGGCATGCGGACGCGAGCAACCCGGCGTGGCGACACCTACGTGATCAACGGTTCGAAGACATTCATCACCGGCGGCAGTGTCGCGGACACCCTCGTGGTCTTCGCCAGGACGGATCAAAACGGCGAAGGGGTGGCGCGCAACATTTCGGCGTTCATCGTGGAGAAGGACATGCCGGGGTTCAAGGTGGGCAAGCTGGAGAAGAAACTCGGCATCCGCGGATCGCCTACGGCGCAGCTCTTTTTCGAAGACCTGGCTGTGCCGGCGGCCAACCGGCTCGGGAACGAAGGAGAAGGCTTCACGCTCGCCATGCGCGTCCTCGACCACTCCCGTCCCGGGATCGCGGCGCAGGCCCTGGGCATCGCGGAAGGTGCCTTCGACCTGGCCCGCCGTTACGCCCGCGACCGGCGCCAGTTCGACAAGCCGATCAACCAGTTCCAGGGTATCCAGTTCATGCTGGCCGATATGGCCACCCAGATCGAGGCCGCTCGCGCCCTGACCTACGGCTCGGCTGAGGCGCTCGACCGTCACCTGCCCGGCATCAGCCTCAGCTCGTCGATGGCAAAGCTGTTCGCCTCGGACACCGCGATGCGCGTGACCACCGACGCGGTGCAGATCCTGGGCGGCTACGGCTATCTCCGAGACTTCCCGGCGGAGCGCATGATGCGCGATGCGAAGATCACGCAGATTTACGAGGGGACCAACGAGATCCAGCGATTGGTGATTGCCCGTGAAGTGCTAAAGGAGAAGGCGTGACGATCAAACAGCTCTACGTTGCGGGCGCCGGCCTGATGGGGGCGGGGATCGCCCAGACCGCGATCAGCCATGGCCTGGACGTGACGATTCGCGAGGTCGATGACACCCTCGTCAACCGCGGTGTCGAGAACATCAAGAAGCGGCTCGAGAGTCTCGTCCAGAAAGGTAAGCTCGATGCCGCCGCGCGCGATGCGGCGCTGGGTCGCCTGCACCCGACCACGTCCCTCGAGGCGGCGGGCCGCGCCGACTTCGTGATCGAGGCGATCACCGAGAACTTCGACGCGAAACGCGAGCTGTTCAAACGTCTCGACGGCATCTGCCGGCGGGAAGCGATCCTCGCCAGCAACACGTCGTCGATCCCCGTCACCCGGATGGCAGCGGTCACCAAGCGGCCCGATCGCTTCATCGGCATGCATTTCTTCAACCCGGTGCCGGTGATGCCGCTGGTGGAGCTCACCCGCGGCCGCGATACCTCCGATACGACACTGGCCGCGACGCTCGAGCTCTCGAAGGCGATGGGCAAGACTCCGATCACCTCGCTCGACTACCCCGGCTTCATCGTCAACCGCATGCTGGTGCCGTTCATCAACGAGGCGATCCGGGCGCTGATGGAGGGGCTGGGCACGCGGGAGGACATCGACCAGGGCGCCCGGCTCGGCCTGCACCACCCCATGGGCCCGCTGGAGCTGGCCGACTTCGTCGGCCTCGACACCCACCTCTACATCTGCGGCGTTCTTTACGAGGGGCTTCACGATCCACGATTCGCAGCGCCGCCCCTGCTCCGCCAGCTGGTCGATGCCGGTCACTTCGGGCGAAAGACGGGTCGCGGGTTCTATCGCTACGGCCCCGACGGCAGCCGCGTTCCTGATTAAGCGGGATTAAGCCTTACGACGAACCGGCTGGCTTCCAGCTGAAAGGGCGGACGGCTTGCGACGGACAATCGACAGCGCAAGCAGCCCGAGCGCGAGCAGGAACGATGCCGCTGCCAGGATGGTAGCCGCGAGGGAGATCACGGCCCAGATCGCGCCGCTCTTCGACGCGATCTCGCTCATCGGGGTACCGCCCGTGACGAGGTGCAGCGTCACAAACGAGTACCAGACGATGAAAGTTGCCACCGCGATCAAGATGGCACCCGTGCGACGCACCCGAGCAATCCATAAGCCGCCGAGTAGCCAGAGCGAAGCCGTCACGGCGGCGGCGAAGGCGCCGTCCTCGGGGTTCGCCATCCCGAAATCCGCCCGATGGACGCCATCCGTCGCCTGCAGAATCACGAGCGCTGCCCCGAGAAACGCCGCCAGCAGCAGCGGTAGGGTCTCCAGTCTCGCGTTCCGGCCGCGCGAGTTGGTCCAGGACACGGCGGCGCTGACCACGACTACGGCGCAGGCCGGCACGAGTGCCATGGCGACCGTCGCTACCGGCAGACCTTCGTGCTTGACAAAGGTGCCGAGCGCGCCGGCGGCGGAGACGAAGTGGGTGGATGCGACCAACGAGACTTCAACGAAGGCGATCGCGGCGGCGCCGAAGATCCCGAAGCGCAAGCCGCTGAACGCCAGAATGATGCAAACCAACCAGATCGCTCCTACGATCAGCGCGACGACCGTATGGACTCCGTTGATCTGGCCGCTGTGCAGTTCGTGGAGCAGCAAGAACGCGCCGAGAGCGACGGCCAGGAGTCCGGACGCCATCGAGAGAACTCGAGCCGGTAGCAGGAACGGGCCTTGCGCTCGTCGAACCGCCCGCCTCGCCTGCATCCACAACATTTCACGGATGAACCGGATTCGTCCTAGCCCGATTCGCTAGACTTTCTGCGCACTTTGGTAAGGCAACCGCGCCGGCGGCGCGCATCTGAAGCGCTCGGCCGAGACCGCGTGTGGCAATATGCCCGCGCCGCAGTGGCTGTCATCGTCGGGCTGGCTCTTCTGCTTTCGGGGCTCGCCGTCTTTCGTGTCTGGTCGGCCATTCACGCGATCTCGCCCCGCGCCCAGCCACAAGACCTGATCGCGCTGGTTCAGGCAAAGAGCGACGAGCCGGGATCCGTGGGTTGGAAGATCAAGCACGACGAGCGCATCAACGTTCTCTTCCTCGGCTACGGCGGGCCAGGCCACGACGGGCCGTACCTGACCGACTCGGTCATGCTGCTGTCGATCCGTCCGGCGACGCGCGAGGCGATCATGATTTCGGTGCCGCGCGACCTGTGGGTGAAGATCCCGGCACTGCCAGGGAATGGGTTCATGATGGGCAAGCTCAATAGCGCCTACGCCATCGGAACCGATCACAACAACTACCCCAACGTCCGTGGCGAGTGGAAAACCAGCACGGGTGGTGGCGACCTGGCGGCGGCCACGGTCTCGCAGGTGACCGGCCAGCCGATCGATTACTGGGTCGGCGTGGACTTCAAGGCGTTTCGCGATGTCGTCAACGCGCTGGGCGGCGTCCGCGTCAATGTCCCGACGACGCTCGACGACCCCTACTTCCCGGCCGGCGAGTCGACCGGGATTATGCGGGTCCACTTCGATGCCGGATGGCAGCAGTTCGACGGCGAGCGGGCGCTCGAGTATGCGCGCTCGCGGGAAACGACATCGGACTTCGACCGGTCGCGCCGCCAGCAGCTGGTCATGCTAGCCGTCCGTCAGCGCGTCTTCTCCTTGAACGCGATCCCGCGGATGCTGTCGTTACTGGGCGCGCTGCAGGACAACGTCCGGACGAACCTGCGCCCCGGCGACATGCAGCAACTCGCCGACCTCGCCGGAAAGATCAAGGACCAGGACATCAGGCGCGTCGCGATCGATACGTCGAATCTGGTGCGAAGCGGCACCAGTAGCAACGGCCAGTACATCCTCGAGCCGCTCGACCCGACCTACGGCGCCCTGCATCGCTACCTCGCGATGGCGCTTCCGGACCGGTCGGCGCTGGCGAAGCAGGTGCCCTTCCAGGTGCAGGACGGGAGCCGCCGCTACTGGCTGCCCTACGGCATCGGGACGCCGGCCAGCATCATGACGTCCCTCCTGCAGGCGCAGGGGTGGGAGGCGAGCGTCGCCCCACCCGCCGCGCAGCGCGTCACCCAGACCGAGATCCTTGACGGTTCCGGCGGCGGCGCGGCGGCCATGGTCACCTGGCTCCAGGAATACTTCGGTGCCGTGGTGACGACTGTCCCAGCGCCCGCCAGCGGGCCGAGTGTCACGGTCGTCCTCGGCTCCGATTTCACCCTGAAAACCTTCCCCGCGCCCCTCAGATGAGCGCGCTCCGGCGTGGAAAAGCGCGCGGTTAGCGATAATCGAATCGAGATGAGTTTGGCCGGCGCCTTGCTTTCCGGTGATATCCGGGCGCTGGCGCGGGCGATCAGCCTGGCCGAAGATCGGGACCCGCAGGCGAGCCAGCTCGTCGCCGAATTGCAGTCCCACACCGGGAACGCCTACCTGGTCGGGCTGACCGGCGCTCCGGGGACCGGGAAGAGCACCCTGGCCGACGCGCTGGTCAAGGTAATTCGCGACCGGCAGCAAACCGTGGGCGTGATCGCGGTCGACCCCAGCAGCCCCTTTACCGGCGGCGCCGTCCTCGGCGACCGCATCCGGATGGGGCGCCACACGCTCGACAAGGGGGTCTTCATCCGCAGCATGGGCGCCCGAGGCCACCTGGGCGGGCTGGCGGCGGCCACCCGCGAGGCGATCCACCTGCTCGACGCGTACGGCCGCGACGTGATCCTGGTGGAGACCGTGGGGGTCGGCCAATCGGAGCTCGAGATCTCGACGATCTGCGACACCGTGGTCCTGGTGTTGATGCCGGAGTCGGGCGACGCAGTGCAGAGCATCAAGGCCGGCATCCTGGAGATCGCCGACGTTTTTGTCATCAACAAGTCAGACCTGGGCGGCGCGGAGAAGACGCGTCGCCTGATCCAGGAGGCAATCGGGCTCGGCCCCAAACAGGCGTGGCGCCCCCCGATCGTGCTGGCGTCGGCCGCCAAGGAGGAAGGGATCGAGCCGGTCTGGGATGCGGTCCTCGCGCACCGGGCCTACCTATCGGAGAGCGGGACCTTGGCCTCACGGCGCCAGCAGCGTCTCAAGCAGGAAGTCATGGCACTGGTCGCCGACCGCGCTCGCGAGGACGCCCGGCGCGTGCTGGAGGGCGACACGGCCGTGGGCCGGCGCGTGCGCGAGAATCGGAATGGGAAACTAAACCCGTACGCCCTCGCCGAGGAGGTCCTCGAGCAGCGGGCACCGCAAGGAGGCAGCTGATGGCACTTCGCCGCAAGACGGCCTACGAGGAATGGGCCGCCCGCTACCGGGGCGGCAAACCGGCGCCGAAGGATAGCGCCGAGACGATGTCGGGCCTGCCGTTGCAGCCCCTCTACACCCCCGACGACATGGAGGGTTGGAACTACGACGAGAAGCTCGGCTATCCGGGTGAGTTCCCTTACACGCGGGGTGTCTATCCCTCGATGTATCGCGGGCAGCCGTGGACCATCAGGCAGTTCGCCGGTTACGGCACGGCGCAGGAGACGAACCGCCGCTATAAGTTCCTGCTCGCGCAGGGCCAAGCGGGCCTCTCGGTGGCGTTCGACATGCCCACCCTGATGGGATACGACTCCGACGACCCGCTCGGCGAAGGCGAGGTCGGCCATTGCGGCGTGGCGATTGACTCCCTGGAGGACATGGAAACCCTCTTCGAGGACATCCGCCTGGACCAGATCACCACCTCGATGACGATCAACTCGCCGGCGGCGATCCTCTACGCGATGTACATCGCCGTCGCCGAGAAGGAGGGAGTCTCGCCGGCGAAGTTGGGAGGCACCCTGCAGAACGACATCCTCAAGGAGTACATCGCCCAGAAGGAGTACATCTTCCCGCCGGAACCGTCGATGCGGCTGGTGGTCGACACCATCGTCTTCGCGGCGCGCGAGATGCCCCGCTGGAACGCCGTGTCCATCTCCGGTTACCACATTCGCGAGGCCGGCTCCACCGCTACCCAGGAGCTCGCCTTCACGCTGGCGGACGGCATGGCCTACGTCGAAGCCTCGATCAAGGCCGGCCTGAAGGTCGACGAGTTCGCGCCGCGGCTCTCTTTCTTCTTCGACTCGCACATCGATTTCTTCGAGGAGATCGCCAAGTTCCGCGCAGCTCGCCGGCTGTGGGCGAAGATCATGCGCGACAAGTACGGCGCGCGCGATCCCAAGTCCTGGATGCTGCGCTTCCACACGCAGACGGCCGGCGTGTCACTGACGCGCCAGCAGGTGGAGAACAACGTGACACGGACGGCCTACGAGGCGATGGCGGCCGTACTGGGTGGGACCAACTCGCTGCACACCAACTCGATGGACGAAGTCCTCTCCTTGCCGACCGAGCGCGCGGCGCAGATCGCGCTGCGCACGCAGCAGGTGCTCGCCCATGAGACCGGGGTCGCCAACACCATCGACCCGCTGGGCGGCTCCTATTTCATCGAGCAGCTCACCGACGAGATGGAGCGCGGCGCGCAGCGCTACTTCGACGAGATCGATGCGCTGGGCGGCGTCCTGCGCTGCATCGAGAACGGGTTCTTCCAGCGGGAGATCGCCGATGCCGCTTTCGAGTTCGAACGCAAGCTCGAGGCCAACGAACGGATCATCGTGGGCGTGAACGCCTACAAGGACGGCGAAAGCGGCGATGTCCCCACCCTGCGCATCGGTCCCGAGACCGAGCAGGGTCAGGTGCGCCGGCTCAAGGCGTTGCGGGCGCGGCGCGACAACACCAGCGTCTTAAATCGCCTCGAGGAGTTGAAGACCGCCGCTCGCGGCAACGACAACCTCATGCCGCCCTTGCTGGCGTGTGTCAAGGCGTATGCAACGGAGGGCGAGATCATGGCCGCGCTGAAGGAGGTCTTCGGCGTCTACCGCGAGCCGATCCTCTTCTAGATGATCAAGCTGCGCTTTTCCCTCTTGGGACGGATCATTGCGGGACTGGCGGTCTTCATCATCATCGCCCTCTACGTGACGAGGCTATGACCGCCCGCGTCCTGACGGCAAAAGTCGGGCTCGATGGCCACGATCGCGGCGTGAAGGTCGTTTCGCGGGCACTGCGTGACGCCGGGGTCGAGGTGATCTATGCCGGGCTGCGGCAGACGCCGGAAATGGTGGTGGAAGCGGCGATCCAGGAAGACGTCGACGCTATCGGAGTCAGCCTACACAGCGGCGCGCACATGACGCTCATCCCCCGCATCCTCGAGCTGCTCAAACAGCGCAACGCCACCGACATCGTGGTTTTCGGGGGTGGCATCATCCCGCCGGACGACGCCAAAGAACTCAAGAGAATGGGCGTCGTCGAGATCTTCGGCCCCGGCACGTCGCTGCAATCGATCATCGACTTCGTCAATCACGGCTTCAAGGCGGCGTGATCGCGACCGCACCGCGAAAGCTCGGCCGGTTCGAGCTCCACTGCCTGAGCGATGGGCACTGGCGGATGGACGGCGGCTCCGTCTTTGGCGTCGTGCCCAGGGTCTTGTGGGAAAAGCTCAAGGTCCCGGACGCCCGCAACCGCATCCCGATGGCGACCAATTGCATGCTGGTCCGCACGCCCGACGCCAACATCCTGATCGAGGCCGGCATGGGCCCCAAGCTTTCCGACAAAGAACGCGACATCTGGGCCTACGATCGAGACCCCGGGATCCCGGACGCGCTGGCCGGCGTCGGGCTCCAGCCGCAGGATATCGACCTGGTCGTCCTCAGTCACCTGCATTTCGACCACGTTGGTGCACTGGTCACTCCTGGACGGGACGGCGAGCTGACGCCGCTCTTCCCGCGCGCGCGTCATGTCGTCCAGGCGACGGAGCTGGAGGCGTGGCGGAATCCGGATCCTCGCAGCAAACCGTCTTACAAGCCGGAAAACTTGAAAGTCGTCGAAGAGGAGGGTCGGTTGCAGGTGGTCGACGGCGACCAGGAGGTGGCGCCGGGTGTCCAGGTGCGCGTCACCGGTGGTCACACGGCGGGACACCAGGCCGTGTACGTCCAAGATCAGGAGCAGACCGTCGTCTTCACCGGCGACTTCCTCTTCATGCGCGCCTTCCTCAAGGTCAACTGGGTCAGCGGGCTCGACCTTTTCCCACTGGAGGCGATGGAGCACAAGGCGGCCTTCCTCAAAGAGGCGGCGCGCGAGCGGTATCTGCTCTGGTTCTATCACGAGACCGAGCAGATGCTCGGTTACTGGACCGGCGAGGGCTTCGAGCCGGCTAGCTGACGATCAACAGGACTTCTGAACCGCACCGCTCGCACTCGCCCCGCACGACGTAGTTTCCGGTCTTCAGGTCCATCGCCGACGGGTTGAGGATGCCCACCGCCTGCCGGCAGGCGCGGCAGTTCGCCTTCATCGGCGCCACCGGGATTTCCGAGGGCTGGAAGGTCCAGGTGTGTGGGCCGACCTGGTGCATGGTTGCGTGGGCGATGGCCATTCAAGAGCTCCATCTTTTGTAACGCGCCTGGTCAGGAAATGACGTGCGCCGTTCGGACCTGCAATCTACTGTGAACGGCGTACCCGCGGGCCCGCCGGCTGGCCTAGTAGACAATGACCGGGGTGCCGGTCGGCGTCCAGTTCCACAGCCAGACCATGTTGGAGTAGGGGACATTGACGCAGCCGTGCGTGCCCGTGTCCTCTCCGGTCGGGTCGTAGTGGGGGCCGTTGGTCCCCGGACCGTAGCGCGAGCGCCAGTAGGCGTCGTGGATCCCGTCGCCACCGTTGAACCACATCACCATGGTGACCTTGCTGTCGGGGTACCAGAAGGGCGAACTCTTGGGCCATGGCGAGTGCATGGTCCAGGGTGAGACCTTCCAGTAGACCTTGAAGCTGCCGGGGTCGGTTTCCAGGCCGGGCCGGCCGGTCGTGACGTAGCTCCAGAAGACTTGCTGGCCATGGTCGTAAGCCCGGATCACCTGCTCGCCGAGCGAGATCGTGAGCGCCTTGTCCGGCAGGGTCTGGGTCATCGCGTCGCCCAGCACCTTCGCCTGCACCATCAGCCCGCCGGTCACCTGGTCGAGCTTGGCGGCGGTGTCGGCGCTACCCAACTTGGCGGTGAGCTTCTGGACATTGACGTCGACGACGGAGACGTCCATCGAGAAGATCCTCGCGGTCTGCATCTCACCCTGAACCTGCGCGAGTGCCGAATTGGCGGCGGCTAGGGCCACGCTTGCGTCGCCGTGATCCTGGGCGGCGGCCTGGGCGGCGTACTGGTCGATGAGTTTGTTGGCGTTCTCCTGGTCGGCGATCATGAGCGAGAGCTTCGAGAGCCGGGCCTTCAGCTCGGCGCTGACGGCGCGGTAGGCCCGCACGTTGCTGGCCTGCTCCAGCTCGATCGAGGCCTTCGACGGCAGGCCGTCGAATTCGACCAGGAGCTGGTCGTCGACGCCGATCTGCTTCGCCTTTTGCAGGTTGGTCGTGAGCTGGCTGACCGCCGACTGGGCGGAGTCATGCGTTTCGACCAGCAGCTTCTGTACCCGGGTCTGGAGCTGCTGCTTGATCTGCACCTCCTGACCGGCCGCGCGCGAGAAGAACGCGATCCGCTCCTCGTTGAACGGCGCCGAGGCGGCCGGCGGGGTCTCGCTGGCGGTGGTCAGCTCCTGGCGCTGAAGGTCGGAGTATTCGGATTTCTCGAGCCCGAGCTCACTGGCTCGGGCCTGGGCCGCCATCACCTGGGCCCGGGCGGCCTGGAAGTCCTGCTCCGCGAAGGCCTCCCGCATCTGCTGGACGAAGATGAAGCTGGCTACCAGGGCAAACGTCCCCAGCACCGCTCCAATCCGGAGGGCGTTCCGACGTAGGAATCTAAGAGATGATGTCAGCATCGTTGTCAACCGATTTTATGCGGTTCGGCCACTGATGGTAACGGCCGAACGGCGGAAAAGTTCCGATGAAGGGCCGTTCAGCGGGCCCCAAACGCTGTGTTAAGATGGGCCGCGCTCGTATTCAGTTCGAAGGAGAAACGCCCTGGCGGCCACCACCCCGGTTACGTTGAAACTTGAGCCCCGTCCGGATCGCGGCCGCCACCTGCAGGCGCTGCGCCGGGAGGGCCGTCTGCCGGGGATCGTCTACGGCCACAACGTGGACGCCGTGACCGTCGTGGTCGACGGCCGCGAGTTCATCAAAGCCTTCCAAAAGGTCGGCCGCAACCAGCTGGTCGACCTCCAGCTCGGCGACGAGCCGGTGCGCAAAGCGCTCGTCCGCGAGGTGCAGCGCAGCCCCCGCCACGGCGACCTCCTGCACGTCGACTTCTACCAGGTCAACCTGACCGAGAAGATCGAGTCCGAGGTCCCGATCGAGCTGGAGGGCGAAGTCGAGCTGGTGTCCAAGGGGGAGGCCGATCTGCAACGCGGCCTTCACGCGCTCAAGGTCGAGTGCCTACCGACCGATCTGCCGCCGGTTATCACGGTGGACGTCTCGAGCATGAAGGAGATCGACGACGAGATCCGCGTCAAGGATCTGCCGGTCCCGCCCGGATGCGAGATCCTCGACGATCCCGATGAGCTCGTCGTCAAGGTCGCGGCGCATCGTGAGGTGGTCGAGGAGGCCGGGCCGGCGGCCGCCGCCGCCGAGGTGCCAGTGGTCGGCGAAGGAGAAGCTGCGGCCGAACCCGGCGCCGAAGGCGAAGCCCCCACCGAGAGTTAGCCCGGCGGCGACCCTACAATTGGCGCCATGCTGACGCTCGGCGCGAGCGCGTGGGAGACGTTTCGCACATATCTCCCGACCACCCGGGATCTCTTCAAGGTTGGCGCGGCCGTCATCATCCTGGCCGCCTTTTACCTCCTCGCTCGCCTTGTGCGACTGCTGACCGGGAATGAGCTGCGCCGAGTCCACGCCGATCCCCAGGTCGCCTTGCTCGTCAACCGGATCGTGTTCCTCGCCGCGCTGGTCATCGGCGTCGTCGCGGCGTTCACCGAGCTCTTCGGAAGCCCGGCGCTGGTGTTTGGCGGCTTCGGCTTCCTGGCCCTTGCGTTCAGTCTCGCCTTCCAGGACATCCTCAAGAACTTCATCGCGGGCATTTTTCTCCTGCTCGAGCGCCCCTTCCGTCTCGGCGATGAAATCACCGTCGACAACCGGACCGGCATCGTCGAGAACATCGAGATGCGAGCGACCACACTGCGAACGAATGAGGGCGAGCAGGTCCTCATCCCCAACGCCCTGGTCTACACCGGTACGATCATCAACCGCACCCGGTACCCGACACGCCTCTTCACGCTGACCGCCAAGGTGCCGGATGGCGCGGCGGTCGACGGGCTCGTCGAGCGGCTGCGCAAGAAGCTCCAAAGCCGGCCGGACATTGCGAAAGACCCGCCGCCGCACGTCGGCCTTCAGCCCGCCATCGATGGCGGCTTGACGCTCGAAGTGCGCTACTGGCTGGACTACCGCCGCAACGATCCACTGGCGGTCCAGGCTACGCTCGGCCAGGAGATCTACCGGGCGATCCACGCGTCGCCCGAGAAGGCGACGAGCACCTCTAGGAAGCCGGCCGGGACATAGGCGCCGGCTCATGCAGATTGCAGGGGCCAGCGTCCGCCGCGTGCTCGCTCGCTTCGACAGCTTCAGCCCGTCTGCCCGGCAGTTCCTGGCCTTCTCCCTCCTGATCTCGATCGGCGCGTCGATCTTCAACCTGGTCTTCAACCTCTATATGAGCGCGCTGGGCTTTTCCAACGCCCTCATCGGCGTGTTCAATGCCCTGCCCGCGCTCGCGCTCCTCGGGATCGGGCTTCCGTTCGCGGCGCTCGCCGACCGGATCGGTTACCGGATGTTCCTGCTCGGCGGTGGCGGGCTGGCAGCATTCGCCTCGCTGGTGCTCACGGTCGCGGGAGCGCCGCTGGTCGCGGTGCTGGCCGCCGGCACGTTCGCCCTGGCACTGACCATCCTCCAGGTTCTGAGTGGACCTCTCCTGGCCCAGATCAGCACCGAATCGGAGCGGGTGTCCCTTTTCGCGATCAACCAATCGCTTGCCTGGGCAGCCGCGCTGATCGGCGACCTGTTGGGGGGCGCCATCCCCGAGCTGGCGGCCAAGGCCAACCACACATCCAGCGCATCGGCGGGCGCGATCCGTGCGTCGTTCGCGGCGATGGCACTTCTGACCATCGTCGGCCTTCCGTTCCTCATCCGTCTCGCAAGCGGATCCGGGCTCCGGCCGACGGTCGTGTTTCCGGTCCGCGAGCTCTTCCGGGTCGACGTGGCGCGCTTCGCCCGCCTCTTATTCCCGATCCTGCTGCTCGGGATCGGCGCCGGCATGTACCTGAATTTCCTCCAGCTCTACCTGGCGCAGCGGTTCGGGTTGACCGCCGGCCCCATCGGCGTCGTGTTCGCCGTGGGCGCCGCGCTGACCGCCATCACCACGCTGCTGGCTCCGAGCGTCGGCCGGCGGCTGGGCCTGACCCGAACGATCGGCGCGTCCCAGGTCATCGGCGCTCCGCTCGTCCTCGCCCTCGCGTTTCTGATGACCTTGCCGCTCGCGCTGGTGATCATGACCGTCCGCCAGCTGGCGCTCAACCTGCAGGGGCCGTTGAGCCAGGCGTTCGGTATGGGATACGTCGAGCCGAGCCAGCGGGCACGCTTCGCTACGGCGCAGATCGTCGTCAGTGGTATCGGCGTCGCGGGCATTGGCCCGCTGCTGAGCGGCTTCTTACAGGTCCGCGGTGGTTACCAGCTCGCCTTCTCCGTCAGCGCCGCCTTCTACCTCCTCGCCGGCCTGACCTTTCTGCTCCTCTTCGGCAAGGTGCGGCTCCGTTCCGAACCCGCGCCCCGTCAGGCCAGCTGACCGAGCGCCGGGACCTATAGTCGTCTGATGGCGCAGGAGACGCTCTTTCCGGCACCGACAGAGCCGGCTCAAAAAGACCAGCCGCTTGCCGCTCGTATGCGGCCGCGGTCGCTCGACGAGTTCGTCGGGCAGCAACACCTGGTCGGACCGGAGCACGAGTTGCGCCGCGCGATCGAGGAGGACCGCGTCGGTTCGATGATGTTGTGGGGACCGCCGGGCAGCGGAAAGACGACGCTGGCGCGGCTGATCGCCCGCGTGACGTCCTCGCACTTCGTTCCGCTCAGCGCCGTGAGCGCCGGGGTGGCCGACCTGCGGCGCAACATCGAGGAAGCGCGGCTTCGTCGGGCGCAGTCCGGCCAGCGAACGATCCTCTTCATCGACGAGATCCACCGCTTCAACAAGGGCCAGCAGGACGCGGTCCTGCCCTTCGTCGAGGAGGGTGTCATCACGCTGATCGGCGCCACCACTGAGAACCCATCGTTCGAGGTCAACGCCGCGCTGCTGTCGCGCACGCGCGTCTTCGTCCTCGCTGCGCTCGACGACGACCAGGTAGGCGAGATCGTCGACCGCGCCGTGTCCGATGTCGAGCGAGGGCTCGGCGGACGCCACGTCGACCTCCAGCCGGAGGCGCGCGCCGCGCTGATCCGGGTGGCAAATGGTGACGCCAGGGTGGCGCTCAACGGCCTGGAGGCAGCGGCGGCGCTGGCGCGGCCAAAGCAGGGCCGCCGGCTGGTGACGGCCGCGCTCGTCGAGGAGGCGGTTCAGCGGAAGAACCTCCTCTACGACCGCGCAGGCGAGGAGCACTACAACATCATCTCGGCGCTCCACAAGAGCCTCCGCGACAGCGACCCGGATGCCTCACTTTACTGGCTGGGCCGCATGCTGGAGGCGGGCGAAGACCCGCTGTACGTGGCGCGTCGCCTGATCCGCTTCGCCTCAGAAGATATCGGTCTCGCCGACCCGCAGGCGCTGACCCAGGCGGTGGCCGCGCAACAGGCGGCCCACTTCATCGGCATGCCGGAAGCGAACCTGACATTGGCGCAAGCCGTCGTCTACCTGGCGACGGCGCCGAAGAGCAACGCCCTGTACGCCGCCTACACGAATGTTCAGGAAGACGTCGAGCGAACCCGTGCCGACCCGGTTCCGCTCCAGCTCAGAAATGCCCCGACGCCGCTGATGCGAAAGGTCGGCTATGGCAAGGGCTACCGGTACGCGCACGACTACGAGGAAGCCCAAGTCGAGCAGCAGCACCTGCCGGACGCCATCAAGGACCGGACCTATTACCACCCCTCCGATCGTGGCTACGAAAAGACGGTGAAGGATCGGCTCGACGCCTTCGAGGCGGCGCGCCGCAAGACCCGCAAGACGAGCTAGTTGCCAAACCCGAAAGTGAACTGTTCCCTTCAGTTGCGCTGGCATTAGAAAATCGAGGGGATTCGCGGCTATGGAGTGGGTAAGGCAGGAGGTTTTGAAGGCCCCCCGTCGGGTCTGGGGCATATTGACTTTCACGTCGGCCGGTGCAGCGGTGGGACTGCTCCTCAATGGCTTCGTCCAACCGAGTCTGCCTGACCTTTTGAAGACCGTCTGCCAGGTGACAGGCACTCTGGCCCTCTTATCGGCGATTCTTTGTTTCCTGGCTTATCGCTTTTACGGTAGGCTCCGCTCGTAGAGGCAGCCGACTAAGGGGTCAACCCTCCACGTACGGCCGGAGCGCCGCATAACCGTTGGCCATGACCCGCTCGTGGTTGCGGGCGAGGGCGCCCTTCGCAAGCGGAGCCACCAGGTTGAGGATTGGATTGGTCGTCGCGACGTCCCAGTAGTAGACGGCCTTGACGGTCGACGGATCGACTTCCGAGAATTCCCAGCGGCCCGTCCCGATCAGGTCGCCCGTCGATTGCAGCAGGATGTGGCGATACTCGTCGGCCTCTTTGACCTCGAGCGCGTACTTGAGGCTGTATGGCAGCGAGCCACGCACCTCGCACTCGATCACCGAACCGACCGACTTCCCGTCACCGCGCGTTATTGTCACGCGCCGGAAGTTCTTCCACCAGCCCGGATAGCTCTCAATGTCGAGCACCACCGGCCACACCTTCTGGAGCGGCGCCCGGAGGCGCCAGTCAGTCACGAAGTGATAGGTCTCGGGCACGCAGAGTATTTTAGGAACGTGCTCTTCAACATCGTGAAGTTCTTGCACATCCTGTTTGTGATCACCGCCTTTGGGGCCAACATCACCTACGGCGTCTGGCAGGCCCGCGGCGCGATTGATCCCGCGCACGAGTCGTTCGCGCTGCGCGGCGTGAAGTTCCTCGACGACCAGGTCGCCAACCCGGCTTACCTGATGGTCCTGGTCACCGGTCTCACGATGGCCTGGTGGCACTGGTCATACACGACGCACTGGATCATGGCCGCCATCGTCCTCTTCGTGGCAGTGTTCATCTTCGCGCTGGCCGTCTATTCACCGGCGCTCACTCGCCAGATCGAGGCGCTGGAGCGCGACGGTGCGCAATCGGCCGCGTATCGGAGCGCCAACCTGCGAGCGACGATCTATGGAATCGGCGTCATGGTGCCGATCCTGGCGATCCTCTTCCTGATGGTCACCAAGCCAAGTCTGTAAACCCCCACCCCGACCCTCCCCCAGAGGGGGAGGGTAAGAGTGCGGTCCCTCCCCCGCAAGTGGGGGAGGGGTGAGAGCGAGTGGGTCGGGTTTACGCGTTGCCGGCGAGGTCGGAAAGCTTCGTGTATTTCCCGTACTTGCCGGATTTCAGAACGGCGAAAGCATTCTGGTCGACGGCGGGTGACGGATCGAGCGCCTTGAGGCCCTTCGGTGACAGGTAGGTGTTCAGTTTTGCGACCGTGGCGGCCGCGTCAGGGGTTGCCTCGCCCTTCCCCTTGTTCTGGAACTCAAGCTCGGTTGCCGCGTAGTCGGGGAAGAGGTCGATATCGCCTTTCTCGAGTGCCGGCTCGACGACCTCACGGCTCCCCAGGTTCAGCTTGAAGTTGATCGTGTAACCCTTGCCCTTGAGGGCCTGTCCGTAGATCTGGGCGATGATGGCGCTCTCCGGGAAGTTGAGCGCACCAACGGTGATCGTGCCCGTCGACGAGCCCGAGGTCGAGGTGTAGCCATGATCCGTCAGCCATTTCTTGGCGATCACGTCCGGATCCTGCTTATCGACATCGGAGCTCTTGTTGAGCGCGATCAGGTCCTGGGTTGTGAGCTTGCCATCGATTTCGTTGAGTAACGCCGTGACGTCGGGTGTCGCCTTGCTCGTTTTGATCAGCGGCACCACGTTGTCTGCGTTCTGCAGGTGCTTGTCATCCTGCAGCTGGACGTACTTGCCGGTGGAGTAGGCGCTGTCGCTCGAGAAGATCAGGCCCAGGTCGATATCCCCGCGGTCGAGCGCCGCTTTGGTCAGAGGACCGCCCGCATCGAGCGGCCTGAAAGTCTTGAAGTGTAGGCCGTAGACCCTGACCAGGCCAGCCTGGCAGAACGGCCGCGTCGGGCACTCAGCTGGACCACCCAACGTCATCTGGCTCGCGATCTGACTGGGACTGGAGCTTGAGGTCCCACCTGTCGATCCGCACGATGTCGTCACGAGTCCCAGCGCGACCATGCTCGCGCCGAGCACAAGGATTCGATTCATCCGCATTTGCCTCGCCACCTCCTGAATATTGCGCCGATGTTTACGCCGCCGACAGACTTGTTGACCTAACCTCCTGAGTGGTTGTTTCGCTACGCAGACCTATTGGGGTCGTGATTCGTTGCAGGCCAGTGAGGCTCACCTCGACCGCGATCGAGAGCAGTGCCACCAGCAGTGCACCCGCAAAGAGTTGAACCGTGTCCCGCTGGGCCAGGCCATCAACGATGAATCGGCCAAGCCCGCCCCACGCCACCAGGGCGGCGAGCGTGGCGGTGGCGACGATGTTGACCGCTGAGGTGCGCACGCCGGCCATGATCAGCGGCGCGGCGATGGGCAGCTCGACTTGCCACAGGACGGCACGATCGCGCATGCCCATCCCCTTCGCCGCCTCACGTACATCGGCATCCACCTCTCGCATTCCGATGTAGCTGTTGGTGACCATCGGTGGTATGCCGAGCGCAACCAGGGCAACGAAGGCCGGCCAGAAGCCGATGCCCACCAACTGAACCGCGAACACCAGTAGCGCGAATGAGGGAACGGCGCGACCGACGTTGGAGACGTTGATCGCCAGGTTGCCCCAGCGGCCGATGTGCCCAATCGTGATCCCGATGGGCAGGGCGATCAGGGCGGCGACGGCAAGGGACGCCGCCGACATGTACACGTGCTCGAACAACCGGTTCGGAATGCCGAAATCGCCCTGCCAGTGTGAGCCGTCGAGGAACCATTGCAGCACTTGGCCGATAAAGCTCATGCCGCCGATCTCCCTCGCGACCAGGGGGTCACCAGCCGCTGCAAGCCGGACAGGCTGACATCAGCGACGATTGCCAGAACGACCGAAAGCAGGGTGCCGACGACAAGCGGCGTCTTGAAGTCGCGGATGAGCCCGTCGAGGATCAGGCTGCCGAGGCCACCTTCCCCGATGAGGGCGGTGACCGTGACCAGCCCGATCGTGGTGACCGTGGCGATCCGGATGCCGGCCATGATGGCGGGAAGGGCGAGTGGCAGGTCGACCCGAAGCAGCTCGGCGAACGGTCGGTATCCCATGCCGCGCGCCGCCTCCCGGACCTCCAGCGGCACCGCGTCCATCCCCACCACGATGTTGCGGATCAGGATCAAGAGTGTGTAGCTGACCAGCCCGATCTCCGCCGTCAGGAAGGTGAGCCCGGTGAATGGAATCAAGATGGCGAACAGCGCCAGCGATGGGATGGTGTAGAGGATGCCGGTGAGGGAGAAGATGGGGCCGCGCAGTAGGCGTTGTCGCCAGGCAAGCAGCCCGAGAGGTATGGCGATCAGCAGCCCGACGCCAACCGCGATGACCGTCAGCTCAATGTGTTGGGTCAGGGCTTCGCGGATGACCGGCACGTGTCCCGATACCCACGACCACCGGATCCATGGGTCTTCGACCGCCCCCACGACCCCGGTGGCGAGCATTGCCCGATGCTAGCAGGGCCCTTCGGCGGCAATCAATTTAGAGTAGAAGTTTCTAATGATTCGGCTGGAACGCGTCACCAAGCGCTATCCGGGCGGCCAGGTGGCCGTCCGGGAGCTGACGATCGAGTTCCCCACCGGCCAGCTGACGATGCTGGTCGGGCCGTCGGGCTGCGGGAAGACCACCACCCTCAAGATGATCAACCGGCTGATCGAGCCGACCGAGGGTCGGATCTTCCACGATAAGCAGGACGTCACCCACGCCGACCCCGTCGCGCTGCGGCTGGTGATGGGCTACGTCATTCAGAACGTCGGCCTGTTTCCGCACCTGAGCATCGGCGACAACGTTGCCACCGTGCCCAGGCTGCTCCACTGGGACAAAGCGAGGATCCAGCGGCGTGTCACCGAACTGCTCGAGCTTGTTGGCCTCGATCCGAAGCAATTTGCGCACCGATATCCGCACCAGCTCTCCGGCGGGCAGCGGCAGCGCGTTGGCGTGGCGCGTGCGTTGGGTGCCGACCCGCCCGTCTTACTGATGGATGAGCCGTTTGGCGCCATCGACCGCATCGCAAGGGAGCGGCTGCAGAACGAGTTCCTCAGGATCCAGCGGGAGGTGCGCAAGACCGTCATCTTCGTGACCCACGACATCGACGAGGCGATCAAGCTGGGGGACCGGATCGCGGTCATGAACGCCGGCCGCCTCGAGCAGTACGACACGCCGGCGGCCATCCTGGCAAAGCCGGCCTCTGACCTGGTCATCGATCTCCTCGGGCCCGACCGCGGCCTCAAGCGGTTGTCGGTCACGCCCATCGACCTCAATGCGTTGGAGCAGCCGCCCGTCGTCCACCCCGACGACTCGCTGGCCGACGCCCGTCGCCTGCTCGACAGCCGCTGGACCCGGGTGGTCGTCCTCGATCAAAGCGGCAAACCGGTCGGCGAGCTCGACCGAGAGCTGGCCGTTGGCGATGGGCGGGTTGCGGATCGCGCCCGTCCGCTCGATGCGATCATCGGCGCGGATCGGACATTGTTCGACGCCTTCTCGCAGATGCTGATCCATCAGGCCGGCTGGGTGGCGGTGGTGGACGGCGATAGGTTCCGCGGCGTCCTCACGCCGCAAGCGTTCGTGGCGGCGATCCAGCGTGTCCCGGCGGAGCTGGAAGGCGCACGTCGCTGATGGGCGCGAAATTCGACCCTATCGGCTAGGGACGGCGCTCTCCACGACGGCCATCTTCGCCCGGATGTCGTCGTAGGCTCGGTCGTCGATCGCGGTGAAGCGTCGGATCAGACCGCCGGCGAGAACGGCTCGGCTCTCGGGCTCGTGCCCCAGCTCGCAGAGGGCTGCGCCGATACGAGCCTCCACTGCATCGGAAACCCTGGCCGTCGCGGCGGCGAGGGGGATGGTTGAGGGGCCGAGGGTGGCAATCACACGGATCTCACCGGCGAGGTCCCGATTTCGCAGGCGCTCCACGCCGAGCACCTGGGAGTCGATCGCGGACGCGTCGATTTCGCCTGTAATTACCTGTCGGATCGACTCCTGGTGCCGGCCTGAGAAGGTCCGGCGGCCGAAGAACGCCTCCGTTTCGCCCATCTGCAGCAGGTGATAGCGGACCAGCAGGCAGCCCGAGTGGGAGTCCGGGTCGTTGTAGGCCCAGCTTCGCCCGCGGAGGTCGCCGAACGAACGAAACGGGCTGTCGCGCCGGACGATGACGTCGGAGAAATACACCGGCCGGTCCTGGTAGCGAGCCTCGTCTAGCACCGGAGCCGCCAGGGGTCGCAGCATCCCCGGCCGCTCGCGGCGGAGGCGGACATAGGGAAGCCCACAGAGGAATGCGACGTCGACCGAGCCATCCCGAAGTTGCTCCCAGTCCTTTCCCTCGACCAGCTGCGCCGGTACCCCGAGCGCCCGGCCGACGCGCGCCGCCACGTCGGCGTAGACGGAGGTCATGTTCGGCGCGAGGAAGTTCGCGAAAACGAGGGGCTTCACGGGCGGGTTGACGGCAGTATTGCACAGAGTGGCGCAATTTATTGCGCCGGCCACCGTCTTCTTCTATACTCCGCAAAACACTCCAACGAGGTGACGTCGCCCATCGTCGGTCCGATCATCGAGAACCCCCTCCACGGCGAACGGATCCGCTTTCTAAAGACTGCCCCCGAAACACAGGGCGAGCTGGTCCAGTACGAGTCCTGGCTCGCACCCGGCGGCAGCGTTGGCGATCCCCACGTCCACCCCGTCCAGGAATCGCGTTTTACCGTGATTTCAGGAACCGCGTCGTTTTCCATCCACGGTGCCCGCTTCGACCTCCGACCCGGCCAGCAGCTGACCGTGCCACGGCGAACGGCCCATTGTCTGTGGAATGCCGGGGAGGTCGAGGCGCACCTGCTGGTGGAGTTCCGGCCCGGTATGCTCAAGCAAGAATTCTCGGAAACGACCTTCGGCCTGGCTCGTGATGGCAAACACCACCTTCGCGGCATCGGGAACATGCTGCAGTGGGCGGTCATCGCGGCGGCCTACCGCCGGGAGAGCCGTCCCCTGAGTCGTCCCATCTGGTTGCGGCTCGGCCTTCCGGCGCTCGCCCCGGTTGGATGGCTGTTCGGCTACCGGGCTCACTATCCGCGGTACTGTACCCGGGAATCCGGCGAACTCGCCAGCTGAGCCGGCCGGCTCTGAGCTAGCCGTTCGGGGCCCGAGCGATCTTGGCTGAGACCGTCTACGACCTGGCGATCATCGGTGCCGGCGTCATGGGCCTCTTCACCGCCGACTTCGCCCGCCGGCGTGGGGCACGCGTCCTGGTGCTGGACCAATGGCGACTGGGCGATCCGCGGGCGGCCTCGTTCAGCCTGACGCGGTCGATCCGCAACGACTATCTCGATCCGGAATACGCCCGGCTGGCCTTCGCGGCGCGCCAGCTGTGGCTGGATTTCCAGCGGGAAACCGGTGAGTCCTTCCTCATCGACTGCGGCTGTCTGAACCTCGCCAAAGCCAGCGTCACGCCCGACCTGGCGGCGACGTATGCGGAGCAAAGTTATCGGGTCCTGCAGGGCCTGCAATTGAAGACGGAGGCCTTCAACCGCGACGGGCTCCGCGCCCGCTTTCCGCAGTTCGACGTCGATCTCGGGCGGCTCGACGTCGAGGCGGGCTTTCTCCATGTCCCGCCGATCACATCGGCGTTGCTGATGCGCCTTCACGCCGGGCAGGTGGCGGTTGAGGAGCACACTGTGGTCAACCGGATCAGCCGGCGGAATGGCCTGATTGCGATCGACACCGCCGCCGGCGAGCGCGTGGCCGAGCGCCTCGTCCTCACGGCCGGGCTGGGCACCAACGAGTTGCTCGCCAGGATCGACGGCTGCGATCTCCGGCTACCCTTGCGGCCGGACCGGCCGAGCGAGTCGAAGTACCTGATCCCGCCGCCCGCCAAGCGCGAGATGTTCACGCCGGGACGGCTCCCCGTGTTCGCCTACCTCGACGTGGGCATCTACGGGCACCCGATGCTCGAGGGAAAAACGCCGGGCGTCAAGATCGGCTACTACAACCCGCCCGACGTCCGCACGCAGGTGACCTCTATCACGAGCGTGCAGACCTTCGTCGCCGAGTGCATGCCGGAGTTGATGGATGCCCGCGTCATCGACGTCGAGGGCGCCGACCAGTGCTCGTATGATCTGGTGGCAGATGACAACTTCATCCTGGGAGCGATTCCCGGCCTGCCTGGCGGAGCGGTTGGGACCGGCTGGCGGGGCACCGGTTACAAATTCGCGCCGCTCATCGGCCGGACGTTGATGGAACTTAGCCTCGAGGCGCGAACCGTCGAGGACATCTCGCGCTTCGCCCCGGAGCGTTTTGTGGTCAGCCGTGCCGGCTAGAAGCGGACGCGGGATTCTCGACCGCCTGGAGAGCGGCGTCGTGCTGGGTGCGGAAGGCTATGTCTTCGAGCTCGAGCGTCGCGGCTATATCAAGGCCGGGCCGTATGTGCCCGAGGTCGTCCTGGATTTTCCCGACGCCCTGCGGGAGCTCCATCGCGAGTTCCTACGAGCGGGTGCCGACGTCATGGTGGCACTCACCTACTACGCGCACCGCGGAAAGCTCAAGGACGTCGGCCGCGAGAACGATTTGGAGGCGATGAACCGGCAGGCAGTGCGAATCGCGAACGAGGTCGCGCGCGAAGGCGACGCCTTGGTCGCGGGCGATATCTGCAACACCTGGGCGTACGACCCGAAGAACAAGGACGCGTCCTCCAAGGTGGTTCGCGCCATGTACGAGGAGCAGCTGTCCTGGGCGGTGGACGAGGGTATCGATTTCGTCATCGCGGAGACGAATGACTACCTGGGAGAGGCGCTGATCGGGCTCGACGTGATCAAGGAGCTTCGCCTCCCGGCAATGGTGACGCTAGCCACCACCCGGCCACACCAGACCTGGGATGGCTACGACTACGTCGACGCCTGCAAGATCCTGGCCGACCAGGGGGCCGACATCGTCGGATTGAACTGCGACCGGGGGCCGGCGACCATGCTGCCGCTCATCGAACAGGTGCGCAGCCGGGTGAGCGGCTACGTCGCGATGCAGCCGGTTCCTTACAAGACCGAGGCGGCGATGCCCACGTTCGAGTCATTGAAATCCGCCGAGGGAACCAACGTCTTTCCCATCGCGCTGGAGCCGTTCCTCTGTACGCGATTCGAGATGGCGGATTACGCGCGGCGGGCGCAGGCCCTGGGCGTCAACTACATCGGGATCTGTTGTGGGGGAGCGCCACACTATGTGCGTGCCATCGCCGAGGCCCTGGGACGGATCGTCCCCGCCAGCAAGTACTCGCCGGCGATCGAACTCCACCCCGTGCTCGGCACCAAGGTGGAGGAGAAAGAAAAGGAATTCCTGGTCGACTGGAAGGGCTAAGCTCGGCCCGATGATCCTCAACCGCGGCAACCTCGTCTCCTTGCTGGTCACGGCCGTCGTGGGCGCGATCTTCCTGCTCCTGGCCTTCGAGACCTGGGCCCTCTTTACCGACAACAAAACGATCACCGATTACTTCCGCGAAGCCGCCCACGATATTCCCGGCCTCGTGCTCGTGATCGCGATCCTGGTCGGGATCGTGCTCGGGCACTTTCTGTGGGGGCCGGCCACTGGACTGCTTGCGCCGGCTCCGCGCACGATCCGCGAGCTGATGAGTCGCCGTGCTGCACGTTAGCCCGGGTGCGATCCTCTCGCTGCTCGCGACCATCTTCGTCGGCGCCGTCTTCATCCTGATGCTCAATGAGACGATTTCATTGGGGAAGGGGCAAGCGCCGCTCACCAACCTGATCCGTTCGCTGGTGCGCGCCTACCCGCGGTTCAGCTACGTCGTGGCGGTTGCGATCGGGATGCTACTCGGCCATCTCTTCTGGCCCTGACTTGAGCTTCTTACCCTCCCCATCTGGGGGAGGGTAGGGTGGGGGCCGTTCCTCGGGCGCTCCTTCGACGGCGCGATGAAATCGTCCGCGTCCGTGTCGTCGGCGATCTCCCCCGTGGATGGGGATGACTAGACTCGCTTCGTGCCGTTGGCGGTCTTGCCTCTTGTCCTGTTGGCGGCGGTCTTCCATGCCACCTGGAACGCGCTGCTCAAGGCCTCCGAGAACCCGCTCGCACTAGCGACGAGGGCGCTGACCTGGGGAACGGTCCTCTCGCTGCCGCCGGTCGCCGTGGCCTGGCTTCTGTCGGGCCGTCCTGGACTCCCACTCGGAGGCTGGCTGCTTGCGCTCGCCTCGGCATTCCTGGAGCTGATCTATTTCATCGCGCTCTCCATCGCCTATCAACGCGGGGAGCTCTCGGTGGTCTATCCAATCGCCCGCGGCACGGCCCCGCTTCTGGCGGTGCTAGTTGGCGTGATTTTGCTGGGCGAACGGTTGCACGCACCGGCAATCCTGGGCGTCATCGCGTTGCTTGGAGGGATCTGGGTGGTCCGGCGACCATCCAACGCGGGCTCGGCGCTCTGGCCGGCGCTCCTGACGGGAGTGATGATCGCGGCCTACACGTCACTGGACCGGATCGGTGTCCGTTTGGGTTCGCCGTGGATCTACGGGTGGCTTCTCTGGCTCTTCGGAGCGATCCTCCTGGTGGCGTTTGCGACGGTTCGCCGCGTTCCCGGGTCGCGACTCAGCGATCAGCCGCGGCTATCCGTCGCGGTTGGCGTGCTCATGACCGCCGCCTACTTCATGATCCTGTTCGCACTGAGCGTCGCGCCGCTGGCTATCATCGCGCCGCTCCGCGAGTCAGCCATCGTCCTGGTGACTGCCTGGGGAATCTGGCGGCTCGGCGAGAGGCGTGACGCGTGGCTCCGGGTCGCCGGCGCGGTTGCGATCGTCGGCGGGATCGCGCTGCTGACGATTGGGTGATCAGGGCAGGGTCGGCCGATAGGTGGTTAGGGCGGGCAGAATCGCGAACCACATCACGGCCACCACAAACCCAACGAATATCAGCATCGCAAGGAAGGTTCGGCCTGTCATCTCTATCTGTGGGTTCTGTCGGACTGAACCGCAAACTGCGTCAAGAACCTGCTATTTAGCCGAGCGTGCTTAGGCTTCGTGGTATTTGAGCGGCGTGAGGGCTGTCGTGCGGAAACAGGCGATCCTCCTTGCGCTGCTTATGAGTGCGGGGATTCTGAGCATGCTTGTCGGCACGCTGACAACGTGGCTCCTCCATGTGTCCGGCTTCTGGGTATCCGCGGCGGCTTTGGAACGTTGCTGTTCGGGCTCTACAAAATCCGCACTGATCTGTTTCGCTAGGCGCGGCTGACTGTCAGGACGACGTTTCCTGTCTTCTGCTCGGTCTCGACGTACCTCGTCGCTTCGACCACGTCCTCCAGCGGGTAGCGGCGATCGATGACCGGCCGGTACTTCCCGGCCTCGATCAGCTCTTTGAGGAAGACAACGTCCTTCTTCGTTGGCATCGGGCTGGTTATCGAGAACCTCACCTTCTTCGTTCCGATCCGCGAGGTCCATAGCGCCAAGAGGAGATTGCGGAACCCGTCGGTCGCCAGGTAGCTGCCGCCCGGCTTCAGTGAGTCTCTGCAGGGGCGGAACGACTGTTTACCGACCGCGTCGAAGATGACGTCGTATGTCTTGCCGTTCTTCAAGAAGTCCTGCTGCGTGTAGTCGATCACGGCGTCGGCTCCGAGCGATTTCACGAGTTCAAGGTTCTTCGTGTTGCAGACCGCCGTGACGTCGGCTTCGAAGTACTTGGCCAGCTGGACTCCCGCCGTACCGATGGCCCCCGATGCGCCGTAGACGACGATCGTCTGCCCCTTTCGGAGCCGCGCCTGTCTCAGGCATGCCAGGGCGTTGAGGGCTCCGTCGCAGATTGGCGCCGCCTGCTCGAAGCACATCCTGCCGGGCATGTGCGCGATACGGCCGCTCACCCTCATGGCCATGAACTCGGCGTGTGCCCCGAACCCGAGCCCACTGGCGCCGAAGACCCGGTCACCGAGCGCGAACTCGGTGATAGCAGCGCCGACGGCTTCGACCTCTCCAGCAAATTCGGTGCCGAGGATCCGCCGCCTCGGTCGGCGGATCCCAAAGACGAGCCGGCTGATCAGCGAGACCGCCAGGCCGCTGCGTCGGTTGGCATCACGGGTCGCGCAGTCCAACCGGTTGACCGTCGTCGCGTGGACCCTGACCAGGACCTCGTCCTCCGCGGGCACGGGCCGCTCAACATCTTCGAGTCGTAGAACGTCCGGCGGCCCGTACCTGTCGTACACAACGGCTCTCATGTCACTCGGCGTGGAGGACCTCCACGACGTTGGTGCGCGCCGCCCAGCGGCCTGGAATCCCGGCGGCGACCACCGCCACGATGATGCCTCCCAGCGGGATGGCAATCAGCTCCCATGGGGCAAAGACGTCGTAAAAGGCGACCGGCGTAATGTTGCCGCCGAGGCTGCTGAGCTGGTCGAAGAGCATCCGGTAGAGCGCAACCCCTACCGGTACCGCAATCAGACCACCCACCAGTGCGAGGAGGCCGGCTGAGGTGGCGACCATGCCGATCACCTGCCGCGGGCTCATGCCAAGCGTCTTGAGGGTAGCGGTGTCGCGCACGCGCTCGCGCGTGCTCAGCAACATCGTGTTGAAGACGCCGGCGATCGCGATCAGCGCGACGATCGCCGCAATCCCGAACAGGACGCCTGCGATCACGGTAAGAAACGCGGTGTTGCCGGTGCTGTTGGCTTGAACATCGAGCAGGTCCGGCTGCGCTGCGGCCAGGCGCTTCACGTACGCGTCGAGGTTCGAGCCGGGCTTCAGCGTCACCTGGTAGACGGACGGTGTGAGGTCCGGGACCGCGGCGGTTATCGTCGACCAGTCGACCATCAGCACATGGCCTCCTGGACCGGCGGTGAAGTCGAAAACCTCGCCCACGATTCGAAGCTTGAGCGCGCGGCCCTGGACCGTCCCGGGAAAGGTGTCGCCGAGGTTGAGGTGGGCGTCCTGGACGAAGCCCCTATTGGCAACCACCTCACCGGGACCCGTGAACCAGTGGCCCGGGGAGATCAGGTAGCCGAGCGCCCCAGAGTCACCGCGGAAGCCGATCGTGTTAACCGGATCAGCGATTCCCGCAACGTTGATGTTGGTCGTCGTTTCCGCCACCACGCGCATGGTTTCCGGCTGCGAGTTGATCAGCTGCGTGGCCTCGACGTCCGCCAGGGCGAGGCTCTTGGTGACGACCACATCCACCTTGCCGATGTGTCCCTCGTAGGTGTAAATCTTGTTGAAACTGCGCGCCTCTCCCAGGGCAACGACGACCGTGGCGACGCCCAGAACGATGGCAAGGAGGGTCAGGATCGCCCGGCCCGGCCGCGCCGCCGCCTCGCCAAGACCGAGGACGATGGGGCGCGGCAGCCTGGCCCGAGATGCCAGGCGGCGGAGCCAGCGGCCGCTGTGGCCCCGAGGGGCCGAAGCATTGGCGATGACGGCCGCGGGCTTGAGTCGGCCCGCACGAAACGCCGGAATCACCGCCGCGATGGTCACGATGAGCAGTGCCCCAGCAAGCGCGAGGACGTCGAGAGCGGGTGAGAAGGTCGGCTGATAAGCGAGACCCAGCGCCTGCGAGTTGCTCGCCAGCAGCGGCTCGCTCAGGACCGTCCCGATTGGAATGCCGAGGATGGAGGCCGCTGCCGCGGGAGCCAGGATCTGGAGCACGAAGACGCCGACCACTTGCAGTGGGGTGAAGCCGACGGCTTTCATGATCCCAATCTCGCGATACGCCGAGATGACGATCCCGGTCACGAGGTTGGCCACGATCGCCGCCGTCGCAGCCAGCGCGAAAACGCTGAAGGCGACCAGCACCCCGGTGAGGATCTGCGTCGAGATGTGGAAGACGGTGCGGACAAAGATGTAGTTGGCCGAGCTGGTGACACTGTCTGGCGGAAGCGAGGCGCGCAGTGTATCCAGGTGCGCCTGCAGTTGAGCGCTGGTCGGGTCGCTGGCGAAGCGGTAGTCCATCAGGAACGACGCGTCCTTCGCGGTCAAGGGGGCGACGGTTGGACTGAGGACCCAGGCGTGCTGGACGCCGCCGACGTCCGCCCGGAGCTCATCGATGTCCACCACCTCGGCCACGACGGTGAGCACCGGCTCCTGCGGAACGCTGACCACCTTGAGCCTGTCTCCGATGGAGATGTGGTTTAGGTCGGCAAAGGACCGCGTCAGCGCGATCTCGGTCGTGCTGGATGGCCAGTGGCCCGCCGCAATGCGGACCTGCCCAACGTCGCCTCCCGGGTTGTCGCGGCCGACGGCGGTCACCAGGTACTTGTGTCCCGCTGACTGAAACTGGACGTCGGTCGCTCGATACGGCCCGCCGTAGGAGGTCGCCCCGATGAGCGCCGGCGTTCCGGCGATCGTACCGGGGTCAATCCGGCCGTCGAACGCCACCTTCAGGTGAGCGCCTTTCTGCGCATCGAATGCCAGCTGAAACGGGTCGCGGGTCTGTGCGATGAGGGTTAGCGCCATCGTGCCGGTGCCGACCGCCAGCAGCGTCGTCACGAAGATCACCGCGGCTTGCAGCCGCCGCCGGCGTAAGTCCCGCATGGCTTTGAGAAGGACGGCGGTCATCGCGCTGCCTCCTCGCCGCGCACGCGGATCACCTCGGCGGCCGCCCGCTCCGGGCTCTCCAGGTGCGCGTCGTCGACGATCGTTCCGTCCATCACGCTGATCACGCGGGTAGCGTGCCGGGTCGCCAGCTTGGCATCGTGGGTGACGAGCAGGACCGTTTGCCCTTCGCGATGAAGCTCGCCGAGGAGCTCCATCACCTGCTCGCCACTGCGCGTGTCGAGCGCACCGGTGGGCTCATCCGCGAGAAGGAGGGTCGGCTGGTTGATCAGCGCGCGGGCGATTGCGACGCGCTGCTGCTGGCCGCCGCTCAACCGCGCCGGGTACCGATTTGCGACCTCGTTGATGCCAAGCCGCTCCATCAGCTCCCGGGCTCGACCGTTCGGTGAGTTGCCCTTGAGCTGGGCGGGGATGAGGACATTCTCGAGCGCGGTCAAGTTGGGGAGCAGGTAGAAAAACTGGAAAACGAAGCCGATGTGGTCGCGCCGAAACCGGGCCAGTCCGGTCTCACCGAGCTTGCCGAGGTCGGTGCCGCCGACGACGACGGTGCCGGACGTCGGCCGGTCAACTCCGGCGACGAGGTTGAGCATGGTGGACTTGCCGCTGCCCGAGGGTCCCATGATCGCGGTGAACTCGCCCTGCCCGACGGCGACCGACACGCCGTTGAGCGCCCCGGTGATGCCGCCCTGATAAACCTTGGTGACGTCGGTCAGCCGGACCAGCTCGCTCATTCTGTCTTCGCCCCCTCCGTCCCGAAACGCTCTGATGACAATTCGTCCATCCATTTGAGATCTGCCTCCGTGTGAAGTAATGCGCCGCGAACGAGTCGCGCGAGATCGATGCGTCCGTCGCGGCGGGCCCCTTCTTCCAGCCGGTTCAGGTCGCGCAGACGTTGCAGGTAGGCACGCTTCTGCCGAGCGAGCATTCCCTTCAGGTCGCCGTTGGCGATGCGGGTCGCGAGCAGGAGTTTCACGTAGATCTCCTCGTGCAGTTGCTGAGGCCCGGAGTCCGGCTGGGCGAGCCACTCGTGGAGCGCCTTGTCGCCCTCCGGCGATAGCTCGTAGAGCAGCTTGCCCCGGTCGCCGCGATGACCAACGGGCCGGACGAGCCCGTCGCGCTCGAGGCGCTGGAGCGTCGTGTAGATCTGGCCGATATTGACGTCCCAGGTGCCTCCGAGCATGGCTTCAAAGCGGTTCTTCACCTCATATCCGTGGAGGGGTTGCTCCTTGAGGAGCCCCAGCACGCCGTACTTAAGCGACAAGCTTTCGACTACCCATACGCAGTATGTATGCTGAGTATGCATAAGGCCGCGGCGCATGTCAAGGGCTTGGGTGAGGAAAATCGTGGTCGGGGCGAAAAGATTTGAACTTTCGGCCTCTCGGTCCCGAACCGAGCGCTCTAACCTGGCTGAGCTACGCCCCGATCAGCGAATGTCAATGATAACCTCTCTCTGGCGCGCCGCCGGAGCATGCCCTCGTAGCTCAGGGGATCAGAGCGCCTCCGTCCTAAGGAGGGCGTCGCAGGTTCGAGTCCTGCCGAGGGCAGTTTTCAGCCTCTAACATGGAGCCCATGATCGCCGCGGAGCTGAATCCGGCGCTCACCCCGGTGACCTTCCTGCTCGGCACCTGGCGCGGAGAAGGGGAGGGACAGTACCCGAGCATCAAGCCCTTCCGCTATCGCGAGGAGATCCGCTTCGCCCACAACGGCAAGCCGTTTCTGATCTACACCCAGCGGACGGAGTCGCTCGAGACCGGCCAGCCGATGCATGCCGAAGCGGGCTACATGCGGCTCGTCGGCGAAGGCCGGGTCGAGTTCGTGATCGCCCAGCCCATCGGCTACGCGGAGATCTCGCTCGGCCGGGTGGATGGCCGGCGGGTCGACGTCGAGTGCGCCAGCGTCGGGCGCACCCCGACCGCCAAGCCGGTCACCGCGATCAGCCGATCGTTCTGGATGGATGGGGAGGCGCTCCGTTACGAGATGAAGATGGGGTTGGAAGGGAATCCGGCGATTCGGCACCTGACGGGCAGCTTCCGCCGCTCGGATTAACGCTGCGGGACGCGCTCCTGCATTCGGCGCACGACTCGTGTCACAACGCCCCGCGGTGAAAGCCGTACGACCCAGGGGATCAACTTGTTGCTGAAGCCGGGAATCACGATCGTCTTGCCCGCCATCAGCCCGCGGTAGCCGGCGAGGGCGACCGAGGCCGCATCGGCGATCTGACTCTGCACGAGGCGCGAGTCCTCCATCACGCCGCGCTGCTGGAAGCCGGTTCGCGTCGGCCCAGGGCTGAGTGCGGTGACCGTAACCCCCGTCCCGCGCAGCTCATTCGACAGCGCCTGAGAGAACGACAGCACGTACGCCTTGCTCGCGTAATAGACGGCCATCAGCGGACCCGGCAGGAATGCCGCCGTCGATGCGAGATTCAAGATGCGGCCGGCTCGACGTTCGACCATCCCCTTGAGGAATAACTTGGTGAGCGCGGTCAGCGCGATGACATTGACCTGCAGCATCTCGAGCTCGATGCGCAGGTCCGTCTCGTTAAAGAGACCGAATACCGGGAAGCCGGCGTTGTTGACCAGCACGTCGACGTGCATCGAGGCGGCGGTGACCTCTTCAAAGATCTCATCGACGGCGCTCGGTTTGGAAAGATCCCTGGCAAGCACCAGCGTCTTGACGCGGTGCTCACTCTCCAGGCGTTCGGCCAGCTCTTTGAGCTTGTCCTGGCTGCGGGCAACCAGGATGCAGTCGTAGCCGTCGCGGGCAAACAGGATCGCCAGCTCATAGCCGATCCCGCCGGACGCGCCGGTAATCAGCGCGGTCTTACTCACGCAAATACTTTCTCACCCGCGCGTACGGGGACCGGCAGCCAGTTCTCGCGCGGCGCGAGCGGGCAGGCCCAACGGGCGTCGTAGGCACACGACGGGTTGTAGGCGAAGTTGAAATCGATCGTGATGTCAGGCGAACCGGCGGTCATTTCGAGGACCAGGCCGTCGGTGTTCTTCACCGTATCGAAGAGGTAGCGCCCACCACCGTAGGTTTCCTTGCCGGACGTGCCATCCCGAAAGGGCAGAAACAGACCTCCGCCATAGCCGACCAGGCTGAAGATGGTGAGCCGGCAATCCTGGCCGCCGAGGCGAAAGTTCAACCAGCCGGCTCGGCGGTAGGTAATGACGCCATCCTCACCGCCGGTGTTGACCACCAGCGGATCGCCCGCGCCGGCGGGCTCGAGGCGCATCGTCAGGCGGTAGCTCGGGTCGTGCTCGAAGTAGAACAGGCCCTTGAACGCCGCCTGGGCTGCGGGCGAGAGCGGCGACTGCGGGTGCATACGAAACAGCTGATCGCGACCCTGCCGAAATCGTTGCAGCGCATCAGGTCCTTTCAGGCGGTAAAGGTCGCCGACACGCCGGCGCCAGTCCGCGAGGTCGACGTAGTGCTGGGGCCCGCGGTCAGCCAGTGATTTCTAGCCTGAGGTGGTCGTCAGCCGCTGTGCTCGACGGCCTGCGCCGCGGGTTCGCGCTCGGGCGCGGGGGACGGTGCGCTGCCATCGGCATGTGATGCGGCCTGGCTCTCACTCGTCGCGGTTCCGTTGGCTGGTGCGGCAGAACCGCGGCGTCGCCCGCGGCGGCGCCGGAACTTGCGGGGCGGGGCCGCGCCGTTTTCCGTGGGTGGTGCTCCGCCCTCCGGTGCCGCGACACCATTGCCTGCGACGGTGGCGCCCGGTGTTACCGGACGAGGCCCGAACCCACGGCGACGCCGGCGCGATCGACCTCCGGCCGCCGGGGCGGCGCCAACCCGCTGCCGCCGACGGTCGCCTCGCTGGCGCCCACCGACCGCCGCGTCCATGGCATGAAGGGCACCGATGCCGGCCACGCGACCCTCGCGCTCGACGTGCTCGAGCAACGGTCGGTAGAGATCCTGTCCCTCGCGGCCGGTCATCGTCTCGATGTCGCCGACCACGACCAGCAGCTGCTTCGCCCGCGAGATCGCGACGTTCAGCCGCTGGGCCTTCTTCAAGAAACCGATCCGCTCCGCTTCGTTGCTCCGCACCAGGCTCAGGATGACGACATCGGCCTCCTCACCCTCGAAGGCATCGACCGTATCGACCGCCAGCCCTGGCAGCGCCACCATCCGCAGCTCGCGCCGCAACTGGGTGACCTGGTCCTGGTACATGGCGATGACGGCGACGCGTAACTGCTCGAGCCCGAGTCGCTGCAGGTGGCGGACCACCCGTCCGACCGCCTCGATCTCGGCGCGGTTCGAGATGCTTCCTGAGCCGCCCTTCTTTTCGCGGCCGCGGATCGTCAGCCAGGTGAGGTTGCGGTTGAAGGGCCACGGCAGCGGCGAGCGCAGCGCCGCCATCTCCGGCGAGTTCCGCAACCGCCCGTCATACGACGCCACCGATACGTAGCTGCCGATTGGCGCCGCCATCCGGTACTGCTCGTCGAGCATGACGAGGTTGCTTTCGGGCAAGACGACCCAGCTCAACTCGAAGAAGCTCGCGTCGCGAACCATCGCCCTCGCCTCGTCGTCCTCGACCGGGAACGCCGCGGCACTCTCGTCCAGGACCGGAGGCAGCTGGCGGTGGTCGCCGACCAGCAGCCAGCGCGGAGCCAGGCGCAATAGCGGCAGCGTTTCGGTGAAGCGGACCTTGTTCGCCTCGTCCAGGATCAGCCAGTCGAACATCTCGGCTTCCTTGCAGGCGAGCGCGATGCGGTTGACTGTGCCGAAGACCACATGGGCGTTGCGCACCCGCGGATCGTCGGCCTCGACGATGCTCGCGCGGAACTTCGGATCGACCTTCTCGGGCTCGGCGATGCGGACCATGCGCAGCGAGTCCAGTCCTTGCAGACGTTCCTGCGCGTTGTCTACCGCCGTATTGGCATGGGAGGTCATGAGGATCCGGACGCTGGGATCGCGCGCCACCAGCTGGCGAACCGTCTCAACGATCGAGGTCGTCTTGCCGGTCCCGGGCGGTCCCTGTACCAGTTGCATGCTCCCGGGGAAAAGATTGACGGCGCTGCGCACCGCCTGCTGCTGGCTCGGGTTGAGGCGCTCATCGAAGGGTTGCAGGTCGCCGGTACCCGGGGGCAGCACCTCGTCGGGGGCGATCAGGAGCGCCGCGACGCGGCGCAAGCTGATGTCGCCCGCCGGAAAGCCATTCAGGGTTCGCTGCTGGACCTCGACGACGGCGGTGATCGGCTGCGGCCGGACCGTGCCCGGACCGAGCAGGCCCTCCTCACGGAGCTTGACCAACCAGCGGCGTCCGCCGCCTTCGCCACGCAGCAGCGTGCCTTCGCGGTCCGCTCCGTGGCCGGTGCGAATGATGACGCGGTCGCCTTCCTTGAACCCGCCTCGACGGCTGAGGACGAGCATCGCCCCGGCGCTGCGGTCGCCGTTGGTGGCGCCGCAGACGGTGCATTTCGCACCGGCCACCTGGAGGCTCTCGCACTTGCTGCAGATCACGCCTTCGGTCTCGACGTCGTAGGGGCGGGCGTCCTGTTCGGCCTGCCAGGCGAGCCATTGCCGCTCGTGGTTGGCAAAGGCCTGGCCGGCCAGGACCAGCGGCAATTGTGCCGCCTCTTCGAGCGCGGTCAACTGCCGGCGGACCCAGTCCTCCTCCGGCACGTAGGAAGCGGCATCAGCCAAAGCTTCGGCGACTTCTAACGTTAGCACGTCTCCCGCATCCTTGGAAGGGTCCGGATCGGGTTGAACCCGCTCGATGACGAAGGCGACATCGCGGCCGGGCAGCCCGAAGAGCTGGCCGGTCAGCCCAAAGCGCTCGATGGTGGTTTCCGTCCGCTTCTGCAGGTTGAGCGTGAAGCGCACCGGAGCGTGCTTGATATCGACGTAGCCGTCACCCTCGGTGGCTTCGGTCAGCAAACCCATCAGGGCCTCCTGGCCGAGGTGGGCGAGCAGGGTCTCGGCCTGGCTCTGCGGCGCGGCGCAAACGAGCAGGCGGACCGCGGTGATGTCAGGGGCCCGATGGGCGAACGGGGACCCCGCGACAACAGGCGGTAACCGTAAGGTCAATGGCGCTCCTTGTGGCGCATAAGATTGGGCCTGGCTTTCACAGGTGGGCCGACGGCTAGCCACCCCTTCGGCAGAGCGTCGGACAGGCGTAAGCGTCAGCCTGTCTAACCCGGCCACCAGTATAACGCCAAACTGGGGCGTTCGCCACTCGGCCGCCGAATACAGGTTTGGCTCCGGTGCACTAGGGTTAGAAGAGGTGGCAAAGAGGGCATCCCTGAGCAAGGGCGAGCGGCGCGTGCAGCGCGCCCTGGAAGTGGCACCGGGTGCGCTCACCTGGACCATCTTGATCGCCCCGGTGGTGGCATCCTTACTGTTCGCCCCCTACATCGCCGTAGCTATCTTTCTCATCGATATCTACTGGTTCGTCCGGACCGCGACGGTCGTCGTCGGCATTCGCAGCACCTATCGAAAGATGAAGCGGGCGATGCTGGAGGATTGGTGGCAGCGCTGCCTTGCGCTGGCGGTCTCACCGACCACGCTCGATCCGCATCGGATCGTGCACGCCGTCCTGATTCCGACCTACACCGAGCCCTACCCGATCCTTCGCGAGACGGTCCGGGCGATCGCCGAGGCCGACTACCCGGCCGAAAACAAGGTGGTAGCGATCATCACTCGGGAAAGCGACCGGCCCGGTTGGGAAAACGTCCACCGGCTCCAGCAGGAGTTTGGCGACCGGTTGCGCGCCTTCATCCACATCAAAGACCCGTTGCTGCCGGGCATCGTGGTGGGCAAGTCGGCCGCGATGGCCTACGGCGGCCCGGTGCTGCGCCGCGAGCTGGAGGCGATGGGCCTCGACCCGAAAGATGTGATCGTCACCGACCTGGATTCGGACTTCCGCGTCCATCGCCAGTACTTCGCCTACGTGACCTATAACTACGTCCAGGAACCGAGGCGGCTCGAGTGCCTTTTCCAGCCGATCCCGATGTTCCACAACAACCTCTGGCGCGTGCCCTTCGCGGTGCGCATCATGGCAAGCGCCTGCACCCAGTGGCAGATGTTCCTCTCATCGCGGCCCGACCGGCTGGTCGCCTTCAGCAGCTATTCGATGTCGCTCGACCTGGTCATCAAGGCCGACTACTGGGACGACGACGTCATCCCGGAGGATTCCCGCTTCTACTGGAAGTCCTTCTTCGCGACCCACGGCCGCTTGAAGATGTTCCCGATCTTCCTCCCGATCTACGGCGACGCGCCCGAGGCCTCCGACCGAGGCATGCCGTGGGAGCGAGTCAAGACGCACGCCAATCAGTACAACCAGATCAAGCGCTGGGCTTGGGGCGTCAGTGATGTGCCCTACGCGACGGTCCGGCTGCTGCGCCACCCTGAGATCCCCCTCTGGCTGCGCGCGCGGCGCTACGGCTACATGATCTTCAACCACTTGACCTGGGCGACGCTGCCGCTCCTGCTGCTGTTTGGCGCCGCCCTGCCGCGCCTCCTGTCGGAGGACTGGAACCTGACCCTCGCCGCCGACCAGCTCGGCCTTTACGCCTTTATCCTGATCAACATCGCGTTCCTGAACATCGCCGCGCTGATCCTCGTGGAACGGCGCATCAATCCGCCGATGCCGCGCACCTGGGGAGTGCCGCATCAGATCTGGGCTTACGTCCAGCTTGGCCTGTATCCCGTCGTCGGGCTGCTGTTCAGCGTCCTGCCCGCACTGGAGGCGCAGACCCGTCTGATGCTTGGCATGTACCTCGAGTATCAGGTCACGGAGAAGGTCTCGGAGGGGACGGCGTAGCCCGGCTCAGGGCCGCGGCCTGGCACTACCAGGCATCGATCGGTGTGCTGGCGATCCTCGTCGTCGCCGCCGTCTTGCGCACGTTTCGGCTGGACACCTTCCCGCCGGGTCTGTACGCAGACGTCGCGGCCAACGGGCTGGACGCGCTGGGCGTACCCAAGCACGGCCTGCAGGTCATCTACCCCCGGGGAACCGGCAACGGCATCGAAGGCATGATCTCCTGGCTCGATGGGGTCAGCGTCGCCCTGGTGGGTGGCAAACCGATCGCTCTCTACCTGACGACGGTCGTCATCGGCCTGGTCACGCTCCCCATCCAATACCTGCTAGGAAGCCGCCTCTTCGGGCGCCGCATCGGCCTCATCAGCACCGCGCTCCTGGCCGTGTCCTTCTGGGCCGTCCACTACAGCCGGCTCGGTTACCGAACCGTCCTCGTCCCGCTCTTCCTCGACCTCTCATTTCTGGCTCTCTTCTGGGCCGTCCGGCGCGGTGGGAACTGGCGCTGGGCCCTGGCCGGCGCGGTGATCAGCCTCGGGTTCTATACCTATACGGGCTACCGGCTGGTGCTGCTGGTGCTTGCGGGGTTGATCGTCCAGCGGATCCGGGCCGGTCGCCAGCTGCCGGGGACGCGGTCATCGTGGGCCGTCTACGTCGTTGCCGCCGCGGTGGTGGTGGCGCCGCTCGCGATCGCCACGTTGCTGCACCCCGAGGTGCTCAATCGAGCCGCCGGCGTCTCCGTCCTGGGCGGAGGGCCGATCCTCGGCCTACCGTTCCGGCTCGCCGATCACGCGTGGCGGACACTCGCCGTCTTCAACCTCTGGGGCGACCCCGAACGCCAATACAACGTCCCGCATCTGCCGCTCTTCGATCCCCTGGTGGGCCTCGCCTTCCTGGCCGGGATCGTGGTGGCGGTCAAGCGCTGGCGCGAGAGTCGTTACGCCCTGTTGCTGCTCTGGCTCGGCGTGTTCACCCTGGTGGTCGGGCTGACGGATCGCACGCCGCACATGCTCCGCGGCAGCGGGTTGGTTCCGGCCGCCTACCTGCTGGCCGCGGTAGGCCTGGACGCCGTCCTCCAAAAGGTGTGGCCGCGGCGCGCGACACTGGCGGCCGCGGCCGTCTGGGTGGTCAGCCTCGCCTGGACGGCCATCTTCTACTTTGCCGTCTACCCGACCGTGCCCGGTCTGTATATCGAGTGGATGGGCGACCGGGTCGACGTCGGGCGATTCATGGATGCCACGGATTGGAACGGTCGCCAGCTCTACGTTGCCATCACGTTCACCAACCGCGGGATGGTCAACCCGGATCCGTTCCGCGCCATCCCCATTCAATTCATGACCGAGGGGCACGTCCCGTGGACGTTTCTGGACTACCGGAAGGTGGCGCAGCTGCCTGGGGACGTGCCCATCGCCGTCGTGGTCGACGAACGGGACCGCGTCGTGCTCAGCGGGCTGGCGGCTCGTTTTCCGGATGGCTACGTGGCGTACGTGATGCCACTCCCGCAGCGCCCGGTCGCGATCTTTCTTCATGGTGACGCCGGGTGGTTCCATCCCGCACTGAGTCGTCCCTACTCGAACTGGTAGCGCTCAGCGCAGCCCGACGGCTTTCTGGACGCGATGCAAGGTGGCGTTCGCGATCGGCGTCAACCGGTCGGCCGCCCGGCGCAGCTGTTGCATCAGCGCAGGGTCGTCCGATCGGATCTCGTGGTAGCGCTGCTGGATCGGCGTCAACACCTCGATCACGGCGTCGGCCACAGCAGTCTTGAGCACGCTATATGACGTGCCCGCGAACTCCCGCTCAATAGCCGGCCAATCCAGCTCCTTGATCGTTGCGTAGATTTCGAGGAGATTCCTGACCCCCGGCCCCACTGGGAATTGCACCGAGGGCTGGGCATCAGTCTGGGCCCTTGCCAGCTTCTTCCGGATCAGCTCGGGCGGATCGAGCAAAAAGATCGCGTGCCCGGGGACCTCAGCGGCAAGGCTCTTGCTCATCTTGTTTTCCGGGTTGTCGAGGCCCATGATCCGAGCGCCCGACTTCTGGATCATCGCCTCGGGCAGCACGAAGATCTCGCCGAAACGCTGGTTCATTCGCTGCGCCACATCTCGCGTGAGCTCGATGTGCTGCCGCTGATCGTCACCGACCGGGACGAACCGGGTGTCGTACAGAAGGATGTCAGCGGCCATCAGGGCCGGGTAGGTGAAGAGGCCGGCGCTCGATCGCTCGCGGTCCTTTCCGCTCTTCTCCTTGAACTGCGTCATCCGCTCCAGCCAACCCAGGGGAATGAAGCAGTCGAGGATCCAGGCGAGCTCGGCATGCGCCGAAATGTGCGACTGAACGAACATCGCCTGCTCGGGCCTGATGCCGCTGGCCAGGTAGATCGCGGCCAGGTCGAGGGTGTTCTCCCTCAGCGCCGTCGGGTCCTGGGGAACGGTAATCGCGTGCAGGTCGACGATGCAGAAGATGTTGTCGTACTTGTCCTGGTCGCGAACCCAGTTGCGGATCGCCCCGAGGTAATTACCGATGTGGAGGCCGCCGCTCGGCTGGATCCCGCTGAACACCCGCGGCTTTCCTGCCGACTGCATCCACGAATGTTAAGGAACGCCAGTGCCGGCGTTCCTACAGCAACTGAATCGTGTAGGTAAAGTCCGCCGTTACCGTCTTGCCGCCGCCGACCGTGACCGTCGTAGGGCCGCTGAATCCGGCGAAGCCCTGCCTGGTCGACCCCTCCTCCATCGCGCGGACGCGATAGGTTCCCGGCTTGAGATCGATTCGGTAGGCGCCGGATGAATCCGTCGTGATCTTGGAGGGGCTTCCCGCATCGTTCGGCTGAAACGTCAGCGTCGCGCCCGCCATCGGCTGCGCCGGGCAGCCGGTCTGCTCCGGGCGGTAGGCGCCGCCGCAGGCCTTGATTCGCACGTGTCCGGTTACGGTGCCCGTGGCAGGCGCGAACAACGATGCGACGCCGCCGCATCCGGCGAGGGTCGCCGCGAGCAGACAGGCGATGAGGCCGCGCGAGAGCATCCTCTCTATAAGACGGAGCGGACGGCCAGATGGTTCCGCTTCGATCTCGTTACGAATTGCCGGTTGAACTCTACTAGAATCCGCGCCGTGAGCGAACGGCTCGCGTCAAAGACCCTGCGCAACAGCATGCTGGTCGTCGGAGCGCGGGCCGTTGCCAAGCTGTCGGTCTTCGTTGTCGTCGTCTTGCTCTGGCGCCACCTGGGCGCCGACAACTACGGCCGCTTTGCCACCATGATCGTCTACGTCACGCTCCTCGGGATCGTCGCCGACCTCGGGTTGCAGACGGTGTTCATCCGCGACGCTTCCCGAGACCGGACCGTCTTGCCGCGCTACCTCGGGAACCTGCTCAGCGCTCGGCTGCTGCTCTCGCTGCTGGCACTCGTCATCCTGGCGGTCGCCCTGCGCCTGCTCAGCCCGGCATTGTTTCCCTACACTCTGGCCGCCTTCGTTCTCTTGCTGACCACGAGTTACTCGAGCCTGCTGCGCGCCGTCTTCTACATCCGGGGTCGCCTCGGTTACGAGGCGATCGCGATCGTCGCCGAATCGCTGTTGCTGCTCGGGCTGACGATCGTCGCCATCGAGCAGCGGGCAACCTGGGACGCGTTCCTCTGGGTCTACGCGGCCAGCTACCTCTTTACCTGTCTTTTTGCGTTTGGCGTGATCCGCTGGGGCTGGCACGAGCGGGTCACCATCCGGCTCGATGCCGTCTTGGTGCGGAGGCTGCTCGCCGCTGGGCTGCCGCTGGCGCTGGCGTTCACCGTCACGACGATCTATGCGCAGCTCGACATCGTGCTACTGCAGCTCTTCAAGAACTTCCAGGTGGTTGGCTGGTACTCGGCGGCGAACAAGTACATCGACGCGGTCGCCTGGGTGCCGCAGTCGGCGATGGGCGCGGTCTTCCCGGCGCTGTCGCTGCTCGCGGCGGGCGATCGCCGCCGGCTGGCCTTTGCCTACGAGAAGTCCTACAAGATGCTCGCCATCCTCGGCCTGCCGCTGGCAGTCGGCCTGGGGGTGACGGCCGATTCCATCGTGCATGTCACGCGCGGCTTCGAGCAATCGATCCCGGCGCTGCGCATCCTCGCCCCGTCGGTCGCGCTGCTGTTTGTCAACAACGCCTTCATCTACACGCTGACCGCGATCAACCGCCAGCTCGATTTCACCCGACTCGCGCTCGTCACGCTTGCTGTCAACGTTATCCTCAACCTCGTCCTGATTCCGCCGTACGGCTACCTGGGGGCGGCGGCCGCCTCGACCATCACCGAGGTCGCCCTCTTCGCGGGCGGCTGGTGGCTGCTGCGGCGGCATCTCGCCGCGCTCTCGATCGTTGGCAGCATCGCGCCCGTGCTGGCCAGCGCGGCGATCATGGGGATCGTCGTTTACAGCGTTCGCACCTGGCCGCTCGTCGTCGTGATCATCATCGGGGCCGCGGTCTACCTCGTCGGACTGCTGGCCCTGCGCGCCCTCAATTCTGAAGAGTGGTCGATCGTGCGCTCCGGCTTCAGGGGCCGGTAGTTACCTAAACTACTCGCGTGCCGGATGATGGCGACGTCGTGCGCGCCCTGTCGGAGAAGATCCGCGACGTGCCGAACTTCCCCAAAGAGGGGATTCTCTTCAAGGACATCACGACCCTCCTTCAGGACGCCGCCGCCTTTCGGCAGGCGGTGGACATCATGGCCGGAACCTATCGAGGCAAGGTGGTCGACCTGGTGGTCGGGGTGGAGTCGCGTGGTTTCATCTTTGGCGGCGCGCTCGCTTACCTTCTCGACGCGGGCTTCGTCCCGGTGCGCAAGGAGGGCAAGCTCCCCGGCCAGAAGATCTCCGAAGCCTACGCGCTCGAGTACGGCTCCGCGGTGCTCGAGATCCACAAGGATGCGATCAAGCCGGGGCAGTCGGTCGTCATCGTCGATGATCTGCTGGCGACCGGGGGAACGGCGAGGACGACCGCCAGCCTGGTCCAGCAGTTGGGCGGCCGTGTCGTCGGGATCACCTTCCTGATCGAGCTCAAATTCCTCAAAGGGGCCGACAACCTGTCCGAATACAACGTCGTGTCCCACTTGAAGTTCTAGGTGGGCGATTCCGTCAGTCCGATCCTCGTGGTCGGCTCGGTCGCGCTCGACACGGTGCACACCCCGACGGAAAGCGCCACCGATGTGCTCGGCGGCGGGGCCAGCTACTTCTGCCTCGCCGGGTCGATCTTCGCCCCGATCCGGCTGGTTGCCGTGGTCGGCGACGATTTCTCGCCGGCAAATCGCGCCCTCCTCGAATCGCGCAACATCGATCTGGGCGGTCTCGAGGTCCTCGAGGGCAAGACCTTCCGCTGGACGGCTCGCTACTCGGGCGTCCGGCTCGAGGAGCGCGAGACGCTGGATACCCAGCTCAACGTCTTTGCCGGGTTCCACCCGGTGCTGCCGGCCGCCTACCGCAGCTCGCGAGTCGTCTTCCTCTCCAACATTCAGCCGGACCTGCAGCTCGACGTCCTCGACCAGGTCGAGAAGGCGGATTTCGTCGCCTGCGACACGATCAAGCTCTGGCTCGACACCGCCCGGCCCGGCCTCGAGCGCGTGTTCCGGCGTGTCGATTGCGTGCTCGTCAACGACGAGGAGGCCGTCCAATTCTCGGGCCAGCGGTTCCTCCCCGCGGCCGCGCGCCACATCCTCTCTTACGGGCCGCGGGTCGTGATCATCAAGCGCGGCGAGAACGGCTCACTCCTCTTTACCCGGGATCGGGTTTTCCTGGCGCCGGCCCACCCCCTCGAGACCGTGCGCGATCCGACCGGTGCCGGCGACGCCTTCGCCGGTGGCCTGCTGGGCGCGGTCGCGCGCGCGGGTCATCACGGGGACGACGTTCTGCGGCGCGGCATGCTCTACGGCAGCGTGCTGGGTTCGCTGGCGGTGGAAGACTTCAGCGTGCTCCGTATCGCCAGGGCCAACATGCCCGAGATCGAGGGCCGGTTGAGTACGCTTGTGGACATGATTTCTCTCAACGGCCCTCGGGCCCAGTAGCGGTATGGCGACCATTCCCGCGCAGCGATACGACATCAAGGACCTGAAGCTGGCCGACGACGGCCGGCGGATGATCGAATGGGCCGCGCAGGAAATGCCCGTTCTGCAGCAGATCCGCGAACGCTTCAAGCGCGAACAGCCGCTCAAGGGTCAGCGGCTTGCCGCCTGTCTGCACGTGACGACCGAGACGGCGAACCTTGCCATCACGCTCAAGGCCGGCGGCGCCGACCTCGTCCTCTGCGCCTCGAACCCCCTCTCGACCACCGATGCGGCGGCAGCCGCGCTGGTCGCCGACCACGGCATCAGTGTCTTCGCGATCAAGGGCGAGGACAACGAGACCTATTACCGGCACATCGCCTCCGCCCTCGAGCACCGGCCGACGATGACGATGGACGACGGCGCCGACCTCGTCGCCGCGCTGCACAAGGATCGCACCGACTTGATCGGCGACGTCATCGGTGGCACCGAGGAGACGACCACCGGCGTGGTCCGGCTGCGCAGCATGGCCGAGAAGAAGGTGCTCCGCTATCCGATCGTGGCCGTCAACGAGGCCATGACCAAGCACTTCTTCGATAACCGCTATGGCACCGGCCAGAGCACGATCGACGGCATCATCCGCGCTACCAACGTGCTGCTCGCCGGCAAGGTCTTCGTCGTCGCCGGCTACGGCTGGTGCGGCCGTGGCCTGGCCATGCGGGCCCGCGGCATGGGGGCCCACGTGATCGTGACCGAGGTGGAACCCGTCCGGGCGCTGGAGGCGGTGATGGACGGCTACCGGGTGATGCCGATGAAGGACGCGGCCAGGGAGGGTGACCTCTTCGTGACCGTCACCGGCGACATCAACGTGGTCGACGAGCCGCATCTCAAGGCGATGAAGAGTGGTGCCATCCTGGCCAACTCGGGGCACTTCAACGACGAGATCAACCTGAGCGCGCTTGACGGGATGGCCGAGAGCGTTCGCACCATCCGCTCGTCCCTCGAGGAGTACCGGCTGCGCGACGGGCGCAAGCTCTTCGTGCTGGGCGAGGGTCGCCTGGTCAACCTGGCGGCGGCCGAAGGCCACCCGGCGGCGGTCATGGACATGAGCTTCGCCAACCAGGCGCTCAGCGCCGAGTATCTCGTCTCGCACGCGAGCGAATTGCAACCGAAGGTCTACCCCGTCCCCGACGACATCGATCGCGAGATCGCTCGGCTAAAATTGGCCGCGATGCACATCGCGATCGATTCGCTCACCGCCGAGCAGGCGCAGTACCTGAGCGGCTGGGAGTCGGGGACGCGATGAATCGCCGCAACCATCTCTTTACCTCGGAGTCCGTCACCGAGGGCCACCCCGACAAGATCGCCGACCAGATCTCGGACGCCATCCTCGACGCCATCATGGCGAAGGACCCGTTGGGGCGGGTCGCCTGCGAGACCGCGGTCACCACCGGGCTGGCCTTTGTCATTGGTGAGATCACGACCGACACCTACGTCGAGATGCGGGACATCATCCGCGACACCATCGAGCAGGCCGGCTACGACCATCCGGGCTTCGGCTTCGACGCCGAAACCTGCGGCGTGATCGTCTCCATCCAGAAGCAGTCACCCGACATCGCCCAGGGCGTCGACACCGGCGGCGCCGGTGACCAGGGCATGATGTTCGGCTTCGCCTGTGACGAAACGCCGGAGCTGATGCCGATGCCGATTCAGCTCGCCCATCAACTGGCCCGGCAGCTGGCGCGCGTTCGCAAGGACAAGACGCTGCCCTACCTCGGGCCCGATGGCAAGACGCAGGTGACGATCGAGTACATCGACGGCCGCCCGATGCGCATCGATACCGTCGTGCTCTCCGCGCAGCACACCGAGGACGTCGAGCTGGAGCGGATCCGTGAGGACCTGCAGGAGCTGGTCCTCGAGCAGGTGGTCCCGGCGAAGATGCTTGACCGGCGCTCGACCATCCATGTCAACCCGACCGGGCGGTTCGTCCTTGGCGGACCCAGGGCCGATGCGGGTGTGACCGGACGCAAGATCATCGTCGACAGCTACGGCGGCTACGCCCGGCACGGCGGCGGCTGCTTCAGCGGGAAAGACCCCTCGAAGGTCGACCGCTCGGGTGCCTACGCCGCTCGCTACGTCGCCAAGAACATCGTGGCCGCCGGGCTGGCGAGCCATTGCGAGATCCAGGTCGCTTACGCCATTGGCGTGCGCAAGCCGGTGTCGGTTTTCGTCGAGACGTTCGGGACCGAGCGCGTCCCGGTCCCCAAAATCGAGCACCTGGTCCAGAAGCACTTCGACCTCAGCCCGCTCGAGATCATCCGGCAGCTGGAGCTGCGCCGCCCGATCTACAAGCAGACGGCGGCCTACGGCCACTTCGGCCGCTCCGACGTCGACCTTCCGTGGGAACGGACCGACAAGGCGGACCTGCTCGCCTCCGAGGCGGGTGTCCAACGGCTCCAGGTGGTGGAGTCGCAGGACGGCTAAGACCGTCCTTGTCACGGGGGTCGACGGCTTCGCCGGAAGCCACCTCTGCGAGCTTTTGATGCGGCGACGCCACACCGTCCACGGCACGATCCGGCAAGCCCGACCGGCTCCGCGGGCGGAGCTGCCGGCCCAGGTCCGGACCCACCAGGTCGACCTGCTCGATCGCGATCGGGTCGACACCCTGGTTCGCGAGATTCAGCCGCAGTGGGTGTTTCACCTCGCCGCGCTGAGCAGCCCGGCTGCGTCCTGGGATGATCCGGCCGGGACGATCGCCACCAACGCCAGCCTCGAAGCCAATCTGCTGGCGGCGGTCGTCAAGCAGAAGCCGATGCCCCGTGTCGTGGTGGTCGGCTCCGCGGACGAGTACGGCCGGCCGGTCGGCCGCGTGCGCCGGCTCGACGAGGCCACACCGCTGCGGCCCCTGACACCGTACGGGGTGAGCAAGGTGACCCAGGACCTGCTGGCGCTGCAGTATCACCTGAGTCACGGCCTGCCCGCGATCCGGCTGCGACCCTTCAACCATGCCGGCCCGCGGCAGGCGCCGCAGTTCGCCATCGCCAGCTTCGCCCAGCAGATCGCGCGCATCGAGCTGGGCAAGCAGCCGCCGATCATGAAGGTCGGCAACCTCGAGGCGCGGCGCGACTTCACCGACGTGCGCGACATCGTGCGCGCCTACCTGCTGGCGGCGGAGAAGGGAAAGCCGGGCGAGGTCTACAACATCGGCTCGGGGACGGCACCACGGCTCCGCGAGCTCGTAGCCAAGCTCTTGAAAATGACGCGTGCCTCGATCACGCTTGAGGTGGATCCCGCGCGGACGCAGCCCGTCGAGGCGGAGGTGTATGTCTGCGACGCGCGTCGCTTCGAGCGGCTGACGGGCTGGCGCCCGCGAATCGCGCTGGACACGATGCTACGCGACACGCTCGACGACTGGCGGCGTCACGAGCGGAGCGCCGCCTGATGGCGCGGCATGTCGTGATCCTGGCGGGCGGGAGCGGGACCCGGCTCTGGCCGCGTTCGCGCGAGAAGTCGCCCAAGCACCTGCTGACCCTGCAGGGTGAGCAGTCGTTGCTCCAGTCGACCGTGGCACGCGTCGCGCGCCTGACGGACAACGTTTACGTCGTGACCGAACAGTCGCAGGTGAAGAGCATCCGCGAACAACTCCCCGAGCTGACCGACCAGCAGTTCATCGTCGAGCCGGCGCGGCGCGGGACCGCCTCGGCGCTCGGCCTCGCCGCAGTCGCGATCGCGGAGCGCGATCCGCAGGCCACCATGCTCTCGGTCCACGCCGATCACTATCTCGGTCATGACGAGGATGCCTACTTGAAAACGCTCGACGCCGAGGCACGGTGGGCGGAGGAGAAGCGCTCGCTGGTGACGGTCGGTTTGCGTCCGCCCTATGCGTCGACCGCCTTCGGCTACATCCAGGTCGGTCCGGCGCTCGACGGCGACCAGGCGCCGGCGGTCCATCGCGTGAAAGCCTTCGTCGAGAAGCCGGACCTTCAAACCGCCCAACGGTACGTGGCCGCCGGGGACTATCTCTGGAACCTCGGCCTCTTCAGCTGGCCGGTCGACGTGCTCTTCAGCGAGATGGCGAAGCACGCTCCGGAACTGTACGCGGGGCTGGAGCAGGTGAGGCACGCCCGCCGGGCTGCGCGCCCGGATGACGCCGATCGCATCTACCGGGCGTTGCCCACCGCGGCGATCGATTACGCCGTACTGGAGCGCACCAAGAACCTGCTGGTCGTCGGCGCCACCTTCGAGTGGCACGACCTGGGATCCTGGGCCGACCTGCACGACATCCTGCAGCAGGACGAAGCGGGCAACTTCGTCGAGGGCGACTCGGTGCTGATCGACTCGAAGAACTGCATGATCCACTCCCCGCACAAGCTCGTCGCCGCGGTCGGCCTCGAGGATATGGTCGTGATCGAGACCGACGACGCGATTCTCATCTGTCCGAAAGCGCGCTCCCAGGATGTCAAGCTGATCGTCGATCGTCTCAAGCAGATGGGCAAGACCGAATACCTGTGACCGTCGCTACACTGTGGCCGTGGCAAAGCGCGCGCTGATCACCGGCATCACCGGCCAGGACGGTTCCTACCTCGCCGAGCTCTTGCTGGAGAAGGGATACGAGGTGCACGGTGTGGTGCGTCGCTCCTCGAGCATGAACCGCAGCCGGATCGACCACCTCGAGCACGCGCACCCGTCGCACCTCGAGGGAGCGCGCTTCACCCTCCACTACGGCGACATGACGGACTCGGGTGGCCTGAACCGGACGGTGATGACGGTCGAACCCGACGAGATCTATAACCTGGCCGCCCAGAGCCAGGTGCAGATTTCGTTCGACCAGCCCGAGTACACGGGCAACACCGACGGACTCGGCACGACGCGGCTGCTCGAGGCGATCCGGGCCACCGGCCGCCCAACGCGCTTCTACCAGGCATCGACCTCCGAGATGTTCGGCTCGACGCCGCCGCCGCAGAACGAGCAGACCCCCTTTCATCCGCGCAGCCCCTATGGCGTGGCCAAGGTCTACGCGCACTGGATGACGGTCAATTACCGCGAGGCCTACGACATGTTCGCCTGCAGCGGCATCCTCTTCAATCACGAGTCGCCCCGGCGCGGCGAGAACTTCGTGACGCGCAAGGTGACCCGCGGCGTGGCGTCCATCGTCGCCAAGCGTTCCACGACGATCCGGCTCGGGAATCTCGAGTCCAAGCGCGACTGGGGCCACGCCAAAGACTATGTCCAGGCGATGTGGCTGATGCTGCAGCAGGACAAGCCCGATGACTACGTCATCGCCACTGGTGTGCAGTGGACCATTCGGCAACTGGCGGAGCTGGCCTTCGGGCTGGTCGGCCTCGACTGGCAGGACCATGTCGAGGTGGACAAGGCGTACTTCCGTCCGGCGGACGTCCCTGACCTGCGCGGCGACCCCAGCAAGGCCCGTGCCAGGCTGGGCTGGCGGCCGACCATCACCTTCCCGGAAATGATCCGGGAGATGCTCCAGGTCGACCTCGCCGCAGCCGGGCTCAAGCCCGAGGCGCACCTGCGAGAGCGGTCGGCGAAAGCCAGCTGATCGATCCCGGCTAGGATAAGTGGGGGATGGGGACCCGATAGCGGTGGCCGTCGACATCAAGTTCGGCACCGATGGGTGGCGTGGCATCATCGCCGACGACTTCACCTATGAATCGGTTCGAATCGCGACCCAGGGCATCGCGCAGTATCTCATCAGCCGGCCGAACCCCTCCGCCATCGTCGGCTACGACACGCGCTTCGCGTCGGACCTGTTCGCCCGCGAGGTGGCCCAGGTGCTGGCCGCCAACGGCGTCAAGGTCTTCGTCGTCAACGCCCCGGCGCCGACGCAGGTAGCCACCTACGCCATCCTCGACAAGGCGACGAGCGGCGGGCTCGTCATCACCGCCAGCCACAACCCTTACTACTTCAGCGGGCTGAAATACAAGCCCGAGTACGCCGGCTCGGCGTCGCCCGAGGTCACCGCCCGGCTCGAGGAGGAGATCGAGAAAGTCCAGCGCGGCGGGCGCGTCCGCCAGGTCCGCTTCGACGATGCCCAGCGCGAGGGAAAGATCGAGGTCTTCGACCCGCAACCGGCCTATGCCGCCCAGATCAATCGCCTCGTCGACCTGGGCGCGATCAAGGCGGCCGGCCTGAAGATCCTGCATGAGCCCATGTACGGGGCCAGCCAGGGCTACGTAAGGGCGCTGCTGTCCGGCGGGAAGACGACCGTCGAGGAGATCCACAGCGAACGCAACCCAGGCTTTGGGGGCATGCATCCCGAGCCGATCGCCCAGTGGATGCCTGAGGCCATGGAGCGGATGCGAAAGGGTGGCTTCGACCTCTGCATCGCCAACGACGGCGACGCGGACCGCGTGGGCATCATCGACGAGCGGGGGACCTTCATCAACCAGCTGCAGGTGATGGCACTGCTGATGATGTACCTGGTCGAGAAGCGAGGCTTGAAGGGCGACGTCGTTCGTTCCCTGACCTCGACGTCGATGGTCGACAAGCTCGGCGAGCGCTTCGGGGTCAAGGTTCACGAGCTCAAGGTCGGCTTCAAGTACATCGGTCCCAAGATGGCGGAGACCAACGCCATGCTGGGCGGCGAGGAAAGCGGTGGCTTCGCGTTCCGCGGCCATATCCCCGAGCGCGACGGCATTCTCTCGGGCATCACCTTCGCCGACATGATCGTCAAATACGGTCAGCCGCTGTCGAAGATCATGGCTCACCTGACCGAGCTGGTCGGGCCGGATTTCTACGCCCGCCATGACCTGCATCTCGACCGGCAGGAGTACGCGGCTCGCCGGACCGAGCTCTACGGCCGGCTGGAGAAGGAGCCGCCCACCGAGATCGCCAGCGCGCGGGTCGCGCGCTCGCGCACCGATGACGGCTTCAAGTACTACCTGGAGGACGGCAGCTGGGTGCTGGTCCGCTTTTCCGGGACCGAGCCCCTGATCCGCGTCTACAGCGAGGCGTCCTCGAAGGAGCGGGTCGATCAGCTGCTGGCGTCGCTGGAAGAGAAGCTCGGATTACGCCAACTTGTCTAGTGATTCACCCTCCCGGCAGGTTGGGGGCATCGTAAAGAAGCCCTGGGGCTGGGAGAACCGCTTCGCGATCACCGAGAAATACCTTGGCAAGGTGATTCACGTCAACGCGGGAGAGATGCTCAGCCTGCAGTACCACCGCCAGAAGGACGAGACCGTGCTGGTGGTCAAAGGCGTGATGGACCTCCAGCTGGAGGACGACCGCGGCCAGCTGCAGACCCACCGGCTGACCCCCGGCATGTCGCGCCGAATTGTTCCAGGGCGTAGGCACCGGATGATCGGGGTTGAGGACTGCGAGTTCTTCGAGGTGTCGACGCCCGAGATCGATGACGTGGTCCGCCTGGAAGACAAATATGGACGGCAGGGAACCAGCACGGCCTAAACTCACCTTTCCACACTTTCCACAGACCTGTCGCCCCGCGTCGAACATTTGTTTTCGAATACAAATTCGGTGCGAGATCGCGCGGTCTTTCCCCAGCCCCAAACGGACGTTTCCCTGCTAGACTAGCCGCCATGTCGGAAGCCCTGGCGAGTTCTTCCGCGACCCTACGGCCAGGGCAACAGGTTCGACCGAGAGTCCGTCCCACACCGCGTCCGGTCCAGTTGGGCACCCGCTACCTCGGATTGCTCTCGGCCTGGGCGGTCGCCGTCGGGCTGACCTTCAAGTCCGAGCTGCTCTCCCCGAACCAGGTCTGGCTGGCGACGGCGGGCCTCGCGGTGTTTGTCACGCTCGGTCTGGTCTTCCTCCACGCCCGCAATCGGACGCCGGCCTGGGCGAGCCTCGACCATTACATCACGCCGGTGCTGACGATCATCGCCGCGGCAACCTTCTCGATGCTGCAGACGCCCGACTACCGGGTGCACGCGGTCGCAATGCTCACCATGGGAGGTTTCATCTTCGCCAGCAGCTTCGTGGATATCTCGCGCGGCATGGGCCGCGAACGCCCACTCCACCGCTTCCTGCGCGACGCGACCACCTTCTGCGTGCTCCTCGCCCTCTTCTACCTGATCCTGCAATCGAACGACCTGGCGAATCCCATCAAGCTCACCGCGATCTTCGTCATCGCGCTGCTGAGCGGCTACCGCAGCTTCCGGTTTGCCACCAAGCGCGAGGGCCTGGCGCTGCTCTCGGCCTTTTTGACGGCTGGCACGGTCACCTTCGGTGCCTTCGGCATGGTGAACTACCTCAACCAGGGCAGCCAGTACGTCGCAGTGATCCTCGCATTCGCCTGGTACGCATGGCAGGGATTCACGGTCCACGCGCTCGACGATTCCTTGACCCGGCGGATCATGTTCGAGTACGGGCTCTTCGCCGTGATCTGCGTCTACTTGATCGCGCTCGCGCTGGTGACCGGCCGCCCGATCACCTAGCCGTCGATCGCGGGCTGCGCGGCAAACTGCCCGGCGGGATCATTCGCTCCCAGCCACTGGTACGCCGAGACCAACCTGAGGTTGGTGTCACCGCGGGCATCGAAGCTCATCGTTCCCATGGCGCCCTGGTAGTCCATGGTGAGCGCGACCTCCTTGAGTACCTGGTCGCGGGTGGGCAGCTGCCCGCCGGCATCGTCGATCGCGCGCGCGATCGACGCGATCAGGAGCCTGGTGGCATCGAAGGCTGGCAGGCTAAAGGTGCCCGGCGCGGGGCCATAGAGCTTCTGGTAGTCGCGGACGAATCCCTGTGCGGACCGAAGGCTGGCGGCGTAGGGACCGACCACGGTGTAATAGCACCCCCGCGCGGCGGCGCCGGCGGACTTCGCGAACTGGCTGCTCGCCAAGCGGTCGCTCCCGATCAGCGGCACCTGGGGCATCCGCGCCGCCATCTCGCGCCGTAGCGACGCCGCCGTGGCGATGCCCGCGCCGGCGAAGTAGACGACGTCCGCTCCCAGGTCGACCGCCCGCTGGACGCGCGATCCGAACGACGGCGGCTGGCTGGCATCGAAGGCGCCGAGATCCGATGGGTCGACGACGGTCCCGCCGTCTCGAACGAAGCGCGCGACGAACTCGGTCGCGATCCCCGATCCGAAGGTGGTCTGATCGTTGATGACGAAGGCCCGCTTCCTTCCCAACGCCTTGAACGCCAGATCGGCACCGGCCGCCCCCTCGACCAGCTGGGTCGTCACCACGCGAAAGAAATTATTGGGGCTGCGCGGGCGAAGCCGCGCGCTCAGTCCCTGGCAGTGCCCGTCCGCTGGCTCCTGGGTAAGGCACTCGTTCGTCGCGCCGGGGCTCACCATGGCGAGCTCCACCGGGTTCGCGACCGGCAGCTCACTCTTGGCCAGGCTGTCGTAGAGCGGGCCGACCATCGCCAGGACCCGAGCGTCCTCGACCAGCAACTGGACGTTCTTCGCACCCTTCGCCGGATCGTGGATGCCCTGACTGACGTCGTCGTAGGTGACCGCTTGCAGGTCGAAACAGGCATCGGGGTGGCGGGTCGAGCCGCAGACGCGTCCGGCCTGCTTGATGGCGAGGTCGATGGCGTTCTTCGCCGGCAGCCCATCCGGCGCATCGTCACCGCTCAGTGGCAGATCCACCCCCAGCTTGATGACGCCCATGGAGTGCGCTGGCGTGCCCACCCCAACCGTGCAGCCGGCGAGAAGAAGCACGCCCAACATGAGGACGGCGAGGTGGTAGCGTCTCATCTTGCGCCAGCCAGCTGCGGATCGATGCGCAGGATGCGGCCCTGGACGTCGGTGATCCAGAGCGAGCCGAAGCCGTATCCTAGGGTGAAGGTGGCGACGTCGAGCGTGCCGGACACCGCGGTCGCCCCGGAATCGATCCGCTGCAGCTTGGTGCCGCTCAACCAGACGCTCGAAGCGGTTAGCGCCATGGCGTCGAGGCCGGCCCGGCCGTCGAAGGCACCAACATCGATGGTGGCGACTACCTGGTTGGTTGCTGGATCGACGCGCGAAAGGGTGCCGCTCTGTTCGTTGCGGACCCAGACCGCCTTCGCCGTGGCGGCGATGGCGAGCGGAGTCGGTCCGATCGGGCACGGCTCGCGGCAGGGAAGCGGAATGGTGGCCGTCACCTGGTTCGACTGCCGGTCGATGCGAACCACTGTCCCGGCTCGACTATTGGCGACCCAGATCGTGTTCCCGCTGACGGCGACGCCCGAGGGCCCCTGTCCTGGTTCGTGGATCATGACGACGACTTTTTGAGACGCGGTGTCGACGCGGACGATCGCATCGTCCCAGTAGCTCGTTACCCAAACCGAGGTATCGTCCGCGGCGAGATCGAACGGCGTGACCCCGATCGGGATCGTAACGCGCGGGCGTCCGCTGGTTGGATCGAGCCCAATGATGCTGTTGGTGTCGTTTCCTGCCGCCCACAGCTGGTTCGCGTGCGTTACGACCGCGCTCGGCAGGTCGCAGCGCCGGACATTGAAGGTCGTACCCATGAAGCTGTGGACCGAGCCGAACGGCTCACAGACCCTGGTGTAGAACGCCGCCGCGTCGCCGACGCGCCAGGTGGCGACCGTTCGATTCGTCGACGGGTCGATTTTAGATACGGTGCCGTCACCGGTGTTGGGCACCCAGACCGCACCCAGGCCGGCCACCGGTGTTCCGGGTCGGGCACCGACCGCGACCTTCGCCAGTACTGGCCCCGGGCTCGCTGGGGCCGCATTGCTGCAGGCCGCGCACACGAGGGCAACCGCGATGCATGCCCGACGCTTCAAGCCAGGCTCAGATCCCCAGGTAGGCCCGCTGCACGTCAGGACTGTCCAGCAGGGCCTGTGAGGTCCCTTCCTTGACGATCCGCCCGGTCTCGAGCACGTAGCCGCGGTTCGCCACCTGCAGCGCCCTCGCCGCGTTCTGCTCGATCAACAGGATAGTGGTGCCCTCCTTGTTGATCTCCCGGATGACGTCGAAGATGGTGTCGACGAGGATCGGTGCGAGGCCCAGCGACGGCTCGTCGAGAAGAAGCACTTTCGGGCGAGACATGAGGGCCCGGCCAATCGCCAGCATCTGCTGTTCGCCCCCGGAGAGCGTTCCCGCGATCTGGTCGCGCCGCTCCTTCAGGCGCGGGAAGAAGTGGAAGATGCGCTCCTGGTCGCTGCGAATCGCCGGGCCATCCTTGCGTACGTAAGCGCCCAGAAAGAGATTGTCGCGGACGCTCATCCGGCTGAAAACCCGCCGGCCCTCGGGAGCCTGACCGACCCCCAGCATCACGACGCGATCAGGGGGCAGCCCCGAGATCACCTGGCCACGCAGCCGGACCTGGCCGTGGGCCGGCCGGTTGAGACCGGAAATCGTCCGAAGGGTGGTCGTCTTCCCCGCGCCGTTGCTCCCAATCAGGGTGACGATCTCGCCCTCCTCGATCGTGAGCGTGACCTGGTGGAGTGCCTGCACGCGGCCGTAATAGGTGTCCACGGCGTCGACTTCGAGGAGGGCCACCTGGCTACGCGCTCACGCGCTCTTCCCTAGGTACGCCTCGATGACCCGCGGGTTGCTGCGGACGTCCTGAGGCTTGCCCTCCGCGATCTTCTCTCCGTAGTCGAGGACGACGATCCAGTCTGAGATGCCCATGACGACCTTCATGTCGTGTTCGATCAGCAGGACGGTCACCCCCTGGTCGCGCACCTTTTGCACCAGGGCCATCAGGTCGCGTTTCTCCTGGGGATTGGCGCCGGCGGCTGGTTCGTCGAGGAGCAGCAGCTGGGGGTTGCTCGCCAGCGCGCGGGCGATTTCCAGCCGGCGCTGGTGTCCATAGGGGAGGTTGCGCGCATAGTTGTGCGCCTGTGGCCTGATCCCGACGAAGTCCAGCAGCTCGAGGGCCCGCTCGGTGACGGTCGCTTCCTCGCGTCGCGCCCTTCTGGTCTTGAACAAGGCGTCCCAGATCCTTGCGTGCATCCTGGGGTGCTCGCCAATGCGTACGTTGTCGAGCGCCGACATGTAGGCGAAGAGTCGGATTTGCTGAAAGGTCCGGGCGATTCCGAGTTCGGCAATTTTGTACGGCTTGAGTCCGGTGATCTCACGACCCTGAAACACGATGCTGCCGGCGGTTGCGCGGTACATCCCAGTAATCGTGTTGAACAAGGTGGTCTTGCCGGCGCCGTTCGGGCCGATCAACGAGAAGATCTGGCCTCGACTGATCGAGAAGCTCACATCATCGACGGCCGTCAGGCCGCCGAAGCGCTTGGTCACGTGGTCGACGTCGAGGATAGCGGGTGGGATGGCTTCGCCGTTCAATCGGTCCCCTCGCGTAGATCAAAGACCGACTCTTCGGCAGTTCCCTTCTCGAGCTCTTGCTCGCGGATGCGGCTGGGGAAGAGCCCTTGAGGTCGCAGCAGCATGACCACGACAAGGATCAAGCCGAACACAATGTAGTTCAAACGCTGGACTTCGTCGTGAAGGCCCACCCATCCGCCGCTGGATTGATTCAAGAACCCAAGACCCACCGCCTTGCTGGCGGCGACGGTCCAGTCCGGAAGGTTGGTCAACACGAAGAACTGGACGGTGAAGACTGTCAGCGAACCGAGGATGACGCCGGGGATGTTGCCCATACCACCGAGGACCACCATGATCAGGATGCTGACGGAGACCACGAACTCGAAATTCTCTGAGCTCACATACGACAGCTTCGCTCCGTAGAAACAGCCGGCAAAGCCGGCGAATGATGCACCAATGGCGAAGGCCAGCAGCTTGACGGCCACGGTATTGATGCCGCTGGCTGCCGCGGCCACCTCGTCCTCTCGGACGGCCATCCAGGCACGGCCGATTCGAGAGTTGTGGAGGTTGGTGACGAGGACGACACAGATGGTGACCAGGACCAACATCAGGACGTAGAAGTCCATAGGCGCCCAGTTCGAGTCGCCAAAGTCGAAGGGCGCCACGACCTTGATCGGGGTGCCGAACCAGGGTCCCGTAATGAAGGCTGGCAGTCGTGGCGAATCGATGGCGGCGATGCCATTGACGCCGCCGGTCCAGTTTCCAAGCGGCGAACCGGCCCCCAGGAAACGGAAAATTCGGGGGACGATCTCGCCGAATCCGAGGGTGACGATCGCCAGATAGTCACCCCGGAGGCGGAGCGTTGGGGCGCCCAGGATCGCGCCGAAGCTGGCGGCGACGAACATGGCGACAAGCAGCAGCACCCAGAAAGGAATGTGGAATTCGTGGTGCAGCGGGCTCCCGGAGAGCTGACCGGAAGCGAAGAGGCCGTAGGTGTAGGCGCCTATCGCGAAGAAGGCCGCGTAGCCCAGGTCCAGCAGCCCGGCGAAGCCGACCACGACGTTGAGGCCGATGGCGAGTAGCACGTAGATCCCGGCGTCCGCTGCCGTGCTGACCAGGTGATTGCCCGCCCCCCCGGTGGTGATGTCGGCAAAGCTGGGAAAAAGAAGTGCGCCGATGACGAGGAAGGTGTAGATGGCTCGGTTGCGGTCCTTGAACGTGCCCATGGCCCAGCGCATGGCTAGGTCGCTCCGCCGCAACTGACCGCTCATTTCTCCGGAACTTGCATGCCGAGCAGCCCAGACGGCCGAAAGACCAGGACAAGGATCAAGATGGCGAAGACCCAGACGTCGGTGAGGGCCGCCTGAAAGTAGGCGTTGGAGAATGCCTGCACCAGCCCGATGAACAACCCCCCAAGGGCTGCCCCCTGGATGTTCCCTATGCCGCCGAACACGGCCGCCGTGAACGCGAAGAGACCGGCGACGAAGCCCTCGTCGAAGCGAATGTTGTTGAAGTACAACCCGAAGATGATGCCCCCTGCCGCGGCCAGAGCGGCGCCGATGAAGAAGGTGGCGGCGATGGTGCGGTTGATATTGATGCCCATCAACTGGGCGGCCTCGCGATCCTGGGCCGTTGCCCGCATGGCCTTGCCAAGCTTCGACTGGGTGGTGAAGATGTTGAGGAGCGTGACCAGGATGCCGGCGCTGCCGATGACGATTAGATCTTTGATGCTGAGCGATGCGCCAAACAGCGCAAAACGCGTGTTGGGTAGCAGGTCGGGAAAGTGCACGTTGTTGGCGCCGCGCCACACGTACATAACACCCTCGAGGATGAACGACACACCGACGGCCGTAATCAAGATCGCAAGCCGCGGGGCACTACGAAGTGGACGATAGGCGATCCGCTCGATCGCGATATTGATTCCGCCATCGATGATCATGACGATGGCCGTCACGAGCACAAGAATCAAGACAACGGCGACCGAGAATGACCTGCCCTCGCTAAGGCCGAAAGCCCCAATCAACGGGATCGCGATGAAGTACCCGAGCGTGAAGATGTCGCCATGCGCAAAGTTGATCAATTCGATGATGCCGTACACCATCGTGTAGCCGAGCGCAATCAAGGCAAAGATGGCCCCATCCGCCGTTCCGTAGATCACGATTTGGAGGAACGAGCTCGGATCGGCGACGGCCTTGGGAAGGAGCAGGAAGATGACCACGACGGCGACTCCGCCGACGAAGAGCCAGCTTCCGAGCGCGCCCCTGAGCGCGGTTCGGGTTCCCTTCAGCGCCGCAGCTACTGTTGCCAACTTTGATAGGGGGAGCGGGCGGTTACCGGCCCGCTCCCTCTTATACGCGCTTTAGGCGCTTTTTGACAAGTCGACCGCGCTGTCGACGTCCCAGCCCTTGCTGGCGTCCTTGACGGCGTAAATCGTGATGACTTTGTTGGTGGTGTCCCCCCTGGTATCGAAGCTCGTATGCCCGAGAACACCCGTGTAGTCGGTCTTGTACATCTGGTCGAGGACCTGCTGGCGGCTCGGCATGTTGCCGCTGTTGGCTTTGATCGCCCGTCCAATGGCCGCCACCAGGATCTTGGTGGCGTCATAGGCCGGCATGGTGTAGGCGCCGTACGCGCTTGCGTCTGGATTCGCCTTCTTGAAGGCATCGATGGTGGCCTGTGATCCGGAAACCTTCTCGGCGGCGACCGTCGCCACGGTGCCGTACATGCCGACCGCCGTCGCGGCAGCGTCCTTGATGCACTGGCCGGTTACGATGCCGTCCCCACCGAGGAAGGGCGCGCTGTCCGGGAAGATCCCTTTCATCTGATTACGGACGACACAGGCATTGTTGCTGTCCGTACCGCCGAAGTAAACCGCCTGGGCGCCTCCTGCCGCCGCCGGGCGGAGGAAGGTCTTGAAGTCACTGACCTTGGAGGCGTTCGGGAAGTCCTGCCGCTTGACGATCGTCCCGCCGTCCTTCACGAAGCGGATGCTGAAAGTGTCGGCGATGCCCTTGCCATAGGCCTCGGCATCGGACGCCACGGCGACCTTGGTGATCTTCAACGTGTTGTAGAGATAGTCCGACATCGCGGGACCCTGGTAGTCGTCGGTCGTGGCGACCCGGAAGTAGTTATTGGTTCCGGTTGGGCGCAGATCCTTGGGGAAGGGATAGCCGGCTGCCTTGCAGTCCACGTCCGGCACCCCGCTGAGGGACTGGGGAATGTAGATGTCCTTGGTCAGGCACTGGTTGGTGTTGGCCGGGCTGATCTGGACCAGGTGTGCCTGGTTGGTGACTTTGAGCTCGGCGCGCGCCACGTTTGAGTTGAACGGCCCGATCATGCCCAGCACCTTGGTGTCGTCGACGAATTGCTGGACGTTCTGCGTGCCCTTCTGCGGGTCGTGGACGCCGTTGACGGCGTCATCCAGGTTGAAGACCTCCAGGGTGAAACCCTCGACCGTCTTCAGCTGGTCGACCGCGAACTTGACGCCGTTCAGGGTTGGGATGCCGTTCGACGTTTCCGCCCCTGACTCCGGCAAATCGACACCGATCTTGATCGTCCCCTTGTTGGCGGTGCCGCCGCTCGTCGACGTCCCGCACGCTGCGAGCGCCAGGCTGACTACGGCAAGCCCGGCGAGCAACTTAGGCAGTCTCATACGCGTCCTCCTTCCGAATTTTGAATACAAGCCCAAACTGGAAGCGCCCAGAGGCGTAGCTCTTTATACAACCTTGCCCTCAGCGCTGCAACAATCGGGGCAACTCTTCTAATACCTATTAATATTCTGCGGAGTTTCTCACAAGCATCCGGGGGTGCCGCCGTTGTGATGCCCAGCAACCCGCTACGCAAGCTTGACAACGGTTTTCAAGCGCGCGTAAGGTATCGACGCATCTCAGGAGGGCAAGCGATGGCCGAATTCGCAGAGCGCATCAAACCAAGGGCTCAGTATGTCGACGAGGCGATCGAGCTCGCCCTCGCGAACCGTTGGGTCGAGGCCGTTCAGGTCAACCGGGGCATCATGGACCGGTTTGGCCCGGACGAGGACACCCTGAACCGCCTGGGCAAGGCCTACACCGAGCTCGGCCAGCTCACCGAGGCCACCGATGCCTACAAGGGCACCCTGAAGATGAATCCGGTCAACCCGATCGCCGTCAAGAACCTGAGCAAGCTGCAGGGGCTGCGCGGCGGGCAGCCGGTCCCCACCTCCAAGGCCAAGGTCGACGTCGACGCCTTCATCGAGGAGACCGGCAAAACCTCGCTGACGGCGCTCCACGTCCATGCCGAGGGTGACCCCTGCAGCAAGGTTGCCGGCGGCGACCCGGTCAAGTTGATCGTGGCCGGGGACACCATGAACGTCGAGACGTCGCGTGGTATCTACCTTGGCCACCTGGAGCATGCCCTGGGGCGCCGGTTGATCAAGTTCCTGGAGGGCGGAAACCGCTACTCCGGAGCGGTCGCCACCTGTGACGGCGGCGCCGTCAAGATCATCGTCCGGGAGACCTACCAGGACCCGAAGTTCTTCGGACGCCCGTCCTTCCCCATCAAGAGGGGGCGTGACGAGTTCCGGCCCTACGCCAAGGAGTCGCTGCTTACCCGGAACGCCGACGTCGAGGAAACCGAGGAAGATGGTGAGGAGCCGGCCGAAGAGCTGGACGGCATGCACACGGTGGAGTCGGCCGACGACGAGGTGGAAGTCCCCGAGGCCGACGAAGACAGCCGCAAAGAAGACGTCTACTGAGAGGGACTTCCCTCCCCCTCCTTGGGAGGGTCAGGGTGGGGGCTAGAGAACCTTAGACAGAAAGGCGCGCGTGCGCTCTTGCTGCGGGGTCGCGAGCACGTCGCGGGGCTTGCCGGCTTCGACGATGACGCCGCCGTCCATGAACACCAGGCTGTCGCCCACCTCGCGGGCGAAGCCCATCTCGTGGGTCACGACGACCATCGTCATGCCATCGTCGGCCAGGCCACGCATGACGTCGAGCACGTCCCCGACCAGCTCCGGGTCCAGTGCGGAGGTGGGTTCGTCGAAAAGCATCAGCTTCGGCTGCATCGCCAGGGCGCGCGCGATCGCCACTCGCTGCTGCTGGCCACCGGAGAGTTGGTTCGGATAGACGTCGACTTTGTCCACCAAGCCGACCCGCTCGAGCAGTTTGCGCGCCCGCTCGACGGCGACCGTGCGGCTTTCCTTCTTCACCCGGATGGGCGCCTCGATCACGTTGTCCAGGGCGGTCTTGTGAGGGAAGAGATTGAAGCGCTGGAAGACCATGCCGATCTCCGAGCGCTTTTTGCAGACCTCGGCGTCCGGAAGCTCGTAGAGCTTGTCACCTCGTTCCCGGTAGCCGACGAGTTCGCCGTCGACCGACAGCCGGCCGCAATCGATCTTCTCCAGGTGATTGATGCAGCGGAGGAACGTGCTCTTGCCCGAGCCGGAGGGGCCGATCATGCACAACACCTCCCCGGGGGAGACTTCGAGGTCAATGCCGCGAAGCACCTCGAGCCGGCCAAAGCTCTTGTGCACCGCTTCAGCCTGGACCATGGGCGTAGGACTCATCGATCAGTGCCCTCTGGGCAGAGCCACGGGCATCTCCATCGGCGGCGGCGGCGGGGCATGGAAGGTAAATAAGATCCGTCGGAACCGCTGGATCGGCGTGGGCGGTAGCCCGCGCATGGAGCCGCGGGCGAAGTACCGCTCCAGGTAATACTGGCCCACCGTCAGGATCGACGTCATTGCCAGGTACCAGATGCTGGCCACGATCGCCAGCTCGATCACCTCGAAGGTGGCGCTGGCAATCTGCTGCGATCGCGTGAAGAGCTCGGGAACCGACGCGACAAAAGCGAGCGACGACGTCTTGAGCATCGAGATCGTTTCGTTGCCCGTCGGTGGGATGATCACGCGCATCGCCTGCGGAAGAATGATCCGCCGCATCACGAGCGACCGGGGCATGCCGAGCGCCTGGGCCGCCTCGGTCTGGCCGTGATCAACGGAGATGAGGCCGGCGCGGACGATCTCAGCCATGTATGCCGCTTCGTTCAACCCGAGACCTAGCGTTGCGGCCATGAACGCTGGAACCAGCGTGTTGGTGTCCGCCTGCCAGTGGATCGAGGTGAAGGGGATCCCGATGCCGATTTGTGGAAGGACCAGGGCAAGGTTGAACCAGAAGAAGATCTGAACCAGAACGGGCGTCCCGCGAAAGAGCCATATGTAGACCCAACTCACCCACGCCATCACCGGGTTTGGCGACAGTCGCATGACGGCGAGCAGCACGCCCAGGACGATCCCGATCAGCATCGCGAGGACGGTCAATTCCAGCGTCGTGACGATTCCCCGCAGGATCAGCCGGTGGGAGAGATAGTGGCCCACCACGCTCCACTTGAGGTTCGGCGCGGTGGCGAGCGTGAAGACGATTTCGGCGGCGATCGCCAGGACGACCACGGCCGCCACCCAGCGCCCGACGTGCCGAACGGGGACCGCCTCGATCGCCGCCGGACGCTGCGTTACCGCATCAGGCACGCCTGCTCGATTCCCTCAATAGGTGGGCACGCAGCTGTCACCGATGGAGTTGTTGTCGTTGAGCTTGACGGCCGAGCTCGTGATGGCCCCATCTTTTACGCCCCACGTGTTGAGGATACTGGCGTAGTAGCCCTTGTCGATCAGGTACTTGACCGCGTCCGTGATCGCCCTCTGCAGCGGGCTTTCCTTGATCATCGCGATGCCGTAGGGCGAGATGCTGCAGGGCTTGCCGGCGAGCTTCAGCCTCGAGCTGTTTTGCTTCACCGCGTAGTCGCTGACCGGCTGATCGGCCCACATGATCTCGACCCGCCCCGAGAGCAGCGCGGAGGTGACGTCGGTCTGCTTTTCGAAGCTGCTCACGGTGATCTTCTGCTTGCCGGCGGTCGCACAGTTGTCCTTGTCGTTAGGGATGGGCGTGCCGCCGACCTGCTTTCCCATGAAGCCCCAGGCGTCCATTTCCTCCGTCGTTCCGGTCTGGACCGACACGGTGTGGCCACACATGTCGGCGGCCGTGCCCACCGTGGGCCCACCCGTCTTCACCACCCAGGCCTCTCCGGCCTTGTAGTAGGTGACGAAATCGATGCCGCCGTCCTCGCGTTGCTGTGTCGGCGTCCAGCTCGACAGGCTGAACGCGTAGCGCGAGTTGCTCGCCTTGAGCTGGGGGATGATGTCGTTGAAGGTGACGTTGGTGAACTTACAGTCAACGCCCATGACTTTGCAGATGGCGCTGCCGAAATCGATGTCCCAGCCCTGGACGGCGCCGGTGTCCGGATTGATGAGCTCGTTCGGTGGATAGCTCGCATCCGAAGCGATCTGCAGCTGACCCTGGGCCTTTATCGCGGCCGGAACCTCGGCGGCAATGTTCGCCACCTGGGTCGGGCCCGAGCTCGAGGCTGCCGGCGCGGTCGACGTGCCGCCGCAGGCGGCGAGCGTTGCGGCCACCGTGACCAGAATGATTGGCAAACGCTTCATGTTTCCCCTCCCAGCGAGTCTCCTAGAGCCTCAAACAGGCTGCCAGAATTGTAGGCGACCTAACTTACCGGGCGGTGGCGTCGTCCAGCGGCCCACGAACGCGTCAAACGCTCGCACCGCACTAAAGCGCGGCTCGGCCTGCGCCCTCGCTTAGCCGACGCGCCAGTAGACGCCATCTTTCCGGTTCAGCAGCTCGCGCTCGACAAGCGCGCGCCGGAGCTGGCAGTGGTCCGGCCAGAACTCTCGGAGGATGGCGTCGACGTCCGCCTCCGCCATCCGTTTTCCCAGGGGGAAGGCGCGCACCACTTCAGCCAGGACCAGGCGGCGGCGGCTTTCCCGAGCCGGCCACTGGATGATCCGGCCTTCCCGCCAGAAGGGCCGCAGCTTGCGCGTCTCCTCGGCCGGATTCCGATCGGCGGTGGCCACGTCATATTGTAAAAACCAAAGCGTTCCGATCTTGCGCGGGTAGACTGACGGCGTGTTGCTGGCGATCGACCTCGGGAACACGAACCTGACGTTCGGGCTCTTCGAGGGTGATCAACTCCGGCATGACTGGCGGCTTGCCACCCGCCGCGACAGCATGCCGGATGAGCTTGGCCTTTCGATGGTGCAGCTGATGCGCCAGGAGGGCTTCGATCCGAAGGCCGTGGACGCGGTCGTCGTCGCGAGCGTCGTCCCGCCGCTGAACAGCAGCCTGGTGCAGGCGATCGAACGCTATTTCGGTCGAGAGCCGCTGATGGTGGGCCCGGGGATCAAGACCGGCTTGAAGATCCATTACCGGGACCCCAAGGAAGTCGGCGCCGACCGCATCGTGGCCGCCATGGCCGCCTTCAAGAAATACGGCGGTCCGCTGATCATCATCGATTTCGGCACCGGGACGACCTACGACGTGGTCTCCAAGGAAGGCGACTACCTCGGTGGCGCGATCGCTCCCGGGATGGGCATCTCGGTCGACGCGCTCTACGAACGGGCCGCGCGGCTCCAGCGAGTCGAGCTGAAGGCGCCGGCCACGGTGATCGGGCGGACCACCGCCGAGAGCATGCAGGCCGGCATCATTTTCGGCTTCACCGCCCAGGTGGAGGGAATGGTGGCCCGCATCAAGAAGGAGCTTGGCGAGAACCCCCGCGTGATCGCGACCGGCGGGATGGCGGGATTGATTGCCGCCGAGACGCCGGTGATCGAGCTCGTCGATCAGCGGCTGATGCTGGAGGGACTCCGAATGATCCACGAGCTCAATGCCTGACGAGGCGCCACTGGCGAAGCCGGAGCCGACCCCGCCGCTGAAGCCGGAATCAAGTTCGCCGATCAGCGACCCGGCCGCCATCTTCATCGCCGCCGCCACGCTCTTTGCGATCTTCATCAACTCGCAGAACGTCGGCCCGATCCTGATGTTGGGTGTGATCGCCCTGCTGCTCGAGCTCCGCTTGCGCCCGAAGGACTGATAGGCTGGTAGCCCGTGAAAATCGGTCCCTACACGCTCGTCTCCCCGGTCTACGTCGCGCCCATGGCGGGCGTCACCGACGCGCCCTTCCGCAAGATCGCCCGCGAGTTCGGCGCCGGGCTGGCGTGCACCGAGATGATCAGCAGCGAGGCGCTCGTCCGCCAGCACCGCGAATCGTTCCGGCTGATGGACCTCCAGTGGGACCAGCGACCCGTTTCGGTCCAGCTGATGGGGGGCGCTCCGGGTGTGATGGCGCAGGCCGCTCGTATGGCGGAAGAAGCCGGCGCAAACATCATCGACATCAACATGGGGTGCCCGGTGCCCAAAGTCGTCAAAACCTCGGGCGGTTCGTCGCTGCTTCGCGATCCCGACCTCGCCTCCCGCGTCGCGGAAGCCGTGGTCGGTGCGGTGTCGGTGCCGGTGACGGCCAAGATCCGCCTCGGCTGGGACTTCGCCACGCGCAACTACCTCGAGATGGCGACACGGCTGGAGGCGACCGGCATCCAGGGCCTCGCTGTTCATGGCCGCACCCGCTCGCAGCGCTACGACCCGTCCGCCGACTGGATGGCGATCGCGCAGGTCAAGGCGGCGGTCAAGATCCCGGTAGCCGGCAGTGGCGATCTGCGAACGGCCGACGACGCCGTCCGGCGCATCCGCGAGTCCGGCGTCGACGCCGTGATGTTGGGCCGCGGCATCCTCGGCAACCTCTGGCTGGTGCGCCAGACCGTGGCTCGGCTCACGACCGGCGATTCGCTCCCCGCCCTCTCCTGGATCGAGCAGATCGAGTTGGTGCGGCGGCACTGCGACTTGGTGCTCGAGTATTACGGACCGGAACGTGGCCCGCGGCTGCTGCGCAAGTTCATTGCCTGGGGCCTTCGGGGCTTCCGGGGCGCAGCCCGGCTGCGGACGATGGTCCAGTCGGTCGCGAGTCCCGCGGATGTAACGGTTGTCCTCGATGCCGCGCTGGCGATCGATCCCGGCCCCTTCTCGCTCGACGGCGAGATCGAGGATGCTCCGGTATCCCGCGAAGCCGCCTGACCCAGGAACTTTTCTGGCTCCCCCGCGTCGTATGGGCATGGAACGTATTGGGCTGCTCCTGTTCGCACTCCTACTTGCCGGCTGTGGCGCACAGGCGGCCGGTCCGGGTCCAAGCCCGACGCCCAGCCCATCCGGGATCGTCTCCGGGACGAATGGCCCCTTCTACGCCGTCGCGTCGCCCGCCCAGCTGGCGGCCGGCGGTACCGTTCACCTGACGGTGACCGTGACTGGACCGATCGACTATGAGATCGGCTGCGTCCAGACCCTCCATATCTGGGCCGAGGACAGCCAGCGCCGGCAGGTCTGGCAGCAGCCGGTGCCGGCGGTCATGTGCATGGCCCTCGGCCACAAGCCGCTGAAGGCCGGCGAGACCGCCATCTTCACCGCGGATTGGCCGACGTCGAGCACGCTGGCGCCCGGTTCCTACACCCTCCACGGCCTCTTCCTGGTGGTGCTTCCGATGGGTGCCGCAATGCGGGTCCGGGAGAATCTGGCACCGCTGACGATCCAGATTCTGAGCTAGCGAACTCGCGGCGGGAATCACGTATAATACGGCGGCTTTTGATGGCTAGCATGGAAAACGACAAGGTCGTATACCTCACGCAGGAGGGTCTGAACCGCCTGCAGGCCGAGCTCGAGGTGCTTCGTAACAAGCGCCGTCCCGAGGTTGCCGAGCGCATCCGGCAGGCGAAGGAATTCGGCGACATCAACGAGAACGCCGAGTACGACGACGCCAAGAATGAGCAGGGTTTCGTCGAAGGCCGGATCCTACTGCTCGAGAAACTGGTGCGGAACGCCAGCATCATCGAAGGCAAGCACGTCAAAGGTGTCGTCGAGGTCGGCTCGACGGTGAAGGTCCACGACGAATACGGCGACGAGGCCTTCACGATCGTCGGCTCCGCCGAGGCGGAACCGAGCAAGGGTCGGATCTCGCTCGAGTCGCCGGTCGGCAAGGCGCTCCTTGGCAAGCACGTCGGCGACGACGTTTCGGTCGTCACGCCCGGCGGCTCGACCAAGATGCTGATCATCGAGGTCCGCTAGCGACCGAGACCGCCGATCTCGTCATTGTCGGCGGCGGCATCATCGGCTGCGCCACTGCCTTCTTCGCCCAGCGCGCCGGCCTGAAGACCATCGTCCTCGAAAAGCGCCCCGCGCTTGCGACACTCACCACGCCGGTCGCCACGGGTGCCTTTCGGCTGCAGTTCGACAACCCCGAGGAGGTCGAGCTGGTCCGCGAGAGTGTGGCATTCTTCGACGACCTCCAGCAGAGGGTCGACCTCGGGCTGCGCCATCAGGGGTATCTGTTCGTCGCTCGCACCGACGACGGCGCCCGGACTCAGCGCGATCTCGTCGCGGCCCAGCGTACGTGGGGACTCGATGATGTCGAGCTCCTGGACGGCCCGGACGCGAGGCGCCGTTTCCCGTACCTGGCGGGCGACATCGTCAATGCGCGCTTCCGCCAGGGGGATGGCTGGCTCGACCCGCGACGCCTAGCCCTCGAGCTGGCGCAGGCGAGCGGGGCACGCTTCGAAACGGGCAGGCTCGTGACCGGTTTCGTGCGGGAGGGCGATCGCGTTCGCGGCGTCACGACGCCGGCCGGATCGGTCGCCGCGGAGACCGTTGTCATCGCGGCCGGGCCGCTCTCCGGGCCCCTCGGCAGGCTGGCGGGCCTCGACCTGCCCTTGGCAACCGTGCGCCGGCAGAAGCTGATCATCCCCGACGTGCCGCAGGTGCCACCCGATGCGCCGATGACGATCGAGTTCGAGACCGGCGCCCATTGGCGGCCCGCAGGCCGCGGAGCTCACGCGCTCTGGACCGCCCCCGCGCCGGCCGAGCCACCGCTCGACGATGTCCCAACCTCCGCGGCCTTCGCCTTCGGTCTCCTCGACCCGACGAGCGATCACGCGCTCGCGCGCACCGTTCCCTTCTGGAAGGACGTCTGGAACTCGTCGCGGTTGTCATGGTGGTTGCAGGCCGGCCAGTACACCTACACTCCCGACCGGCGACCGCTGTTGGGACCGACCGAGATACCCGGGCTGGCGGTCAACACCGGCTACAGCGGTCACGGCATCATGGGCAGCATTGGCGGCAGTCGCCGAGCCGTGGACGCGATCACCGGGCGGTTGAAGCCGGTGGATAATCCGTTCCGGCCGGATCGGCCGATGCACAGCCGCTCCTTCGACATCCTGTAGCGGTCCGAAAAGCGCGACCCTTTAGACTTTCGCGGAATGGAAGCTGAGCGGAGCGAGCAGGAGCTGCAGCGGCGACAGAAACTGCAGACGCTTCGCTCGCAGGGCATCGAGCCGTACCAGAGCCGCTTCGATCGCACCCACAGCTCGGCGGACGGTGTCGCCTTGTTCGAGCAAGCAGAAAAGTCTTCAGGTGCGGAGGCCCGCAGCGATCGCGTCGCCCTCGCCGGTCGCCTGGTTGCGATCCGGGTGATGGGGAAGGCCACCTTCGCGCACATCCAGGACTACGCCGGGCGGGTCCAGCTCCTGGCCAAGGTCGATAAGCTCGGGGAGGAAGCCTACAAGCGATTTACCGACCTGGACCTGGGCGACATCGTCGGCGTGCACGGCACACTCTTTCGGACCAGGCGTGGCGAGATCACCTGCGAGATCGAGGATTTCGTCCTGCTGGCCAAGGCGCTGCGACCGTTGCCCGAGAAATACCACGGTTTGAAAGACAAGGAGCTCCGTTACCGGCAACGCTATCTGGATCTGATCGCGAATCCCGAGGTGATGGATGTCTTCCTCAGCCGCAGCCGCCTGGTGGACGAGACTCGGACGTTTCTCCGCGGCCGCGCATTCGTCGAGGTCGAGACGCCGGTTCTGCAGGCGATGGCCGGCGGGGCCGCCGCGCGCCCCTTTCGCACCCACCACAACGCACTCGACATGGACCTCTATCTGCGCATCGCGCTCGAGCTATACCTCAAGCGGCTCATCATCGGCGGCTACGACCGCGTCTACGAGATCGGCCGGATCTTCCGCAACGAGGGAATGGATCAGTGGCACAGCCCCGAGTACACCATGCTCGAGCTCTACCAGGCCTACACCGATGTCGAGGGCATGATGGAGCTCACCGAGTCGTTGGTGATTCACCTGGTCGAGCGGGTGAAAGGCCATCCCACGATCCAGTACCAGGGCCAGGAAATCGCGTTCACCCGGCCCTTCAAGCGAATCGAGATGGTGGACGCCGTCAGCCGGGTGGTCGGTCAGGACGTGAGCAAGGCCGATGTGCCGGCCCTCGCGGCGCTGCTCAAGCAGTACAACATCGAGCCCAAGCCCGGCCTTGGGTGGGGCGGCCTCGTCGCCGAGCTGTTCGAGGAACTCGTGCAGGACACGCTGGTCCAGCCAACCTTCGTGCTCGGGCACCCGGTTGAGGTTTCCCCACTGGCGCGGCGCCGCACCAGTGACCCGCGTCTGACCGATCGCTTCGAGCTCTTCATCGCCGGGGAAGAGATCGCCAACGCATTCTCGGAGCTCAACGATCCTGATGATCAGCGAACCCGCTTCGAAGACCAGGCTCGTGCACGCGCCGCGGGCGATGAGGAGACGCATCCGATGGACGAGGACTTCCTCACGGCGCTCGAATACGGCTTTCCACCGACCGGAGGGATGGGGCTGGGCATCGACCGGCTGATCGCCATCCTCACCGACCAGCCCTCGATCCGCGACGTCATCCTCTTTCCCAATCTGCGTGCCCGTCATGCTGAGTCTTAACTTCATCCACGAGCACCCGGACCTCGTCAAGGAGGGCGCGCGCAAGAAGGGCGAGCCGGCGCCGGTCGATGAGATCCTCCGCCTCGATGCGGAGCGCCGCGAGATGGTCACGAAGCTGGAGCAGCTGAAGGCCGAGCAAAACCGGCGATCGGCCGCCATGGCGAAGAGCCGCGACGAGGCGGCGGTCGAAGAGCTCCGCCGAATGCGGGACGAGGTCAAGGCCCTCGAGCAGAAGGTCGCGCCCATCGACGCCCGGCTCAACGCCCTGCTACTCGAAGTCCCGAACCCGCCGGATGATTCAGTACCGGAAGGGAAAGACGCCACCGACAATGTGACGGTCCGGACCTGGGGTCACGAAGGTCGCAAACCGCCCGGTTTCAAGATGCGGCCCCACTACGAAGTCGCCGAGCGGCTCGCCATCATCGATTTCGAGCGCGCGGTCAAGGTCACCGGCTCTCGTTTCGTTTTCCTGAAGGGTGCCGGAGCACGGCTCGAGCGCGCGCTGATCAACTTCATGATGGACTTGCACATTCGTGAGCACGCGTATACGGAGATCCTGCCGCCGCAACTGGTGAATCGAGCTTCGATGACCGGCACCGGCCAGCTTCCGAAGTTCGAGGAGGACGCCTTTCGCATCGAGAAGCGCGATCTCTTCCTGATCCCGACCGCCGAGGTGCCCGTCACAAATCTCTACCGCGACGAAGTGCTCGACGCCACGGATCTGCCCATCAAGCACGTCGCCTGGTCGACGAACTTTCGGAGCGAAGCGGGCGCCGCCGGCAAGGATACCCGTGGCTACATCCGGCTCCATCAGTTCAACAAGGTTGAGCTCGTGAAATTCGTCGAGCCTGCGACATCGATGGACGAGCTCGAGTCGCTGGTCAGGGACGCTGAGTCTGTGCTCCAGTTGCTCGAGATCCCCTATCGAGTGCTGCTGATGTGCACCGGCGATATGGGGTTTGCTCAATGGAAGAAGTACGACCTTGAGGCCTACGTCCCCGGTGACGACCGCTACCTCGAGGTCTCGTCCTGTTCGAACTTCGGCGACTTCCAGGCGCGCCGCGCCAATATCCGGTATCGGGAGAAGGGCGGTAAGCCGCAGTTCGTCCATACCCTCAACGGGTCCGGCCTGGCCCTGCCGCGCACCGTGGTCGCGATCATCGAGAATTATCAGCAGGAGGACGGCACCATCCGAGTACCCGCTGCGCTGCGCACCTACATGGGTGGTCTCGACGTCATTCGGTGAGCGGCGCGCTCCCGCAGACTTAGAGCGAAAGGAATCCGCTGATAGCCGGTTTGCATATGGCAGATGGCCATCACGAACGTCCAACAGGGCGTCATCACCGAGGCGGAGTTCGCCAAGATCTGCATCCTTACCTCGAACGGGCGGCTCATCCCAACCCGTGCACTGGCGGACGACGATCGCCGTGATTTCGAAATCCATATCCGGCGGCACTTCGGGGAGAGCTTGGCGGTCCAGCTCAAGACCGCCAAACGCCTCCGGCTCCATGGCCGATCGCGCGTCTTACAAGTCAATTTCCGGGAAAAGGCTCCACTGATCAGCGACCCTCGGCTGCTCTACTTCTTGGCGCATTTCGACATCAAGATCCGGGGCTTTACCGATCCCGTGTTCCTCGTTCCCTCACCGTTCTTTCACAAGCACGCGCTTCACGGGGTCGGCCGCGGCGCCATGCAGCTGCAGTTCAAGGCAAGCATGGAGCCGGACGCGAAAGACATGTGGGCACAGTGGGCACTGGAGCAGTCCGAACTCGGTCAGCGCGTGCTGCACATGCTCAACGCTCAGCCGGGCCACTCTCGCCTGGACCCGAAGGTTGAGCAGCTGATCGCGATGAGCGGCACCGTCTGGCTTCATCGGCCGTCGTCAATCGTCGTCCCCAAGCGTAACCGAGCGGCGTAAGCGTCCGTATTATTGATGCTCGCCGGAGGGATGGCCGAGTGGTCGATGGCGGTGGTCTTGAAAACCACTAAGGTGCAAGCCTTCGGGGGTTCGAATCCCTCTCCCTCCGCCACGTTCTGAATACGAATCGGATAGCCTTCCCTGCTAATTTCTCTACACAGGATGCGCTCCAAACCGATGTGCTGACGGCAACCGTGACGGCAACCGCGCGAAAACGGTGTCCTCATCCCTGATCAAGGCTGCGACTTGACATCGTGCGCGAGCCGCTCGTCGGACCTGCGATCCTGCACCGGTAAGATCCAGAAGCATGGGTGGCACGTTGGGCGCCGCAGCCCTCATCGTTTTGGGCTGGTTGCTGGGCCTCCCGACCGCCTTGTTTACGGAGTGGCTGCGCCGCCGTCGCGAAAAGAGCGATCGCCAATCCAGCCGCCAATACGAGACGTTGATCGCTCTGCAGGAGTCTCTGCTGATCGTCTACCGCACGACCGTGGCGGGCTACCTCGAAGATCGCCGCGTGTCACGAGAAGCTGGCACCGGCCAGTGGATCCACACGCTGCCCTCGTCAGAGGACAATCAGAAAGAGTTCGATGCTCGCGGGCGCATCGTGATGTTGCGGGTCCGGGTCGAGGATGCCGAGCTCGGCAGCCTGATCGATGCGGTGATGGGGACGGTGGGAAAGTTCCTGATCGTGGACTCCGAACCGAAAGCCAAGGCGCTCATTCAGGAGCTGCTCGACAGGCACAATGCCGTTAACCAGCGAATCGGCGCCCTGGTGACGAAGACGTACTGAGTCAACCGGCTGCCGATGCAGCGGCAGGGACTGAGCTAAATCATGGGGAAGGGGAGGGTGGTTAATTCCCTCCCCAGTTGACTCAGCCCGCCATGATCGAGTCGAGCTTTCCGATGCCGTTCAGGATCGCGAGCCTCGTCGACGCCGCCGTTGCGCTCGCCTTCTGGATGGACTTGATGGCGCCGCTGTGCGCGGTTTCGATCGCGTCGAACTCCTCGACGAGCTTGCGGAGCTGGCTGAGATCTCGCCTGGCAGCCTGAAGGTCGACCACCTGATCCGTCCCAGCGGTAGCCTGGGCGAGTGCCTGCATGAGCGCCATGTGCACGGTGGCCGCCAGCGCGGTATCATCCGCGAGCTCCGGGTTGTACGCCACGAAGAAGTGCCCATCAACGGTGCCGAAGCCGCGTCCCTCGGGAAGCAGCTCCGGCGTGTCGGTGATGAAGATGCACACGCTGGCGCCTCGGTTCTCGCAGGCTTGCCGGCACGCGACCTTTACGGCGTCGAGCGAGAAGCGGCCGTTCGCGGCCTCCCTGTCCTTGGCCTCGATAACCAGCTTGATCGCATTGCCCCGGGTCAGCGGTCCCGAGAAGGTCAGCAGGTGATCGCCGTGCTTTCGCACCCTGACACCTGTGTGGTCGGCGCAGCGGACGACTTCAGCGCCGAGCGGGCGGACGATCGAGGCCAGGACTCTCGTAAGCTCCTCCTCGAAGCTCCTTCCCTTCGCCACGCCGATCGCGGCCCTCGCCTCGCCCTCGATGATCTGGCGCTTGAGCGAGTCCAGCTCGTCCTTGATGGCCCGCACGATCCTGTCACCTTGGCGCGCCAGCACACCCTGGTCCCCGTCCTGCAACATCGTGTCCATCCGGAGCAGCGCCGCCCGGGTGATCTCGTCCAGCCGCTTTGCCATGACCGCCAGGATGCCCTCGGGCGAGTTCGGATCAACGTACTTGCCCATGGTGCGGACCAGATCGTCCCGGAACCTCTGGATAGCATCGGACATCTCCTTGCGTGCCGCCTCGCGGTCGGCCGTCATGGTGGCCGTCAGCTTCTCCTTCAGGTCGTGGTCCAGTCCCTGGACCAGACTCGACACCTTCTGCTCCATGAGCTGCACCGTGGCGGAGTCTCTAACGAGGATGTACTGGTCGGCGCCCAGCTCTGCAATGGTGGCGAGCAAGTGTAGCCGATCGTCGCCGGTGACGGTGCCCAGGAGCCCCGCCGTCTTCGGAGCCTCTAGCGCGGCCTCCCGGATGCGAACTACAGCCCCCTGTACGGCAACCTCACTGGCGGCCGCCAGGGTCTCTTCGATGTTCTTGGTCTTCAACTTTTTCTCCTCCCTATACGGGATGTGTTCGGTTGGGCCGTTTTCCGCCGGAGGAGAGCCGCTTTGCGCGTAGGCCGGGCGGCTCGTCTCCAGACGGTGATGTCGATCGAATCGACCCAGGCCGCCCGGTTGCACCCGGGGGCGCTGGGCGGTTATAGCGTCCTGGCCTCACCTCCTTCCTGCTGGTCGCAGATCACGACCTTGACACCGAGGTTGCGCTCGATCCAGCAGACCGGGCATTCTCCGGAACGCGGCCGATCCATTGCAAGGATGCGGCGCCCACGCGCTGGTGCCAGGAGCTGCGCCAGCTCGTAACGGGCCAGTACCTCCTGGACGCCGTCGAGCCAGGCCATCCAGTACAGGACCGTCTCTAGCTCGGTCTCGCCGATCGCGCCGTCGGGCAGCCCCTGGTCTTCGTAATCACCAGGGGGCTGGAACAGCCCAGTGAACGCCACGATCGATTCGGTCTGGTCGAGCATGGACTCGGTACGCCATAACGCGACCACGACGTCCGCATGCTTGATCGGCGCATACGTCGCGGCGGCCTGCGGCGCGACCCCCTCCGCCCAATTGATGCCGGTCTCGACCCCGCGGCGGTATGTCTCGGGGCCGTTCGGCAGCGCTTCGATGAGCGGCTCTGGCGAGGTGACCGCCCGCAGCTGCCGGGCGCGGCGGCCTGCTTTCTTCTTCCTGATCACGGAACGCCTCCAAAAATGCGGTTGTTGAGGCCGTCGCGCTGTCGCCGCACCGACAGGAGACGGCTTTGCCGTATCCTTGTTCTGCGTAGGCTCGGGCGGCTCCCGCGAGACGGCCGATGCTTGTTGAAAGGCCTCGGGTTGCACCCCGGGGCCTTCGTCTCGGCCGGGTCGCTACTGGTTCGTCTACGCATCACCTCCCTCGTCAGTCCGGTCATCCCATTACACCCCGTACGAAAGGCCGTCGCAAGAGGCACGATGCGCCCATGGGAGCAAAAGTTGCCTAAAGAGCAAACCGAGTGGCTTGACGGCAGAGCGTCGGTGGTCGATAGTAGGTGAAGGCGATGCGAACGATTGCATGGAGCTGGCCGTGAGGTTGGGAGGCGATGTAGATCCCGAGGCCCTCCCTGCCATCGCCAAGGTCCTGCGGGAGTATCGGAAACTGGCCGGCAAGGTCCTCAAGGAGGTGGCCCGCGACTCGGGCGTTTCCATCAGCCACCTATCGAAGCTCGAGAATGGGAAGAGGGTCGCGGTCAGCAAGCGCGCGATCGGAAACATAGCTTCTGCACTGAACATCCCTGCAGGCGAGCTGTTCACCGCTGCCGCCGTGCTTCCTCGCGACGTTGAGCGGGAGATCGCCGATCCCAGCCTGGCAAACGCGGTGATGATCGGATACAGGCTGCCGACCGGCACGCGGGCTGCTCTACGACGGATGCATCTCGGTGCATTGGCCGGCAAGGCTCAGGTGATGGGGACAACGCGCGGCCGGGCGGAGCCCGAGCAGCTGCTGGCCCGGCGCGGATATACCTGGCGAGCGGATGCCCAGGAGAATCCGCCCTGGATCCATCTTGGTTCAGCCGAGGTGATCTGTGCAGGCGATGCCGAGCATCCCGACCATGAAGCAGTTATTCGGTTCGAGCTGGCGCACGCTTTTGCCCATCTTGAGCTTGACGCACATCCGCGCTGCGATATTCGGGCGATGGGCGAGCCCGCCGAGCGGGACGCGACCAGCTATGCGGCCTTCCTGCTCGCGCCGAACACTATCCTCGTTGCGGCTGCTCAGGGATCCCGGCTTGAAGTCTGGGAGGACGGACCGGGCGACTTCATCAGGGAGATCGCTGGGCGGTTAGGCGCTCCTGCCTGGCTGGTAGCAAGGCGCCTCGGGGAAGAAGGATTGCTTGCGCAAGCTGCTGGAGTTGGTGAGACATGACCGAGCCGTTCGACCGAAGCCTTCCCAGCCCGATCGCCCTGGCGTTGCAGCTGCGGGCGTCAGCGGATGCGTCAGTCGTCGAAGGAGACAAGGCCCTGAGCGACCTACAGGAACGGATGCGGGTCGCCACCCCGCTTGAGGACAGGATCATCACTCTCGCCAGGTCTGGCCGTGTAGCCGCCGTCTTCATCAGCGGTAGCGCCGGAGGTGGTAAGAGCCTTCTCGTAGGCAGCCTCCGCGGTACCGATGCAGATGCGTTCGGCTCGATCGTTGAGGATGCTACGCACTCGGATTCACCGTCCGAACTCCAGTATCAGAGGCTGATCCGTTATCTAGAGCCTTTGGCCGACGGCCGGCCCCCGTACAAGGGAAAGCCCCTGCTCATCGCCATGAACACGGGCATGGTCATTCGCTTTTTCGACCAGCTTCGCGAGGCCAGGGGGAAGGCGCACGGCTTCACAGCCCTGGAGCGGGAGTTGAAGCGGCGGTTGAACTTGCGTCACGCGGCTGATGCGAAGGGCCTGACGCTGCCGGGCGCTGTGGCCGTTGTTAATCTCGACCATCGCGCAACTACCGGCGGTTCCGACAGCCTTTTCTCAGCAATGCTCCGCGCAGTTGATCCGGACGCCGACCGATCAGTTCTTGACGGGCGCCGCTGCAGGTCGTGCACGGTCCGCCAATGGTGCTTCGTCCGAACGAATGCACAGCTGATCAGTAGCAAGGAGGGGTGCTCGGCTATCGACAGTGCCGCGGACGCGCTGGCATTCGATCGCGGCCGGCCACTGCAGCCGCGGGCTCTGTGGGATCTGATCGCCGACCTTCTGATCGGGGGCGAAGCATTCACCGAGCCCGATCCTTGCGATCGGATCGCGAGCCTGGCGGCTGACGGGCAGGGCGAAGAGGTGGTGTTCTGGCGTCTCGCCACTAACGGCATCTTCAGAAGGCCGCTTCCCGCGCCCCGCCGTGCCGGATCGCGGCGACAGTCAGTTGTCAGAGCCGTGCCTCCCACTTCGCGCCTCGGCCAGGCAGCTGAGGCGATCCGGGAGCTCGATCCGAGTTTCAAACCCGACGAGAAGATCCACCAGGATCTGGCCGATGTTGGGATCGAGCCCGCTCGGGACCGCGAGCGGTTCGTTGCGATTCTCGGAGGGGGGCCGGCAGCTCGGGAGGCGGTGGTAACCGCTGGGACCGGGCTAGAGCGGATTCTGCGAACAGCCGCCGACCTCGTGCCGGCCGTAGCTCGGGGTGTAGTCAGGGCTCGCTGGATGGCAGGGCAAATCAGCCTTGGAAGCCGCAACCCGGACTTCACAGCAGCCGTGTCAGCGGCTGCTGCGGGCCGCTTCGACGATCCGGCTATAGATAACGTTCGCGAAGGGGTAATCAAAGGCCTTGCTGCCGGGTTTGGAAGCAGTGTGGGTGAGAGGTTCTTCTTCAGGACCGAAGCCTATGACCCGGATCGTGACTGGGAGATCCTCGTCGAGATCGACCTCGAGTCGCCCTCAGATGACTATCTTTCCCCCTTTGAACCCGTACTGGAAGCGAATCCTGACGGCGCAGCTCTCGTCTCGTACCGTCCAATGAGTATCTCGTTTCGCGTGCCAGGGGGCACAACTTTCGCTGTGGACGTCCAACTCCACAGGCTGCTGCAGCTTGCGGCAGCGGGAACGTTACTCTCGACCGCCGATCTAGAGCGGTCTTACCAGCTGAGGCATGCAGCCGAAGTTATCGGACACAGCGGGGCTCAAGATGAAAAGAAAGCGCTGCTGCTGGTCAAGCGCTCTGAGTCCAGGCGGTTTCTTATATACCAGCGCCGCCAGTCCCTTGCTGCGCGGGAGGTTTCGTGATGGATCCCGAGCGCCAGGCTGTCAAGAGCCTGGCGGAACGGATCGGGGCGGACCTCCAACTTGATGACGGGACTCTGCGAGTGGGCAAGCGCGGCATTCGGCTGCCTGTCTTGAAGACAGAGAAGGCGCAGCAAGCGGATCCGATGCTCGAGCTGAGATATGCCCTTCCTTCCCGCGCCCATGGTGACGCCCGGGAGAAACTCCTCTACATGCTCCTGCAGGACGCAGCGGACACCAAGCCCGTTGAGCTCGATGGCCACTTTCGCGATCGCCTGCCTGAACTAGTGGCCGTCCCTGATGCTCTTGCTCGCCAGGTGATAGCAGAAGCCATGCAGGACGCGTACTGGACCCGGCCTAAGAGAGTGCCTTACCTGGTGCCTTACCACTCATCCTTTCCGCTGTCCTTCCGCCTTTCGAGATCTGTAGGAGGTGATTATGCTGAGGCCCGGTACAAGCTGTTCTCGGGCGCAATCATCCCCTTTCTGTGCTGGCGAGACGGCGCAGTTGACAAGCATCTGGTTGGCCGGTTGCTGGACTTTATGAACGACACGCGCGGCTTCTCGCTTGCGGACCGGCTGATGCATCGCGCAGTGCTCAGCGACCAGCCCGAGCGGCCGACGGCGGCCGATGCGGACGTGCTTGTTGGCCGCCTGGGTTCTGAGATCGCGAAGGAGCTTGAGGAGCGGCCATTCTGCCCCTTTGCCCTCGTGCAGTTCCAGGAGGACTTGAATGTCCTTCTTGACCGTACAGCACGGCTGCCGCGACGCGATGTTGTCGACATGCTGACTGAACTCTTTAGCCTGCACCTCGCAACCTACTACTACCGCCTGGCGCAGGTGCTGGGTGAACAGTTGGATGAGGCCGTTGCAGCGAGTGCCGATATAGAGGCGCCTTCGCCATCCTGCCCTTGTACGAGCGGGCTTGAGTCATGCACGCTAGCTGGCCGCATCCGCTTCAGGGTCGGGAGCGGGGGTGACCGACCCGTCTCGCGTCAGGATGGCTGCGCAACCGCCTATCGGGATGTTGACGCACGGCGGCTGCACCCCTTGCCTGCCACGATCGCGACTGCGAACATTTCTCAGCATATTTGGGCTCAACTGGGCGGTCCGAGCGGACCACCTTCACGGCCGCGGCTCGCCGACCTTGCCAGCGAGCTCCGGAGAAACGACCAGTTTCGCGCTGAATTCAACGTTGTGGCCGCTGGGATTGCCGCGATCAATTCGTCGCTGTACGATACCGCCGCTGATCCGGCTGCCATCGCTGAGGAGGTGGCACGGCAGCCAAACCTCTTTGGACTCTACAGCTCAATCTTGGCCTCGAAGAGGCCCCACAAGGAGGATGGAAGGCGAGTCGACAGGCTCAAGTATCACGGCCGCGACGTCGTGAACCAGCTCGTCAAGATTGCGCCAACGGCGACACTGATCCGGACCCGTGGCTCCGTGATCTTCTACGAGCTCGACGAGAGGATGCTCTTCCTTAGCGTCCTTCTCATCTGCGGTGTCAGGGAAGTCCCATTTGACACGTTTGTAACCAAGCTCAGGCGCTATGGCCTCTCCCCGCAAGATGCCAGCGAGCGAACGCGGCTCGCGGACGCCCTCGAGAGGCTAGGCATGCTCCACCGCTATTCCGACGCGGGGGAATCAACCTATGTCCACTACCCTCTCTGATCGCGTCTGCGACCTGGTCGTCTCGCAGCTTATCGCTGCGGCGGCCGAGTGCGTAACACATACCCGCCTCTACATGGGCCCGTACCTAGGTATCGATCCGGCCGACGTTTTCGACGGACTGATGAGCCGCGCTGACAGGACCGTGGTCTTGCCCGACGTGTCCGGGCATGCGGAATTGAGGGCTGTGGGGGCAGGGTCTTCTCTACTCATTCCATACCTTATCCGCAACGACCCAGGGAGCCGGATGAACTGCGGAACCGAGGGATTCGCATCACTCGTGCGCGGCCGTTTCACAGCCAGCACGTCACCGATTCCCGTGCGAGTCCTGCTGATACTCGCGGTGGATCCCATCGAAACGATCAGAACAGCTGGCGATGATGCGACGCGGTTGCCCGCCCTCTCCTGGAGCGTTCTTTGTGAGAGGGCAGCTGCGAGCGCTCAAGGTGGCCCGGCAGGTCCGCTTGTTTCGGCCGTGGCCTCCGACATCGCAAAGGCGGATCGGCCGACTGAGTCCGTTCTCCGCGAGTTGGTCGCCATCGCAAGCAATCCGTGGGTTTCAGCGGAAGCGGCGGGACGAGCCCTGCCCCGGATCGGCGTCTACGTTGCCGCTCCCGAGGCGGCTCAAGATCCAGGCCGGCTGCCGGCTGCCCGGAGCTGGCGGTTAAAACTCGAACGCTGGACAGAGCCTGGTGCCGACCTCGAGGGATCGCTACGGAAGGAGCTAGGCGATGCTCTCGTGGTTGACCGAATTCTGAACGGGATACGCCCGCAGGGCCTGGACTACTCAACCTTCATCCTTGGGGATCTTGAGGCTGCCATGCCAACCCACCCTCCGAAGCTTCGGCGCCCAATCAGGGGATACCTTGCGACGCTCACGTGCACGAACGGCTTCGCCCTATGGCTGGCTCCAGCGGGATCCGCTATCACGCTGAAGGCGGTCGGTAATCTCACGCATGCCACCGCGGACCTGGTCTGGGCCGATGGGGAGCGGGTACAAGCGACTGTTGACGGTCAGGCGCAGGAGGTGTCAGTTCAGGCGGAGGGGGCCGGCTGGCGGTTCGGGAACCTTACCGTGCGCCGCGGGCGCACATCGGACTCGGCCTTGCTTGCTATCTATTTCGCAGAGGGCAGCTGGTTTCCGGTCGAGGCCGGAACGGTCATTGACATCGACAATCAAGCGTTCCTCGTCGAAGCGGACGCCGAGGCCTACCTGGTGAGCCCAGCACGGAACCTCGGCCGCGTTGAGATTGATACATCAGGGGATCCGACCGACGAGCGCATCTTCAAGACGATTGAGCGCAACCAGGAGCAGCATGACCTGCCCATCTACCTGCAAGGCCAAGGAGACCAGATCCCTGGCCCGGAAGGCCCGGACGAGCCTCCCGATGAGAAGCCTGATGAGCCAATCGACGAGATCAGTCCGGTCCACGCCATGGTCCTGGGCGAATCGGCCGACATCAGGCTGTCGGAGCGCGGGGACGTCGATGAGCTAGAGATGACCGTTGGAGGTCGCCCTTACCGGCTTGCGCCGCAGCAAGTGGGGAGCCTGAACGGCCTTTCGCTGGAGCGCGAGATCCTCGCATCACCGGCTGCGTGGGCGTTCACCGCCGTGAGCGGAGATTCCGGTGGGATCCGGCCGGACGCGTCACTCGAACGAGTCTCGATGGTCGGCGTACCCCAGCGGGAGCTTAATGATTTCCAGCGGTCGCGCAGCGAACTGTTCGCGGCACTGGCGCCGTTTGGCTCGGCTTATGCGGTGATCGACGAGGCGGTGCGTCCTAAGGCTTTTGCATACGTTCGCGCCTACAAGAAGCTGGTTGAGGCCCTTCCGAAGGCAGGCCGTTACCAGCCGGAATACGACCGGATCCTCCTTATCGACACAGTCTTTTTAACTGGCGCCGGGGATCGGTACATCGCGCCGACCAACCCGCTAACGATCGCCTTCTATCTGAGCTTCTGGGGAGCTGCGGCAGATTGGTGTGTCGCTGGGAGCCGCCCATCCGATGCAGATCTGCGGACGATCAGCCCTCGGCATCTTCTGCCGCTCCTCAATGCCGGCGCCATCTGGCATGAAGCAGTCAATTGCGACGCGTTCCTGTGGCGGCGTTACCAGCCGTTGGTAACGAGCATCCCAGCGATGGACTATGACGATCGCTTCATTGCCCGGAAGCTCGATTTCTTCCTTGATGTGCACCCGGCCTACAGTGATCCAGACCAGTCGCTGAGCATCTCGCTGTATGAGCCCGGAGATGGCGTGGCAGTAGTGCGAGCTCTCGAAAGGTTCTACTGGCCCGACTTGACTGCGGAACAGTACGCCAGGCCCAGGCTGCAGCTGAACCTGCTATCCAGAGGGGCGGCCCTGCCGGAGGCGATCGCCCGGCTACTTGGCGGATCAGGTACCCGCCCAATCGACCATCTTGTCCGATCCCGGGTGACAGTTTCCTCACACGACGCACTGCCGGAACAGGGGTTCGCCAACCTTCCGTTCAGCCACATTACGTTCGTTCATCGCACAGCAACCGAGCGTCGGCCGGGTCCCGTCAGTCTGGACGAGCGTGCATCGACTTTATTTGTTGCTGGCTTGTGCCCGGCCTCCCGCCGCGCGTCAACCCGCACACCCAACGGCTGGGAGTTTTACTGGGGAACCTTCGGCGGTGCACTTGTCGGAAGCTTGAACGGGGCAGATGCTGCCTCCGATCTACAGGCAATCGAACGGCGTTGCCTTGAACTGGTTGGTGGCCAGAACCAGGAGATGCTCCATCAGGGCGAGACCAGGATGCTGGCAACGCGCGTCAGCTCTAATTTCATGCGGGACGTGTACGCCCGATCCATCTGGGTCGTCCATATGGAACGCCTGATTGGTCTCGAGCTGTTCGAGCCGCAGCCTGGATCTCATCAGCGCTATCTCATCCAGTACGAGGAGAGCTTTGCAGGCCTGCCTGGTCTCGACGGGATCACAGCTACGGAGCACGTAGACCCTTATCACAAAGCGCTGAAGGAGGCGCTCCGCTCGATCGAGATATCGCGGCAGGGGCTCGATCGCCTCTTGAACTTGCTTAATGCCGTCGCCGGTGGATGGGCTCTCGAGCTCCTACACAGCGGAACGGAGGACGTCCTGGCCATGGTGGGCGTTGTAGCCGCCATAGCGGCCTTGCAGGATCTCGATAATAGCTTCGATCGGAAGGAAGGGCTTGGTGTCCTTCTCTCCGTTCGCGAGATGCTGGAAGTCCTGCCGGCAACCGTGCGGCCGCCCGATCGATCTGCGTCCGACGATCTCGTCTTCGTCTGGATTCCCTTCAACCAGCGAGAGGCTGTTTCCCTAACGGCACGGCTGGTTGAGGTGAAATTCTCAACCCTAGGCCGGCCCGAATTCGCTCTGGCCCGCCAGCAGCTTGAAAACACGAAGCACTGGCTGGAAGCAACATTCAACTCTCCCGGGCCGGAGCACCTATTTCGAGCCCGAGATATGTCCGAATTCATCCGCGCCGCGGCAGCCCGCAACCGAACGTTTGGCCTGGGCCCCGCTCCGGATCGTGCCCCGTTTGAGGCCGCACTCGCACTGATTGCGGCGGGTAGCTTTCGAGTCGACGCGCGGTTCTGGGTCGAGGGGCGCGAACTAGCAAGTGACGTAGTCTCCATCGAGCTAGAAAGTGATTCCGATGCCGTGCGAACCGATCTGCCCGGTGCTGGTGAGGCGTGCGGCCTGATCCGGCTCGGCAGGCAATGCATAGAGGATCTCGCGGATGGGCGCAGGCTATCGTCAAGCCAGCCCTGGAGCGCACCAGCCTTCGCCCAGCCCGGGAAGCCACAAACCTCCAACGAAGCCTCGCCAGCTGCATCCACATCCGCTGGCGCTGGCCAGCCTGGCAGGACTGCCACACCCTCGGTTCAGCCAGAAGTAGAGGCGGAGGTACGCCGCCTTGCCCGGGAGCTTGATGCCGCCGTCATCAAGTACGATCTCGAGCTCGAGCCGTTCCGTCCGCAACTCGCCCAGGTGGGGCCCTCGGTAATTAGGTTCAGATCCAAGCCTCTTGGGAAGCAGGCGCTCGAAGGCATTGCGCGCCGGGCCGCTGATCTCGGTAGGGAGGTTGGCGTGCCGGAGGGCGTGTTAATTGGTCAGGAGCCTTACTACGTGACGGTGGACGTTCCCCGCAGAGAGAGGCAGGTTGTTTACTTCTCCGATCATGTCGAGAAGCTTTCGGTGGCCCGGCTACCGGGAGCCCTCAGCTTTCTTTTGGGAATCGCGCCGTCCGGCGACGTTGCTGTCGAGGACATCGCTCGTCTGCCGCATCTGCTGATCGCCGGCGCGACCGGATCAGGAAAGAGCATCCTTCTCCGGTCTATTCTCTGTTCGCTCCTCCTAGTGCATCCTCCGGATGAGCTGCGTATCTTCCTCGTCGACCCAAAGCAGATCGACTTCATGCCATTTGAGGATGTGCCTCACCTCGTCAACGGGCGGATCATTACAGATCCCGTTCAAGCTGTTGCGGACCTCCAGGAAAACATTGAGGTCGAGCTCTCGCGGCGGCGGCCCATTCTCAAGCGGGCAGGCGTTACAAATGCTCTCGATTTCTATGAGGCGGGCGGAACGCGGAAGCAGATGCCGCAGATGGTGATCATGGTTGATGAGTTTGCTGACCTGGCGTCTACGCTCGATCGCACGGGCCGGGCGGCTTTCATGTCGATCATCCAGCGGTACGGGCAGCTAACTCGTGCATTTGGAATCTACCTGGTCCTGGCCACGCAGCGGCCGAGCGTTCAGGTCATCACAGGCGACATCAAAGCGAATCTCACAGCACGCGTCGCGCTCAAGCTGCTAGCGCCTCAGGACTCCGTGACCATCCTCGGCCATGGGGGCGCTGAGTCACTGCGAGACAAGGGCGACCTCATCTTCGAACATGCTGGTCGGCGGGACCGGCTTCAAGGATTTCTCGTGCGGCCGCAGGACGTTGCTTCCGCGGTCAACCGCTGGAGGCGCGACGGCGGGTCGGCGCTGTAGCTTTGGATGATCGTCGCTCGGCGCTAGCAAGCCGTCTTCCTCCATCAGGCCACGGATATGAGCGGCGATTCTTCGCGCAAGGGCGGGAGGTACTGCGTTAGCGACCTGAAGCGGCTGCGTTGAGCGCGGCCCGCAGAAGACATAGGTATCCGGGAAACCCTGGATGCGGGCGGCTTCACGGACGGAGATAGTGCGGTTGAGAACCGGGTGCACAGGAAACGCACGGTGTCCCGCAATCAGCGTCGGGGCGAGGTCAGTCCCCAGGCGACGGTACGAGATCGGACCCTTACCCGATCCCTTGATACGCGCGATTTTGGCGACGACGGCAGCGCTGTGCGCCATCGTGGAGGCATTAAGAAGGACAGTCCCATTGTCCTGGTGGGCGTATTCCGCAATCGTTCCCGATGGAAGCCAGGGCAGATCCTCGAGCGCCCTCATCAGCCGGCCCTCCACCGGTTGCACTACGGGCGCTGGAGGCGCTGGCGGAGGAGCGTCCTTAATATTGCGGCGACGACCGAGGAAAATAAACCGCTTCCTTACTTGAGCGACCCCGAAGTCTGCGGCATTCAGCAGATATTCCCCGGCTGCATAATGACTTCTTCCAAGGGAAACCCTCACGCCGTGGAGGAAGCTGAAGCCTTGGACATTCTTCAGACCTGGCACGTTTTCGATGACGATATAGGCCGCATTCAGCTCCCGAGCGAGCCGAGATACATGCTTGAACAAGACGTTCTTGGGGTCGTTCGCTTGACGGGCGCCCGCGGCTGAATAGCCCTGGCATGGCGGCCCCGCAAGAAGGACAGCAGGTTCGCCAACGCCCGGTACGAGCCGCCTGACATCGAAAGCTTTAAGCCGCGTCACATCCGCCTCGACAACGGGCACGCCAGGGTGATTGGCGCGGTACGTCTGGGCAGCATTGCGGTCCAGCTCAACCGCAAGAGCGATTTGGAAGCCTTCCTGGCGGCAACCAGTCCCAAAGCCACCTGCACCAGCGAAGAGCTCGACAGCGACCGGATGACGGTCATCCCGGCTTAGTACGCGCCCGGTCCGGCAGAACGAGACCAGCACACACCTATCGCACTTCGGCCTCTGGCTCGTACATATGGCTCGTCCGTGGTGGACCAGATTCATGTGGAGGCGTTTGCGTATGGCGGGCGTGATCGCGCTCTCGAGCGGGTCGTGGTCCGCCTTGCGGTTTCCGGTTGTCAATATGCCCAGCCGCTCGACGATTCTGTGCACGTGAGTGTCTACCGCGAACCGCTTTCGGTCGAGCGAATAGGATTGTATGCAGCGAGCGCTCTTGGGACCGATTCCTGGAAGCGCGTCTAGAAATCTTTCGGCAGCAGCGTCGGACATTGTTCGCAGGTGATCGAGCGTTAGATCTCTTGGTGGGCTTGCGTATGGCCCTATCTTGCGAGCTTCGTTGTCCGCGCGAACCGCCTCGAGGATCCCGACCAGCTCCCGGGTTCTCGCCCGGTGGAAACCGCCGGGACGAAGAAGTTCCCTGAGGTCGGTCGGCCTAGCCGAAAGGACATCCATCCATCTCGGGTAGCGGGCGCGGAGCTTTCTGAACAGCTTCTGATAACAGTCTTCGCGTGTTTGCCGGCTAAGCAAAATGTAGACCGTCTCGGCAAGCGGGTCTGTGAGATTGCCCAGATCAGCTGACCTGTATGTCACCTCGAGAAGCTCGTCGATGCGTTCAAGCGTTTGGGCCTGGGTTAGCTCTACCATCGGGCTCTTCCGCCTCATCCCTGCGACCCCGGGTGCGGCGACCTTAGGCGCGCCCACGTGAGAACATCGGCCTTTCGATAGCGGTAGCACCCGCCAACCTTAGTAAAGGGAAGGCCGCTCGCCTTTCTGAGACGCCACAAGGTGGTGCGGGACGCCTTCAGGAACTTCCGGAGCTCAGCGTCGGTCAAGAGCTCGTCCGATTCTAGATCACGCATGGATGCTGAAACATTCTGAAACGTCCCGCGGCAGCATAGCAGGTTCGCCGAACATACGTTCGCCCAACCGCTACATAAGGAATTCCGTCATGAGGCGGGCTGCTTCGCGCTGCATGTCTGGTGTGACGTGCGAGTAGACATCGAGGGTGATAGCAACGGTGGCATGGCCGAGCATCTCGGCGACGATCTTCGGGTGTATGCCGCGGCTGAGCATTAGCGTTGCGGCCGTGTGCCGAAGATCATGGAACCGGATCGTCGGCAACCCAGCCTTTCTAAGGAGCGGACGGAAGGCACGTCGCACGACCCACTCTGCCGACAGCGGTCGGCCGAGCTCATCACAGAAGACGAGCGTCGTGTCCACCCAGGCCGGGCCGGCTTGCAGGTTTTCCGCAGCCTGAGCCGTTCGGTGTCGGCGAAGAGCCGCAACGGCTTGGTCGGTGAGCGCGATCTGGCGGCGCGAACGCGCGGTCTTGGGCTCGGTAATAGCGGGTCCGTTTGGCCCTGGCGCCAGCGTTGCCGTCACCCTCGCGGCCGCACGGTCGAGGTCGAGCTCTGGCCATCTGAGAGCGAGGAGCTCGCCTTGCCGCATGCCCGTAGTCGCGGCCAGGACCCATAGCGCTTCGAGGCGCTCGCCGACGGCAGCCTCGAAGAGGGCGGCAACGTTTTCGCCGGAAAGAGTCCGCATTTGCGGGCAGGCCATCTTTGGCGGGCGGACTAGACCGGCCGCGTTCCGCGGCACCAAACCCCAGCGGACCGCGTCCTCAAGTGCCCGATGCAGCACGGCCTGCGCGTGATGAACGGAGGTCGGGCTTGCGCCTCCAGTGAGCATCCGTTCCTGCATCGTCCGAATATGAAGCGGACCCAGGCGGACGAGCGGGATTCTGCCGATGGCGGGCACGATATGGACTCGGAGGTACTTCTCGTACCGGATCCACGTCGAGAACCGCAGGTGCGGACGCATGCCAGGCAGCCAGTTCCGCAGGAAACTGCCAGCCGTTTCACGCGTTGGTCGTTGGTGGAGGCCGTCTTCGCGGGCCTTGAGGCCGGCCATCAGGCGGCGGTGAACCTCAGGCCGCGACTTGCTCACGAAACGATGGCGGTGGCCATCGACCGTGTAGGCAATTTCCCAACGACCGTCCTTGCGCTCATAGAGGGTACCGTCGCCATTGGCGCCCTTCCTTTTCCGAGTGGTCTTTCGCGAACGTGTATCAATCATCGAAATCAGCTCCCATTGCTCGAGTCAAACAGTGTCGACATGGTACCGTCGACGCGCGCATTGTCAAGGGCGTTTCTTAGGCGTGTCCCAGGAGTCGTGCGCGATGCGGCGAGATTTATGTCGGCTGAGTCTCGACAGGCTTTCATCTGCGCCTTCAAGGTGCTGCCAGATCCAGTCCTGCAACGCCTCTCGTGGGACACGAACCGATCGACCGATCCGAACCACGGGCAGCTCGCCGGTTCTTACCAGGGCGCACACCTTGGTCCGACCAAGCCCAAGCGTCGTCGCCACCTCGGTGATTCGTAATAGCAGCGGTTCCATCTTCTCGACGTCGCTCGCTACCGACAGGTCCTCAGCCGAAGGCGTTTGGTCCCTCATTGCTTCGACGCTTCAGCCCACAGGGGAAGGGAGACGAAGCCAATCCGGTCAAGGGATCGGATGAAGGTCTGGTCCGAGGCAACGTTGATGGTGGCGCCATCGCGGTCAGCGATCGAGAGCGCGTCCCCGCTGGCGCCGGCGAGGAGCTTGACATCGTCCGCGAGGCGAAGGCGGGTGATCAGCCGGTCTTCCGCACTTCCTTGCTCGTGGCCCGGATCATCCAGGAGAGCCGCAACGAGGCCGCGGAAGCTGTCCGCCTCGCAACCCCGGAGGAAAACGCCGTCTCCGACCGGATGGAAGAGCATGCGAAGCGGCAGCTCTTGCTGGTCGGCCGGATGGATGGGCCGGTACATGTCAGGCGGCTGCCCCTCGGCGCGTCCGTTGCCAGGCTGACCGCTGGTAGACCCAATAGAGCTTTAACTTGTCCTGCGGCCGGACGAAGATCAGGTCGGCAAAGCGGCGCAGCAAGCGATCGCCGTCGTCGGGATCGCGTGGGCTGCGGTGACTCCCGAGCGTATGTCGCTCCGGCGGGATGGCCGCGTCGGGCAGCTCGGCTGCGCGCTTGGTCACCCAGCAGGCCAGCTTGATGTTGGCCTGCAGGCGAACGGGGTCGAGGCTCGAGTCAAAGTACCGATACTCGATCGTCCGATTGCGGTCCAGGATGTTGCCGAAGTTCAAGCCAACCGAATGGCTGCTACCGACTCGGTTGGCAAGATCGCTGAGGCCCTGGACCTCTTCGAACTGGCCGGAGCCCATGGGACCACACCAGCGGTAGCCATTGGTACTGCCGCGGTGGCTGCGTCCCCGCTGACCCGTCGCGGCAGCTAGACGGTACATGAGATCCTCCGCCCAGGCGCACACCTTCGCGACGCGTCGGAATTTGTTCACGTCGTGGTCCATGCCGGCGGAGTCGACCCCCACGTGGACATGCCCACCGGTTCGGCCGGTCGCTCTCGCTCCGTGCGCTTGCAGGATCTGGCAGACGCGTTCCAGCTGGGCCCACGCCTCGGGGGTGTCCTGGAGGACCGGGCTTACGACCTCGCCCGAAACGGTGGCGTCGTGCTCAAGCGTCCATTTGCCGGCTACGCGGCTGCTCGAGTGGTATGGCTCCTGGCGAGCGCTCGACGTGAGCCCCGCTTCGTGCAGTGCCCGAGCGACGGCATTGGGGTCGGCACCGTCGAACTCGATCTCGATACCGAAGGTCTGGTTGGGGTCGCCGATGACGTTCTCGCGCTCATAGCTGGCTGCTTGTCCGGTCATGGCCAGCCGTTTGAGCTCTCGATGCAGGGCCTCATTGGCCACCAGCGATCGCTCGCCTTCGGGCACCTCCTGTCCCTGAATCCGGAGGAATTCGTCCCAGAGCCGCTGGGCCTGCTGCTGCTCTCGGTCCGTGCGCTCCCGCTGCTCCTGATATCTGGCAACCGCTCGGCTGTAGAGCTCGGCCCACTCGGGCGTGCCGACTGGCGGGTCATCGTCAACGATCGGGGTGGAGGCGACGACCGCCACCGCTGCTCCAAGAACCTCTGGGGCCTGGGCGATAGCGAGAGCGGGACCGCCCCGGCCGGATGCTTGGACGGAGACGGCACCATCAGCGACGGCAATCGTGCCGTGCGACGCTCGACTTCCACCCTTGCTCGGCATCTACCCGGCACGAGCCAGCCGTCCGCGCAGCGTCTGTTGGATATGCGCATAAACACTCTTGACCGTTTCCGCCGACATGCCCGGCGCAGCGTTTGCCTCTAGGCAATACACCCGGTCGGTCTGCAGGTCCTCGATCACGTCCACGCCCGCGTAATCGAGGCCGACGCGGCGAGCGCCTTCGCGTGCCACGGCCGCGACAGAGCGCGGGATGACCTGCGACCGTTCGAAGCTCCACTCCGGCCGCAGATCGTCGGGGGTAGCACCTTCCGGAGGTCGCTTCAGGTAGGCGGAGACAATCCGGCCGGAGAGCACCGACACTCGATACTCGCGGCGATCGGGGATGAACTCCTGGAAGCAGTCGTAGCCAGCGCGCTCGGCCTGCGGCCCATCGGCCGGGAGCAGCGCCTTCCCGCTGCCCCGTGACCCGTGCCGACGCTTGCCGACGACGTGGTTCGAGCCAAGCAACGCGAGGTCTCCCGGATTAACGACGGTCCGCGGCGCGAGCTCGCGCAAACGCCCCAGCGACTCCACCTGGTCGGAGGCAACCCGGACGGCCTCCGGCTGGTTGAGCGCGACGGCCTCTTGAGGCAGCGGCTGAACAGATCCCCAGTTGAGGATCAACGCAGGGGAGCCTCCCGGAGGAACTTCCCTGGCGTCTCGAACAATCCGAATCTGGGCGCCCTGCGACGCAACGGCTTCGATGTTGTGTGCCATAGCCTCGGAAGGGATCGAGGATGGGACCAGGACACACACCGGTACGTCATCCCGGGACGGAGCAAAGGCAATCTCCCGGATTCGCACGCTTCCTGATGGTTGATTGGGCGGTGCCTCTGCGCCGGCGACCAAGCCGTGCGGTCGTTGGCTCGCGATTGCGAGCAGGCGCGTCATCGCTTGCTCCTCGGCGGATGGTTCAACCGCGTATCCTGCCGACAATCCAGCCTCCCGCCGCGCGGCTTCGAAGGTGCGCAGTTCCTGGCGGCGTTGGCGGAAGTCGTCGAGCGCCTGCCGGAGTGATTCCTCGTCCCCGCTACCAGCGATTCGCTCCAGTTTCCGCAGGCGGGCCAGCACCCGGCGGAGGCGATACCGGTAAAGCTCGTCCGATTCTTCCGGGCTGAGGCTCCCCTGGCGAGCGGAGAGCTCGTTGAATCGGTCGACCTCCGGACCTCGCCGCAGTCCACGTGCCAGCTCGGCAGCGTCGAAGGCGGGCGCGAGGAGATCTATAGCCTCCGGCGTCCCGGAGCTCATCGGTTCCGCCGTGTCGGAGGGAATCGAGGAGACGTGCGGTTGAGCAATCTCGTCAAGACCGGGGAGCGACACGGAGAGCGGTCCCGCGCCGCCGCCGCCCGACGCCCTGCTCCCGCGCTTAGATGGCATCTGCAAGCCTGTCTTCGTCGAGGAGTGCGCCGTAGGTGCGGTCATTGTGGGCGCAATTCAGCAGGAAGCAATTGCGAGCCGAGCGAGCGACGGCCGTCCCGTGTTCCGTTCCCAGGAGACGTCGTCGCTGGGCGAGCGCGTAGGCCATGCCATTGCAGATCACCAGGCGCCGGCCGGGAGCCGCGCGTCGGTAGGCGGCCAACCGATCCGGCGCATGGACGCCCCCAAGGAGGAAGGTGACATCGTGCCGCACCGCCTGGTGAAAGAGCGCAATGTCTTCCAGCGTCTCGCGCAGCGCCCGCTCACTGGCGTGGACTTTGCGGCCGTCGCAGAAGAGCGAGACGGCCGTCAAGGACGGCTGGCTGTTGACCCAGTCAGCCCACAGCTGGCCGTCGGGCTCGAACCGGCTCCAGCCGATGTCAGCGATGGCGGGCAGCCCAGCCTCGATCAGCTCGTGGAAGAAGATGAACGAGCGGCGTTGCTGAATGAGCTGCTCAAAGCGCGAGTGGTCGTACCAGACGGAGAAGTTCGGCGCCAGGATCAGGTCGAAACCGAGTCCTCGGAGTTCCTGGATGACCGAGCGGCGATTCAACCAGAGCCCCTCAAGCACGCGATCTTCCACAAAGCACTCCAGTGCGACCTTCGTGGCGGGGCCCAGCCGGTACACCTCTCGAAGAGGCCGATGGTGCTTGGGCGTGATCCGACTTCCTGTAACCCCGAACACCCGGCCTGCATGAAGGGCCACCCACGGAATATCCACCGGGTCGGCGTATGCCTGGATCAGCACGGGGAGATGGACAGGCAGGTCCACGGGTTGGTGATGGACGATCGGGCGCCGCCACGTGAGGTCGAGGCCGCCCAGTTGATTGCTAACGGCTTGGCGGACATCCATACGAAGAAGGGGATTGGTCAGGCAGAGGGCGCACCGATCGTTGCCGGTGGGGCCATCGCGATGTCCGACCCGGCAGAAGTTGGGTGTCTTTCCGCATCGAGCAGCGGCCGGACAGAGATCACAATTCAGGCCGCAGGCTGAAGCCACCTCAGGACTCCTCCTCGAAGGCGCTGATGGCCTGCCGGAGGTCAACGAGGACATTGACGACGCCCTGGCATTCGCTCGGCGATAGGCGGCGTCGAATATTGGCGAGCGTCCGGGCGAGTTGGCGGCAGAGGTCGACAACGATCCCGAGCTGAACCTCGAAGGCGAGCCGGTCTTCCGCCGGCCCAGCGGTGCCGCCCTCGGCGGTGAGGGCTGCCTCCACCGTTAGGTGCCGATCCTGTCGAAGGCGGTCCACCGCCGCGTGGACTTGGTTGTGGGTGAGGCGGCCAGGTCGGTAAACCAGGGCCGCCTGTCGCTCCGGATCATCCAGGCGGGCGATCTGGATTGCGTGCTCAGCCGGCAGGTGGCGCACCCCATCCTGAAGGTGGGGGTCCAGGCGCAGGATCCTGACCTTGTCCTTGCGCGCCGTCTCCGAAATCCGTAGCGCCCTCTCGGTGTCGCGCCAGCGGGCAAGCGGTTTCGGGACCAGCCCGCCTTCGAACTTCATCAGGTGAACGTTCTGGGCGATCAGCAGTTGCTTGAGGCCGTCAAGGTGTTCGGTGAAGCCGCCCCGAGTCGTGATGTGCCTCTCGTCTAAGGGCTGGAAGGGGACAATCGCGTCCCGGAGGAGTTGCTCGGCGACCGTGATGTCGCGGAGTGTCTTGTCCAGCAGAATGCAGTGGGCCTCCTCCACGGGATCGAGGTCGGAGCGAAGCTGGTTCTCCTCGTACTGTTTCTCGAGGCGCTCGAGGTAGCGCAGCCGAGGATGAAGGCGGGCCAGGACCTGGCTGATGCCCGCCGCCCGCGCCGCCCGCCACCGCTGCTCGCCGCACACGATCTCGATATCGGCCCGGCGTTCCTGCCGCCGGCTCGACCTCCAGCAGCGGCTGATGGCGCCCCGCCTTCATCGAGGCCGCGAGCTTGTCGACCAGGTCCATCGACCGTGCCCCTCCTTCGGTTGGGTCCACGACCTCAGAGAGCTACCCCGATCCGGCCCCCATTCGCGACCGGGATGCGGGAACTGCACCAGGCAGATTTGATCCCTCGTCATTCTCTGCTTGATGGCTGGGAGTCGCCACTCTCCCTCAAAAACTGCGAAAGTGTGGCACCGAGTTCCTGCTCGCCCCGCCGGCCTAAGCCGGTCGGCCGCACAAGCGGCAGATTCCACCCCATTACCCAGACGGCCTTGGCTCGTTGTCGAGAGATAGAAGCCCACCAGGTAAGGCGACCAAGCCTCGATTCCGCAACCTGCATCGCTCCGAGGATGCGACCTACCTCAACGTAAACGCCTCGGCCGTTGCAAAGAAGTGCGGTCGCTGGAAGCGCGGCCACCTGCCACCGAAAGAATTCGGTGTCTGTTGCCCAGAGGGCTGCCGCCTCGGCCGGCCAAGTGCGACCTAGCTCCGACCACGTTGGGAAGGTCGCCTCCTGGATCAGGTCTAGGTGAACCGCCATTCCAGTGGCGTACGAGATGCCCATCCCGTCAAGCACGTTATTCATGTGACCGAACCACCGACCAAAGGTGGGTCGGCCGGGGTCGAAGTAATGCCTCATCGTTTCGATTGCTCGTTCGCACTGTAGATCGCTGAGAGTGTCGCGGCCAACTGCACCCAGCGAAGTTAGCGTTTCGAAACGTCGGACATTGGAGCCATCGAGCTCAATTAGTCGAGCGCTGTCAGATCGACCGGCGTGTCGTGCGTATTCGCGGTACGAAGGGTTGATGGCCACAGTCGCTGTGATGGCCCGGTCTGGATCGCCGAAGAAGAGAACGGGAAGCGACCTGGGCACCGAGTGTGGCGATGGAGCTGCTCGCAAGCGCTGGTTGAGGTTCCGCTTCTGCGAAACCGTAAAGGCCTCCGATGGGCGGGCGCGGCTCGTATCACACTCTGCCATAGACATCGGTCGGGTTCATGAATTCTTCTTGGGCGAGGACCCTACGCTGCCGAGTCGCGGGTTAGTGGGAAGGCCCTGGGCCTTGGCTTCCCGGTAGTAACCGCGGCTCTCTGCCTCCATCCATATAAGAACTTCAAGGATCCTTACCGGCGTGACGACGTATCCGCCCTTCACCAGATCATCTCTCAGGGCCTTTATCTCGGTCAGGTTTGCCCGGAGATCCTCTCGGAAAGCACGCCATGCGGGCATCGTTGCCTGGGCGGCTTTCGTCTTGTCCTGAAGTCTGCCTTGGGTTGACTTCAAGTGGAGCGCATCGAGATAGAAGAGCACCACCACTGAGTCGAGCATCGGGATATAGTTCCGCCTCTTGCGATGTAGCACTTTTGTTGCTACGGCAGACAGCACGCCGGGTACCGAGATGGCTGCGCTCAGAAGCGACTCGCCAACTTCTAAATCCGGGTCGAATATCAGGATGTCGGCGTCTACCGGGATTCGCGGGAGTAGCGGATCGCAAGCAGCGGCCATCCCACGGTGAACCTTCTGGACCTTTTCTCCAGTAGCCACTCGAGAGTTCATAGAGACTGTCACAAGGATGTCGAGAGGTTCAATGCGGTTCGGATCATTCGTTGGGATTGCATCGTAGTACGCGTACTCATTCGGAAAGAAGCGCAAAAGGCGATCCCTGCAGTTCGACAGACTGGGCCCGCTAGGCAGCTGCAGGTTCATCAAACGGAGAACATTCCGTTCCGAGTCCCTACCATTCCGTAGCGCGGGTCCGATCAGGCATCATCGGTGCGTAGATATAGGAGTGACCCTGAGGTCCTGAACAGCCCGAGTATTGGGCTAGGGGCACCCGCCAGCTTCGTCAGGCATGGCAAATTCAGGCCTACGAATTGCTGCTCGGACGACATACAGCTGTCAAAGACCGAGCGTATGCTTGCCTCCGTCCAGGATTTGAAATTTAGGGTAGGTAGGTGATGAAACTGGATTCGGAAGTCTGCCGGTGCTTTGCGGGCGGGTTGTTTCCGCCGATTAGAGTCGGTTTTCGCTCGATCGGGCAAGGCTACCGCAGCGAGGACGATTATCGCGAGTTCGATCATGAAGGTCATCGAGGGTGGTGCATCACTAAGCATGAAGGTCATTGCAACCCTGAGCATATTCCTATACGCGAAATCGACTAAGCCTAGGAGGAACACCCAAGATGCAGACATTTGAGGGTGCGCTAATCCGAGAGCAAGGCGTGGCGTTCGGGGTCGTCGTCTGCCGACGAGGCCTCCCGAACAGAGACAAGACGGTGCTTATGGAAAGCGTAAGTCGCATCTTTGGCCGCGTACCGGTCGTAGCCATGGAGCAGGATCACCGGGGCGTGCCGACATACTATGGGCGCACTGACTTGGTTCGTTTCTTGGCCTCGGTTCCGATGGAAGCCATTCCTTGGAAGAAATACACGATCACCTAGGGGCGTCCTTTTCATGATCGACGATCCGTTGGAAACCCGGGTGCTCACCAAGAAGCTTCGACAGACGGCACTTGCTGCCGGCGTCCTTCGGAGCCGCTCGGGGAGCGACCAAGCGGCGCATTAACGAGATTCCAGCTACGATTCCCACGTAAAGTGGCGGTCCCCGATTTTCAGTCCATCATGCTTCCCTTCCTCCAGTCGCTGGCAGATGGTCAACAACAGCGAACGCGGGAGCTAATGCCTCGGCTTGCGTCGCAGTTTCACCTCTCAGATACGGACCTTCGGCAGCTGCTGCCAAGCGGCACGCAGCGTGTCTTCGAGAACCGCGTCTACTGGGTGAGCAGCTATCTAAGGCACGCAGGGCTGATCGAGAGCCCGCAACGCGGGGTTGTCCGGATCACGGAAAATGGGCGCAAGGTCCTAGCTAATCCCCCGGATCGCATCACCGTCGGATATCTGATGCGACTTCCCAGCTTCCAACCATTCGGAAGCCAAACGACCGCGGCAGGCGGCTTAGGTATAGGACACGTGCCCCCCGCCGTCAAGGCTTCAGATAGAACACCTGAGGAAGATCTCGAAGCGACCTGGCTCACGATTCGCGACGCGCTGGGTCAGGATCTCCTGGGAAGGATCAAGACTTGCTCTCCCAGTTTTTTCGAACGCCTCGTGGTTGACCTGCTGGTCACGATGGGGTACGGCGGATCTGTCGTCGATGCAGGCCAGAGCGTCGGCATGTCCGGCGACGGTGGAGTGGACGGAATCATTAAAGAGGACAAACTCGGTCTTGACGTTGTCTACATTCAGGCCAAGCGCTGGGAGGGGCAGGTCGGTCGGCCAGTGGTACAGGCCTTCGCGGGGAGCCTTGAGGGATTCCGAGCCCGGAAAGGCGTACCGATTACGACCTCGGGATTCTCAGCCGACGCCCGAACCTACGCGAACCAGATCGAGAAAAGAATCGTGCTCATCGATGGGACCAACCTCGTCCGGCTGATGATGGAGCACGGCGTGGGCGTTACCAGGGCGAAAACCTACGACGTCCAAAGGATTGACCTTGATTACTTCGACGAAGAGGCATTATCCGGTTAGCAGGGCAAGCACCCAGAACTCGAACCTAGGAAAACCTGATCTACTGATGGCTGATCGGAAGTGGGGCCTGCGGTCTCGGAAGGGAGAGATCTAAGTCTTGAAGAAGCGTTCTGGTACGCCTACGAAACGCGTCGTCTTCATGGTTTGCCCGTGCAAGGCGGAGTCGCCGGCAGCATCTAAGTAGTCACGTGCCGGTGCTTATCGATTCGTCTATTTCCCTCGGCTTATCCGCGAATCAATTCCGGGATCAGTTCTCGTTCAACCCGAATTTGCGACTCAACAGCTTTTTCTTCCAAGCAGCTTCGGCTTGGAGGATATCCTCGTCGTCTGAAGTCAGAGCTTGCAAGACGCTGAATTGGTAAGGTCGAGGCCCGAGTCGCCTCAATTCCACGTTGTTTCCATGTCCAGTCCGCGCGTAATGCATAAGTCGTCCCCAAAGATTCTCCGTCCCAGTTGCCGACCCAACGTATTGTCGTCCCCTTTCTGTATCGACCAACAGGTACACCCCTCTAACAGCCTGGAGGATCGGCTGCCAGTTTGGTGGAACCAGATCTGCCTCTGCGACTAGCCATGAGAAAGCACCAAAGCCAGGCCACGGTTCGTCGGCCGCTTCCTGCCTCCGGATCTCGAGTACTCGTTTTCTGATTGCGATGTGCGCGTTGCGCCCATTGGCGGTATCCAGCTCCCCATTCGACAATAAGCTTGCCCGCGTAGTCCGCAAGCCGATTGTCACGTGAGATGTCGTAGTAGTACAGACCTGCGACGGAATGACCGCCGATAGGGTCGAGAATCTCCTCGGGGACCCTCCCGATAGCTACCACCGAGTAAAGGCCGATGTAGAGGGTCTCATCCCGAGGAGTTACGACGAAACTTGCCAGCGTGTCACCTGGAGAAAAACGCTTCTGGCCCTGGATGCGCTGGTATTCCTCAAGCCGCGGATCACGCCTTCTCCACAAGCCATAAGGTGTCGGAGCACCGGGCCGGCTACGCACTTGGTGCCGCACAAGAACACCCCAGAGGGGTCGATCCTTTCGATGGCGAGGATGTCGTTGAAAGTCAACATAGTCCCTTCCGGAAGTGTCGCTGGATTCATGGTATGGCACCCGGAGTGGTTCCCCATACCGATAATGGATGCGGCATATCCGGCCGCATCTCCTACTCGATCCCGGATATGCGGGAGGACGGGTGGCTGTACCGTCGATGGTCTGCGAGACTTGTCACAGTGAGCTACCGGCAGCCGAACAACCTTGCCCGAACTGCGGCGCACCAGGCGTCGCCTATGAAGCGCGCCTGGCGACGATCCTCGAAAAGCTAGGCGATCTCGTTCTCGGAGTACCCGCTCTGCGCGACCTTCTGGACTTTGCTATCGGAGCGGCCGCGAGCTTCATGCGCGCCGACCAGCTCGGCTATAAAGATCGGTCCTTCGCTCTCCCCGGCGACTACTATGAGCACCTTGCCGCACGAGCCAAATGGATGGCCAAAGGAAGCTTGCCGCCTTATGGCCTCTGGATCTCTGGCTACTACTTCAACTCCGGTCTCCTGAGACTTTGGTCCGTCCGAGACCAACTTGGGCGATTAGAAGAGGACATCGCCGGGCGACCGGCGGGCGCCGCGCCTATCCCCGTCAAGCTCCGAGATGAGGCCAACCGGCTAAAGCATCAGCTTTCCGGCTTGGGTGAAAAGAGGGAGCTAACTTTTGCGGAAGCTGTCGCATTGCTCGACGAACTGGTCTCGATCGTCGATCAACGGAAGGGACTCTTTAACGATCCGTCAGTGAAAATCCCGAAAATGAAGAGCCATCCGCGGAAGAAACGAGAACAGTGACCCGCGGGTGCCCTGATCGACCCGGGATCCTGATGTCGGCTGTCTGGGTCCTGGGGCCTCATCGCCTCATGCCCAAACCGGGGTCTTGAGAGGAGGTCTTCAACCAAAACCATAGCCAGCCTCGCGATTGCAATGAGCTCTGCTACTCCAACTCGCACGTTAAACTTGAGACCAGGGGGGATTGACATGTATCTGCGTCGGTTGCAGCAGAAGGCGCTCGGCCAAACCACGCCTCGGCCATAGGGTCATACTGACCGTGACTGCTCCTGAGTGGATCGGGCTGGATGAACTCTCCCGCATCCACCGCATGCGCGGGCCTCAGTTGATGTGGTTTCTAGGTGCTGGCGCGTCCGCGGCTGCAGGTGTACCGACAGCCGAGAACATGACCTGGGAGTTCAAGCAGGTGTTGTATTCGACCAAGCAAGGCGCTCCTATCACGAGCCTCGATCTATCGGAGGACGCCGTCCGCGACCGCCTCACCGAGTACTTTGCCAGGAATCCGGACTTCCCAAAGCCCGGCGATCCCCTGGAGTACGGCGCGTTGTTCGAAGCTGCTTGGAAATCGCCACAAGATCGACGCCAATACATTGACCAGCAGATCGCTAGGGGCAAGCCCGCGTATGGCAACCTTGCACTCGCCGCGTTATGGCGAGTCGGCAATGCGCCGGCTGTGTGGACCACGAATTTCGACCGGGTCATGGAAGATGCCGCCACCGCGATGGTGCAGCCTCCCATGAGACTGACAATCTCAACCACCGACTCGAGCCAGATCGCTATGCAGGCTCTCAATCAGTCGCGCTGGCCTTTGTATGTGAAGCTTCACGGCGATTACCAGTCCGACAGTTTGAAGAACGTGTCGACCGAACTTCGTGAGCAGGACACGGGACTCCGTCAGGCTCTGGAGCAAGCGACGCAGCGTATGGGCATGATCGTCGTTGGTTACAGCGGGCGTGACGACTCGGTCATATCAGCCCTACATGCGGCCTTAGAGACATCGTCTCCATATCCATTCGGACTCTTTTGGTGTTGTCGGTCAGACTCGCCGCCGAGTAGCGCGGTTCGTGAGTTAATGCAAGCCTGCGCCACGAAGGGCGTCGAAGCTAGATTCGTCGCGGTGGAGACGATGGACGAGCTACTCGGCCGATTGCTCCTGCCGCTTGATCTTCCTCCAGACGTCTCTCAGCTGCTCGCCGCGGCCCTCCCGGCACAACCACGGCTGCCATTCATCACTCCGCAGCGCGGACGAGGTCGCCCAATCCTTCGTTTCAATGCCCTTGAAGTCATGAAATTTCCAACGACGGTTCGTAAGGTCGTCTGTGGCATTTCTGGTACCAAGGAGGTACGGGAGGCTTTGGCGACCGCAGGGGCCAACGCACTGGCCGTACGACGACGTGACGCGGTCATCGGCTTCGGAGAGGACCGGGGCTTGCGTACCGCGCTTGAGCCATACGGAATTACGGACTGGACTGTGGGTGCGATTGACATGTCTTCGCTCTTCAAGGAGAGCTCCACAGACCTAGGCCTTTTGTATGAAGCACTCGTCGTGGCGTTGGCACGGTCTGAGTCCCTGCAAGCGCGCCGACTTCGCGGCGAACATTTTCTGGTAGTCAAAGACTCGGGATCCGGTGATGCCTTGGCTGAACTAACGAGGGCTGCGACCACGGTGGCTGGTCAGTGGACAACCCCCGGAGGTTCAGAAATAGCGGGTGAGGTCAGTGGAGTCGGTAAATGGAGCGAAGGCGTACACCTTCGTTTGGAGTACCGCTTCGACCGTCTCTGGTTAATATTCGAGCCAACCGTTTGGGTTGAGCGAACGGCAAATCTAATCGACGAGGCTATCCGGAAAAATCGCCAGGAGTTCATTCGCCAGCGGCTGGAACACCGCTACAACCGCAACGCCTTCGAGTTCTTGACGGCGTGGACGATCCTACTAACCGAGGAGAAGAATCTTGTCTCGTTCGGCCTGGCTGAAGGCACCGGAATCGATGCCGGCTTCGCTCTCTCAGACCGCAGCGCCCTGTCATTCCATAGGTTCTCCTAGTGGCTGACCGACAGTTTCCCGACTTTCTGGCGCTTCGCGAGCCGGAACTCCTGTTTGATCCTATTGATTCCAAACAACGCCATATCCATCCCCTTGAGGGACTCCTCGCCTACGGACCATATAGCCAGGCAATAGTTGAGGCCGTTCCAAAGCTAATCCGGATAGCGACAATATTGCCTCGCGGCGAAGGAGAACGAATCGCAAACTTGCTGAGTCAGCTGAGGAAGCCCATGTCGCCCGAGATCCGAGGCCAGTACCTTCCGCGTTTCCCAGGGTTCGAACCGTTGTTGCGCACAACGATGGCGTTGGCGGATCCATCGGCGCGCATCGAACTTGATCCGTCCGTCGAATCCGAGATCACTGGATCAAGTCGTCCGCATGAGGTGCTCGCCAGAGCACTGACCGACGCCATCCGACGCCTAGCAGCCCAAAGGGGCGTATTCGACATTGTGATGATTTATCTCCCAGACAGGTGGTCGGTTGGCTTCGAGGGGCCCGGGGACTTCGACCTTCATGACTTCTTGAAAGGCGTAATGGCTGGGCAGGGCATACCCTCCCAGGTCATCAATGAGCCAACTACAGGCCACAAACCAGATCAGTGCGGGGTGTTATGGAGCCTGAGCATCGCAATCTACGCCAAAGCTGGAGGTGTGCCTTGGAAGCTGAAAGCCTTCAATCCAGAGGCGATGTATCTAGGCCTCAGCTACAGCCTCGGCTTGACTCCGGCCGGAGTTCCAAGGTTCGTCACTTGCTGTAGCCAGGCCTTCGATGCGGAAGGTACAGGGTTTGAGTTCATCGCTTACGAGACTGATGTCAGCCGAGTTCGCGTTGTCGGCCGCAATCCATATTTGGATCGAGAACAAATGCGGGCGGTGATGTCTCGCAGTTTGGCAATGTACCTGGCGCGACGGGCAGGCAAGCTTCCGAAACGCATTGTTGTTCATAAGACCACACGCTTCACAAAAGAAGAAGCCGAAGGTGCGATGGACGCCCTAAACAAGGTTCGCGAAGTTGAACTTCTACAAGTTCAAGATGACACCCGTTGGAGAGCAGTCAAGACCGACAACATGAACGGCAAGATCGCACCTACTCCCTTCCCCGTTGAACGCGGCTCGCTTCAGCACCTCGGGCCATATGAGCTTCTGTTGTGGACCCAGGGCAACACCCAACTGGTAGGAGGGCGAAACTTCTTTAAAGAAGGCACCGCGATTCCGCGGCCGATCCTCCTAAGACGGTGGGCAGGCTCGTCGCCAGCGGAAACGCTGGCTGAGGAGGTTCTCGGCTTGACCAAGATGAATTGGAACAACGATGCGCTCTACGACTTTCTTCCGACGACGGTTCGGTATTCTCAAGAACTCGCACAGATTGTTGGAGCAATTCCAAAACTCGACGCTAGACCGTACTCGGTCCGGTTCTTTATGTAGGGTACCCTGCCACCTGAGGAATCCGGTTTGACAGCAACGCTGGCGAACTTTGGCGAACCCCGGCGAACGCCAACGAACTGTTGACCCCGTCACTCAACTACAAGATGAACGCTGGCGAATCGCGGCGAATGCTGGCGGACGATGCGCCCGCAGGTCAGCCGCTGATGGCACGGACCCCGAGGCTGCTATCCAGCGGTCTCAGCCGCGGCGGCGACCACCATGTACTTCTTGCAGTCGGCGCTCGTAAGACGACTGAGCTCCTCCTCGAAGCCAACATATCCCGAATCGCTAAGCACGGCCGCCCCGAATTTGCAGGCAATCTGCCACGGGTCGGTCTTCGGCTTCGCTTGGTAGTCGAGTAGCAGCCTGTAGCCCCTTGGCCATTGATCCGAAAACCGCTTCACGCTTAGAAGGCCCTCCACGCTCAAACCCTTATCGGGCCAATTGCTCAGGGCAATCCGGAAGGTGCGCCGCTTTCGTGACACCCAATCACTGGACGCATCGCTAAGGCAGAAGCGAATTGCATCCTCGACATGGCTAAGGACCCATCCAAGATGAATTGGGTCATCACCCGTCGTTCGTTGCACCTCCAGGGCAGCTGTTGTGTCTTCGATGCCCGCTTGCACATCTAGCTGAGGTGACACAAACATGTCCTTCGGGAGGCGTAGTTGAACGCCACCTGTAAACGTCCGCCGAAACAATGCCTGCTCGGAGGATCCAAACCATTGGACAACGGCCTTGATAAGGGTGGTGTAGGTTGCGGTTTCCAGGGATCTCGCTCCAGGCGAACCGTAAAGGATCACGGCAAGCCAAGTGCCGCCACCGCTGGCCATCGTTGAGGTAGCAGCCCAGTAGGGCAAGGGGTTGGACTTGACGAGCGTACGGGATCGAGTCTTATGGAAGATTTCGAATTGCGCCGCAACCAGTCCGAGGAGAAGGGCGATGAGCCAGATCGGACGCGGAATGTTCAAGTGGGCCGCGAACGTCAAAATCAGGCCGCCAAGGGTTAGAAGGAAACCCGCAATGGCCCACCATTGCCGAATGAGCATTGGCACGTACGACTTGAGGGAGACCCAGCGTGCTTCCATATAGGGCCTTCTAACGAGCCGCTCAGAGGGTCCGGATCGGAATACGGATTGGACTGCATTGCTCGTTGCTGAACAGGCTACCCGCTCCTGGGTGACACTGTCTGTCACCGGCCCTTGGTGCAACAACCCAAACGGCACGCTGACTGCCGGACGCCTTCAGCTCCAAACCGTAATCCGATCCTCTTGCCGTCGTTGGAAGCGGATGGGCGTCTATGGCTTCGGACCAGGTCTTCTACGACGGTGGCGTGCGGGAGGGCCGCCATGGCTGCGTAGCCGATGCCCTCTCTCCATGGCGTGGAGCGCTCCAACGCCAGCCACTCGACCCTCCCGCCTGGTCTGGTCCAACAGCGGCTGGTACAGATCTTGACCCTCATGGCCGGTGATCGTGTCAATGTTCCCAACTACGATCAGCAGCCGTTGAGCCCTGGAAACAGCCACATTTAGGCGCTGAGCCTTCTTGAGAAAACCAATGCGCTGCGCCTCGTTGCTCCGCACGAGGCTTAGGATCACCACGTCGGCCTCCTTGCCCTCGAAGGCATCCACGGTGTTGATCGCTAGCCAGGGCAATTTCATTGGTTCAAGTTCGTGCTGCAAGGCCTTGACTTGATCTTGGTACATGGCGATTACGGCGGCCTTAAGCTTGGCCGCGCCCAGCTCCTTAAGGCGTCGCACGACGCGGCCAACGGCCTTAATTTCAGCCGTATTGGAAACGCTTCCGGAGGCTCCCTTCTTTTCGCTACCGGCGATCGTGAGCCAGGCGAGATTGCGATTGAATGGCCAGCGCAACGGGGAGCGGAACTCCGACGTATCGGGTCCATTCTTGAGGCGACCGTCGTAGAAAGCGGTGGATACGTAGCTCCCGATCGCCGGGGACATACGGTACTGCTCCTCTAACATTTGGCGATTGTTTGGAAGTCGGTCCCACCACAGCTCGAAGAAGCTGGCGTCCCTTACACTTGCCCGAGACTCGTCCGATCCGACTGGAAAGTCTGCGGCACCCTCGTCAACCACCGGCGGTAACTGACGGTGGTCCCCGACTAACACCCAGCGCTGCGCAAAGCTAAGGATAGGCACCATTTCAGAAATCCGAACCTTGTTGGCCTCGTCGAGGATCAGCCACTCGAACATACCAGTCGGCCACTGGCACAGAGCCAGGCGGTTCACCGTTCCGAGAATGACCTGAGCTCGGTCGAGACGTGGATCATCGGCGCTCACGAGGCTATCGTGAAATTTCTTGTCCACTTTCGTGGCGTCAGCGACCCGCACGATGTTCAAGCCAAGGTCCGCTAGCCTCTCTTGCGCACTATCCACCGCGGTATTTGAGTGGGAGGTCACCACGATGTGCAATTCAGGTTCGAGCTCTAGCAGGAGACGGACTGTCTCCACGATCGAAGTTGTCTTCCCCGTCCCCGGCGGGCCCTGAACGAGAAGCACTTCACCAGGTTCCAAATTGATTGCCCCAAGAACGGCAGTCTTCTGGCTCCGATTCAGCTCACGCCTGAGGTCGAGTTCACCAGCTTCTTCAGTGTCGATTGTTGGGGCCTGAAAGGCTTCTGGCGTGGCAAGCAACTTCGCTAAGCCGGCTAAGCCCAGATCGCCGGCGTTGAGTCCGGAAAAGCCACGCAACTGAGCACGAGGAACGGCCGTGTTAAGGCGCAGCTTGATTGAGCCGTCAGTAAGTTGCCCATGCTCGTCAAGGGCTACGAGCCAAACAAGGCCGGCAGGCTTGCCTTTAACGGCAGATCCCCGTGATTCGGGGGCGTTAACCGGAAATAGGACGACGTCCACGCCCTCTTCCAGCGGCATCGGTCGAGACAGACGGATTCGAGCGCCGTAAGCCTTGACCGGCCGGTGGCAAGCCGTGCAGTCGCTTCGACCGCTGGGCTGAAGGCGCTTGCAGCTCATGCAAATCCAGCCCTGCGATTCAATTGCGTATGTACGCCGGGACAGCTCTTCCTGCCTCTCGTGCCACTCGACGTCGTGTTGAGTAAAGGCTTCCGCCGCCCGTATGAGAGGCGTCGCAGCGGCTCGTTGGATGGAATCGACGAGACCACCGAGCCAGTCCTGCTCGGGATTGAACTGCGCCGAGCCGGCAGTTGGCCGGCCCAGAGACACATCACCCAGCGGCCCCCAATTTGGGTTCGTCGGAAGCCCTGATGCGAGATCCTCGATGGCAAATGCTGTCACTCTGACGCCTCTGGCGGCGGCGCCGAAGGCCGGGCCTACTAAAGTCACAGAGCCGAACCCCACGAGAGAGGTTGCCCGGACGGATACGGCCAAGCGCAAAGGGCGGAGTGTGTTATCGAGCCGCCAATCCATTGGCAAGACCGTGGCGCGATCGAGTACCGCGACGATCGTGGCGAGATCGAGGCCTCGTTCGGCAGCCGCGGATCGTGCGCTGGCGGATAGCGATACGAGTAGCTGTTGGGCCAATTCCAATTGGATTATTGAGTCGGCTACAGCCTCGTCATTTACCCGGCTGCCGCTTCGCGTGCTTCTTCGTTTGTTCGAGCGCGCTGCCCGCGATCTCCTTCTCCTTCTTTGTGCTCTTTGGATTCGACAGCATTTTCGAGGCATCGCGGGCGACCCGTTTACTGGTCATTTCGAGCTCCTTTCGCTTCGTCGTGCCGACCGCATCGGCGGCTATGTTAAAGGGCAGCGTTGACAGCTGTCTGTCGCAACGTGGCCAGGGCCGCCTGGGCGGCTCGGCGTCACTACGGTGTTCCCTGCGACAGTCGTTGGCTGGCTCAGTGGGTTTTCCCAACGTTGATCTCGAAAATGCGCCACTCTATGAGCGTGGGAGTTCAACGGACTCCGGCTCCGGAGTTTCCGATCGATCAGAGCAATTTGCTGAATTCCTTCGATCTCTTGCTGCAGAGAGCCGTTGGTCTGGCCGCCGAGGCCGGAGGGAAGCCGCGTCGATCGCCGGGGCCGTTCATTATCTTTGCGATTTTTGTCCGATTGGTCCAACTGGCGCGAAGCATTCAGGCGATGGCCCGTTCGGGCTATGCAAATGAGGCGCAGCCTCATGCCAGGGCGATGGTTAACGCAGCGGTAAACCTGATCTTTATCGCCGATGCCGAGAGCGATGCTCGCGGGCTGCTCTTTGCCTCCTTTTCTCAGAAGAGGCGCGCACGACGTGCCGAATCGCTCGTCAAGCAAGGTTTTCTGGATCGAAAGCGCGCGGAAGAGCTGGAAGTAGCGGAGATAAAGAAAGATGAAGAGGCGCTGAAGCACCAGGAGGAGAGTGGCGTGAAACCGGCGGCCAAATTGGGCAGTGCCAATACCTGGACCGGGCTTTCCGACCAAGACCTAATGAAGCTGGTCGGTCGCTCCGATTGGTACGACATCTATTACGTGCCATTTTCGGATGCCGTGCACGCCAACATCGTAGGTGTTCAGCAGGAAATCATTCAACTGAGCAGGGGACAGATCTCGTATGGCCCGCGATACCCAGGCCGAGTCCTTCTACTGGTGGTGATGGCTGCAGCGGATGCACTTAGCGAGGCACTCCTCAACCTCACTAAATACTTCGGCCTCAACAAGGAAAAGGAGATCGAAGGTCTGAAGGCTGATATCCACTCTGCACTAAAGACATACGCTGCCGGCACCTCGTTTCAACAGAATGTCTAGGTGTCGATGCTCCTTTCGAAAAGAGTCACGCCTTTATTCGCCAGTGGTCCGGCGGAAGCATCAGGCCCTCCGAAGTTCCTCGAAGTCGCGGTGAATGCCGAGATAGCAAGGCATGGCTACCACGGTCGCCGCGAGTCAAGGACCGACGGAAAACTGACTCAGACCTTGTAGGCGCGAGTGCCCGTGAGATTGCGCAAACTGTGCGCCATCGCCTGATTGTTCGCGGCTTGGTTTATCCAAAGGTTGATCAGATTGCCAGCGCGAACCTCTTCTGGTGACCACCATCGCGCGTACCCAAGACGGGGCACCGTCGTATATCCGAGACTCCGCAGGCGTCTCGCCCATCGGGGAAGAACGCGGCGAAGCCTTTCGACGGACTGAGAAACCAAACCGGACCATATGAGGAAGTCGACAAGGCCATCCACCATTGCGTCATCCGAAGGGCGCGGCTTGGTGGCCGTGAGGAGTCGCGTGAAGGCCGGTCGCATGTTCATAAACCGATAGTACCCGGCTCGACGGCTACCGATTCAAGAACTCTTGAAACATGCTGAGACGTTGTCGGCGCTCCTGGCCCAAGCCTCATCGACTTGAGCGGTCGTGCGTGCCCGCTCCGGCGCCGCCTCCGGCAGCTAATCGAGAGGCCGTATGTGCGATGTGCACGCCACGCAGATGACACTCGTCCACTATCTGGGCTCGAGCAAAGCTGCAAAGCGGGAATCGCTCAAGCAGGTCGATCCAAGCGCGTACGAACGCTGGACCGTGCGCTTCTTCCGTCGGACAAAGAACATGAGTAGCTTCATGGAACAAATGTAGTAATCGCGTCAGCGGCTCCTTGCCGACGTCGATAAGGTTGATCGCACGTTCTCCCGATACCACAAAGGCTTCCGCCCGGGTCCGGGTACTCGCCAGCCATCCGATTGACTGTGCTTCGGACCGAGATAGCAATCGCACTGTAATTGGGGGCTCTCCGATCAGAGTCATGGCCCGATCAAGCCAATCCTGAGCAGCTTGCACGTTCTTTAGATCAGGTGTTAGGTGGCCAGCCTGGGTGTCGATTGCATAGACGGCGTCACGCTGCGGGTCCTCTCGACCGGGCATCTGCTTTCCATTCTTACCAAAAGATGCGTGTGCGAAAGAACGTAACTCCGCCTCGCCGTACCCTCTTACTTGAAAGGCGAGCTCCCGCGAAGCGGATGTAGGTGTTAGCGATATATGCTCCCGGCTGGAGCGCTTCCTTGAGCGCGCGATCGTAGTGTTTCTCGGCGTTCGAAAACTTGGCCTGCTGCCAATCCTTTCGGCCCGATTCCACGCTCGTCTCGAAAATGAAGTTGCTGAAGGCCATGCCCCGCCTCAGCGCGGAGTCTAGCAGTCGGACGCTTCTAAGGAGTGAGCACCGGGGCCGAACCCTGCAACCGCTGGCACTCACCCAATCCACCGCCGGTCAGCGTTCGCAAATCGTCATACGCCGAAACCGTTGCCTGCGCGACCGGTGCCCAAGGGTTCGGGAATCCGCTGTAGGTGAAGGACTCACGGAAGACGATGCGGACGGGTGTCGGCCCATCTGCCGTCGTCAGCTGCTGGCTCTCAAACCCGCTCACGTGCCCAGCGCTGTCATAGAGCACGGCTTGCGCCTGAAGGCCCTGGCGAGCGGGCTGCACCTGCAGCGTCCCGGTGACCTCACCCGGATACTGCTGCCCGGCGTACTTCGGATCCACGCGCGGCTTCGTCCAGATGCCGGGTGCAGACGGGACGGGGGCGGGCTGCTTGCTCGCGTTCACGATCGGATAGGCGCACGGAGCGCTCTCCCGCGGGTCAGGGGTCAGGGCGAAGCGAACCGCTGGCGCCGTGGTGTCGCCGCCGGCACCAACGGCGACCGTTTCTCCCGGCAAGAGGTTGGCTTCCGAGACGCTGAAGACGCCAACCTGCGCTCCCTGCGCGTCGTAGAGGGTCGCCTGATACCTGACGGTGTAGGCGTAGGTCGTGCTCACGTCTTTCAGGACCATGCCAATCGATCTGCCCCCAAGTCCGGCCGCCACGATCCGCACATCAGCCAGAGTGGGCTTTGGGGTGGGTGAGGCAGCCGCTAGGGTACTCGTTCCACCGGATGTGCCGCAAGCCGTTAACAAGGCGAGGCTGATAGCGAATCCAACGCTGGTCCCGATGCGACGCCCGGCGACAGGCGCCTCAGACATGAATGATGAGGGCCCCTTGATGACAGAGGATGACGATCTGCCCGCCAGTCTCGATCACGTGAAAGCCGCGCTTTCTGGCCTCTGCGATGACGATGTCCAGGGAGCCGTACGTATCGACACCTTCTCTTGCTCGACGCACGACTCCGCCGTTAGCCGATTGTGCCTTAAAGATCGCGGCGACGTATCGCTCTCGAGCCCCCAAAATCCTCGTCCTTCCTCAGCGGTGAGTCTACATCTCCTGCTACGGCCGTTAACCCGAAAACGACCTTCCTGCTGAGCTAAAACGGCGGCAATTGGCCGTCAAAATGGTCGTCGGGCCCCGGCGCTCGAGGTCGTCAAACGACGAGCGCTGGTGCAGAGGGTGTGGCTAAGCTGATTCGCATGGCACGAGCCACCAGCCGTCGGAAACCATTGGAGCGGGCGTTTGAGCGCAACCTCACCGTCGGCCGCCTCGCATCCCTGACCGGTCATCTCACGGCGCAATGGAGCCCCATCCGGAAATTCTTGCTCGATCACATATCCTCGACGCTGCCTGTCGCAGTCAGGGCCCGCTTAAGGGCGTGGAGGCACTCACGGAGCCGGGCATGGAGTCCTGGGAGCACGCGCTGGTGGGCACGGCGCTCGACTACCGCATCCGATACAGCTTCGCCGTGACGGCGGCTGAGCACCTTCTGGCTGGTAAAGCGGCCACTCAGTTACTGGGCGCTGTCTTGGCGAACGGCCGCCTTGTGCGCCGTGCTCTGGGTACGAACGTGGTGCTCGATATTCAGGCTCTGCGCGACGAGGGGATGGAGATAGCAGAGGTGCCAGTCCCCATGTTGCACGCCGTACAGGAATTCATGGCCGGGCTCGATAGTGCCGTGTACGCCCTGAATCCAGTGAATCGGCGCCTTGACGATGCGAATGAAGAGCTGTTGGCACGCTACTGCCTTGTGCTCGCTAATCTCGATGCCGTCTTCCGGGCTGCTGTCATCCCTCGGCCATTCATTGAGCCGAGGGTATGCGCCACGTCAGCGGATCTCCTCGCCACCGCGCGGCCTGCCTGGCTTCGAGACATGCGTGCCCTGACCGCTAAGTTCGTTGACACCACCGCCTCGGATGGGTTCCTAGAGTTGCCCGCAGTGTTAAACTCGACCTTTGTCGGCTCGGCGGATATGGCTGCCGACGCCGATCTCATCGTCGACGCATGTCTCGTTGAGGTCAAGTGCACCGTCGATCCCGGCCGCGGCCTGGTCCAGACGCTCGCCCAGCTGCTTGGCTACGTTCTCCTCGATTATGAGGATCAGTACAAGATCGACTCGGCGGCCATCTACTTCGCGCGGCAGGGACGCCTGCTCAGATGGTCGCTAGCCGAACTGATGGGCGGCGCCGTGACTCAAAACGGGCTCCGCGCCTTGCGAGCGGAGTTCCGCGAGCTCCTGAGGAGACTGGGCTCCAAGACGCGATCTGGGTGGGCTAAGCCCTCATCAACTTCCCAAGCATAGCCTTGGTAACTCCGACTGGAATCCCTCTCCCTCCGCCAGCATCTGAATGCGAACGAGCTACCGGGATTGTTGCTTTGCATGGCGGTCGAGACCCGGAGTTCGCCTATGAACGGCGTCGAGAGGCAATCCGGCGTCTACGAATGGAATCGCCACGACGAGCGCCTGCAGTGGTGGCAGTGAGGCATAGATCTCTTCGGCACGACGTAGCGCTGCGCCAACGGCTCCGGGCTGCTCTTCCGAAGTCATGATCGTTTCTCCTTTGGCTCCAACACTTGCTCGCGCCCGGTCTCGCCATCGACTAACACCAACTGGAACAGGTCCTCGAACCGGCAGGCGAAATATTTGACGAGTTGCTCCTGAAGCTTCGGGCCGGCACGGCGGGTGCCGGCCTCGATGGCGGGAATGTAATTCTGGGAGATGCCGAGATCGTGAGCCAGCTTGCGCTGGGTAAGGCCCTTCTTCTCCCGCATCGTCTTGAGGCCGACAGCTCGGACCTCGACCTTCACTTAGCCAACCTAACGTTGTGCATGCTGGGCAGCGACGACAGCACAAGCCCCCAGGTCGCCTCTGTTGCACTTGCCTTCTGCCGTGTCATAGACCAAGAAATACCAAGCGAGTCCACCTGCGACAGCGCCTGCCAACAGCAACCCCCTGAGAATGTCCCGATAGGGCTGAAGGCGTTTGACCCTCGTGCTAAAGACGACAAACAGCACGGCAGCCGCAAATAGCAGTAAGAGTGCTGTTTCGGCGTCCACCGCCTAAACCTGCATCGCAGTGGCGCGCTTGGTCCTTTGGCTCAGGGTTGCCACCTCGGCAGGTTGCCAGCGCTGAGAGTTTGGCAGTCCTGCTGCCCATATATTTGCCCACCTGTGTCGGTCACGGTCATGATGTCTGTGTTAGACCACGGCATTTGACACACCTGGGTCGCACCGTCAACACCTGCGGCCGCTGCCCATCCGGATTGCACGAGCTGTTGGCATATGCTCTGCTCGGCCGTTGATGACCGAACCGTGATCCGAACGTTGTGCGAACCATCCCCTGGCCCGACCGTGCAACTGATTGGCATGCCGGCAATTGACGCCTGCGCGCTTGCCGCGACAGCGGCTTCACTCTCCTGGACGCTTGCAGCGACGGCAGCCGCGCTGGCCGATACCACCGCCGCGCTCGCTGACGCTTCTGCCGATTGCTTGGCATAGACGACAAGGCATGCACCGAGGTCGCCACGGTTGCACTTCCCCTCGGCGGTGTCGTATACGCCGAAGTACCATGCGGCCCCGAGGGCGAGCACCAGGACCGCCCCGCCCATCCACCAGCCACGCCCGCCGGTCCCACCGCCACCGGTGGCAGCCGGCGTCGGGCGATACCCGGGGGGAGGGAACGGCGGGTCGTTGCTCAACGTGCCGACAGTTGATTGACGAGCGCACAGCCCTGGCGCCCGTAAACCTGGCCTCCACTATCGAAAACGCCCCAGACGACTCCGGCGTGGCTCGTACCGGAGCAAATCGATGTAAGCCCAGCGGCGGGCGCCGTGGCGGTGGACTTAAACCAGTTGCCATCCGTCTGGGTGACCTTCGAGCACCAGTCGTTCGCGCCAGGACCGTTGAAGCTCACCGTCGCATCGTGGCCCTGATAGACGAGTAGGCAGAGTGCGGCGGGAGGTTGAAGCACCACATCGATATTGGGCGTCGTGATTCCGGCCTGGACCGGCACCGGCGAACCGAAGGCGCCTCCAGCGTCACCCGGCGCGTCGGTGTAGACCTCGACGGAATAGCTCCCCGGCGCCAGGCCATCAACCCGATAAGCGCCCTCTGCGCCATGCCACGTTGTGACTGGCGTGCCGTCCGAGCGCTTCACGTTTACGGTGACAGGTGGTGGAGCGCAGCCAGCGAACGGAACCACGCCGCAGTCGATATTCGCCCAAACAGCCGTGCCCGCGATGGCACCCGTGCTGGCAGTGCCGCCCGTGGCCGCAGTCGACCCTGCGCCAGTCTGGGGCGTACCGGTCTCGCAAGCGGCCAAGAGGAGCGCGGCGACACCGATGAGAGTCGCCTTTTTCACGGTCTGGCCAGCCCCCGTCCCTCCGTGCACAACTATGCTCTCGATTCCCGTTCCTGTCCAGAGCCGTCCGGCATAGCCGAACCGCCTCGAAGGGTCCGGGACGGGCTCTGAGTTAGCGAACCTGGAGCTACGCGGCTGCCATAGGACGCGGAGCCGGTGCGCCAGTGGCGTGCGCTTCGACCGGTGCCACCAGGACGCTATGTGTATACCTTCCACGCCGTGATGAACTGCCTCGCTTTGGTCGCCGTAAACGCCTCCGCGTCTGCAACTCCACGCCTCTAGCGCTGACGCCGCCCCGCGTGGAATGTCCGCTAACCTTGCCTCAAAGGAAGGTGGTACCAAGTGCCAGTAAAAATCAAGTCGATGGAGACCGCGCCCAACGGGACAGTTAGCGTCAAGCTCTCGTTTCCCGACAGCGAGCTAGATAAGTTCCTGACCTGGTACGCGAGCGGCAACGGCAATCCTAAGAGGCGTCGCAGTCCAGCCGCCAGCCGCAAGGCGGTTCGTACCAGGAGGAAAAACGCAGCCGCCAAGTAAGAGACGCGTTCGACGTTCGGGAAGCTCGGTGGCAAAGCCCCCCGCTACCGGGCTTCGCTCTTTCAGGCCTAAACAAAGCCCGCTCAGTCAAGATCACTCCGGTTCGCTGTGCGCCGGGGACAGGGCCGTGCTCACCGAGCTCCGCCATCTCTTGGGCCAAAACCTCCCCCAATGCTCGGGGAGCGCGCCTCGCCGAGTCGCCTGCCTCCAGTCCTTGGAGGTCGCCCGTCACTAGGATTGCATCTAGCTTTGAGGCGAGGCTGTCCACCACGGCTCGGACCACCGCAGGATTCGAGTCTCGGGGCCCTGTCGGCGTGGTCCCGCGTTCTCTAAGAGAATCTCGTGCCTGGGCGACCACAGCAGTCGGAGCCATTCGGATGATCGAAGCGCTTAGTCCAACGTGCGTAAGTAGCTCAGATGCGGCCTGTGATCAAGCTCTACCTTGACAGCAGCGTCATAGAGCCGATTGCCCAGCAGAGTGCCGGCAACAGGATCAAGGCCTTGCTCCAACAGAGGGGCGCGGTCGTCTTTGCCTCGATGCAGAATCTAGTCGAGGCCTGGCGTATTCCCGATCCGGCAACGCGAGGGCGATTCGTGCGCGCCATTCTGCAGGTAGCGCGTACTCGCGAAGTAGATCCTATGTTGCATGGCCTTGTCGTACCAGTGATAAATGAGCTCCGCCGCAACCAGCATCACGAGTGGTTGCTACCCCAGCCTCGACACACGCACCTGCATGACCTGCGAATCCTGCACCATTCCATTTGGGAGCGCTTAAAAGCGGACCCCGCAGCCCTCCCTGACAACCCAAGAGCGATGGAAGCGTTCGTCTACCACAATGTCGGCGACGCCATGCAACTCCAGCGTCTTCGGCGACAGGCCATGAAAGCCGGGCCGGTTGCAAGCCCCCTTCTGAGCAAAGCAATGTCGGCGCGGCTACAGCCAATGATCGACAGGGTTTCAGAGGCCGAGGCATATTGGCGGCAGTCCGCAGCCTCGACATGGTGGAACAGCTTCTTCAATCCATCGCCCGGCTCGTTCGAGTTGCGCAATTGGCTGGCGGAATATCTGATACCAGAGCGGTTGGAATTGGAATCGTGGATGACGTTCTGGCTGGTCGAAGCCGACCGTGACGCGCTGATACTCGAGCGCGTGTACGGTTTCTTCGACTTCTTCCAGTCTCATTTGAAGGTCGACTCGGGTAATTGGGGGGACCTTAATCATGTGGGTTTCGCCGTAGGACGCGATTACTTCTTGACAGCGGATAAGCAATTTAATGCCGTCATGGAGAGAGTGCGGAATCAGCCAGATACTCCTATCGCGAGGCCAGTGCTAATCGATCGGGCCTCGACCGACATTGTGAGCGAAATTAGATCAGGACTAGGATGGTGAAGTAGGAGGATTCGTTTTCTGCTCCCGAGGGTTCGCAGGCCGTCGATCTCGAGGCGTTGCTAGTTTGTCGCTAATCAGCTAATCTGCGGTGCCGAAATCCCGATCTACAGGACCGGCCCTGGCGCGGCTGACCCGCTGTTTACAAATCAGACGGCAATTGAATTCAACTTGAGATTTGGGCTTTCCATGTATTCGTAACGCTTCCATATGGTCTCAGGTGTTCCTTCGGGTTGGCTACAAAATTGGCTACAGTAAATCGAGCCCAAAATCCCGCGCGTGGTGAGCATTTCGTTCTTCGTCTCGACCTTCATCTGGATGAGGTGGGATGATCGAGGCGGCCGGACGAAGTCTTGACTTCGCTTAACAGCTCAAACGGCGTCCTCCGGCGGCCAGGGCGCCGACAACCGTCACAGCATCCGAGGCGTTGCCCCTTTGCCTCCACACGCGGCGCCGGAGCCCGCCGTCGGAGGTTTGGCGTCGGAGGACGGTCAGGCCGGCTGAGGGCCGGTGCGCGATTTCGTCTCGGGGGCTCAATTGGAACCTTTCCGGGCCGACCGCGTCTCAGACATGCCAGCCATCTGAGGTGACACGGATTTGCCCTTCCGAGCGTATATACAGTTGACGCCAAATGGGGGGACGACCTCGAGGTGACGGCTGATGACCGGGAAAGCGATCGAAACCGCTTTGAGGATCTGCTGGTCCCGCTCGTCAAGCCAGGCTTCCGGCTTGCCTTCGCCATGCTCCAGAGCCGTGAAGAGGCAGAAGACGCGGTTCAGGAGTCAGCTTTGAAGGCGTGGAGGAATTTTCGGAACTTTCGGGCCGGGTCCGACATGGGCCCATGGTTCCTCACGATCGTTGCCAACCAGTGCCGCTCCGTCCGACGAACACACAGATGGTCGGCTGTCTTAGTGTCGGACGAACATGTCTTCATCAACGTCGATGAGGAACGGCTGGCTCAGGGCGCGGACCTCCGTCGGGCGCTGAACGGGCTTCCTCACGCAAAGCGGCTGGTCGTTGTGCTCCATTTCTACTTGGACCTTCCATTCGATCAGATTGGCAAGATCATCGGCACTTCAGAACAAGCCGCAAAAACCCGCATGTATAGAGCGCTTCGAGACTTACGACCCAAGCTCAATGTAAGCGAGGCGGTTACATGATCGAAGACCTGATCCGTGATCGAATGCACGAGGCCCTTGATATCGCCTTGCCTAGTCCAGATCTCGAGAGAAGGGTCGTCGCTGCGGTGCGGGCGCATTCCGAGGCGCCTATCCGACCCTCGTGGAGGCTCCAAGTGGCCGCGGCGCTGGCGATCGTGGTCCTAGGTCTGGGATTTGGCGCCGTTCTGCGGAGCATACGACACTCCGTGCCGAATGCCTTGGCGAGTCCACGGCCGTCGCCCACAGTCGCTGCAAACTCTCAATCATCCAGTCTTTCTCCGATCCACTTCGTCGGAACATCCACCTTGCGCTTGATCAATCGGTCCCACGGTTGGGCGATCACGACGACTCAAATTCTCTCAACCAGTGATGGTGGACTGCATTGGACCAACCGAACGCCTCTCGGGTTTTCCACATCGTCGATCCGCGGAGCGTTCTTTCTAGACAACACTCACGCATGGCTCGCAGCTGCCGCGAATGGAAGCCTCGTCTTGTACAGAACGGCTGATGGTGGGATGAGTTGGACTACATCAAGGCTTGCACCCCTGAACACCGCATATACGGAACGGTCGGCACCAGCCTACGTCGATTTCGCCGACAGCCAACATGGCTGGGTGGTCATGGTCTGTGCGACTGCCTGCCCCTTTGCCGAGCTATACCGAACGACCGACGGAGGGGTTACCTGGGTCAAGCTTTCAATCCCTGAGGGGAATCCCATCCGCTTTGCCAGCCCATCCGACGGATGGACATACACGGGTTCCGACCACGGGCAACTCTACGTTACTCATGATGCCGGCGCCAGCTGGCAGTCCGAACATCTCGCATCACCACCCGGATTCGAAACCTGGCAACCGGGCTATGAGCTTCCAACCTTTACAGACAGGCTCGATGGGGTCTTGCCGGTCCAACTCCTCTCACAGAAGGCCTTCACCGTTAGTTTTTACGTGACCAGCGATGGCGGGCGAACATGGAGATCCAAGCAGACCTTGCCTGCGCTCAGCACTTCGCCAATGGAACTACCGGAGATTGATGTCGTCAGCACGAACCTTTGGATCGCGGTGTACCGCAACCAGATTCTCAGGACCGAGGACAGAGGTCAGACTTGGTCAGCAGTATCGACCAGCGGCGGTCCTACGTCCGAGGTCGACTTTGTTAATGGCCAGGCTGGGTGGGGACGCATGGAGCGCTCCGAGGGAAACTGCGGCATCGTCGATGGCGTATTCCCCAACGGGACGCCGCCGCAAAACTGCAAGCAATTCGCCGATCTGTTGGGGACGACCGATGGGGGTAGAACATGGACGAAGATCGATCTAGTGACCAGCTAAGCGCCGGCGCGACGCCGCCGGTACCGGGGCAATATTTTGAGGCCACGCTGCATGTGCCAGCCACCGGCGTTGTCGGCCACGCGCTCAATTACGAAGTGACCTTGAGAAGCGTGTACAGCCGCAGGAAGGAACTCGCCCGGTACAGCGGCGACCGCCGGCGTGTCGACATGCCTCGGTGGAGTTCGTTGATCAAGTCCTCACTCCGATAGTCGAGCAGGCGCCATGCCATGAGCACCCGTAGTGCTGGCCGAACGATGACGCCTACTGGCCGGTTTAGAGCGGAGAGCTCGGATGACCCTAATCCGATCAGATAGCGGTTGAAACGATCCAACTCCTCAGCCGTTGTATAGGCAATCCGACTAGTAGGAGATGGCGTGCGAGCAGCCGGTGGCGATGGTCTCGAGTTCGAGAAGCTCTATCGCGAGCTCTATCCGCTCGTCGTCCGGACGGTCTTCCTCGTCATCTTCGACCGAGATGTCGCGCAGGAGATTACACATGATGCGTTTCTTCGACTCTGGCAGCGCCGAGAGCGGCTCGGGGAAAACGCCAATATTCGAGCCTGGCTTATGAAAGTAGCCGTAAACCTAGCAATCGACCACAAACGGGCGTTTCTAACAGCCCTTAAGGAGCGATTGGTGCCGACGCCCAGCGAAGATCCGGCACACACGGCGCTGCGCAATTTGCAACGAGATGAGATGAGACGTGCTCTGGTGGCGTTGCCGGCTCGAGACCGTGCCCTCCTCGTTCTTCGATTTGAACAGGGACTCAGCTTCCCCGAGATTGGACAGATTCTGACCCGACCAGAGCCGACGGTAAAAACTTGGCTACACCGCGCCCTTGACCGCCTTCAACGGCAGCTCGGCGACGCCGAGGCAGGCCGAATGGTGGAGGAGGGATGATGGACCGGCGCGAGCGGTTGATTAACCGATTGACGGCTTTCTATCAAGAAGCAGGAAGCGAAGCACCATCGTCGCCTCCCCCCTGGGCAGTTGAGGCGCGCCACAAGGTTAGTTGGCTGCAGCCGGTGCTCGCCAGCGTGGCGTTAGCCCTCCTTGTCATCGGAGCCGTGGTCGGGCTGCGGATGGCCCGACAGCAGGCGAACCGGATTACCGCGAAGCCCACGCCAACCGTGCTGTTCTCTCCCTCAGCGCAGCCCACAGCTTCGGCTTCTCCAACACCTTTGTCGAGCTGGATCACCCGCCGGGTTCCCCTTGCTGGTCAGCTGTACTACGGAATGGCGCTCGATAGTTCAGCAGTTTTCGCGCTTTACACCCCAACAGCGAACAACCCGCACGACACGTCGCAGACGACGCTTGCACGGATTGACCGAACAACCGGGCGGGTCGTCACCAACGGGCCCTTCGCGGGAGGGTTCCAGCTGCTCCGAGTGGATGCAGGGCTCTGGGTTGTCGGAGGCATGAGCGGAGGTCCGACCGTCGATAAGTATTGGATGGATTTGGTGGATCCCGTAACGTTGCAAGTGAAGTCGCGAACCTGGGTACCGGGCCGGCCGGGCCCAGGCGTATTCGGACTGCCGGAGCTCACGGGCGCCTCGAAACTCCTCTGGTTGGGTTACGGCCAGCAGATTTATCGCCTTGACCCCGCTACCGGAAAGATCCTGGCGACCGTCAGCTTTTCGGGAACGGTAACCAGTGTTTCACTGGACCCGTCTGGACAGCACCTGTATGTCGGCATCGAACCGACGTCATCCCAGGACAACCAGGATCAGATCGTCGAACTCGATAGCAATACCGGAGCACGACTGGCTTCCGCGCCAACGGGTGGCGCCGGCCTGGGTGGGCCCCACGTTGTAGGGTCGGCGGATGGAGTCTGGGTTGCGTATGCGACCGGCATGATGGGGCAAGTGGAGCACCGGAGTGCTTCCAACCTCGCGTTGCTTCCCATACCGTCACAATTTGGACATACCAATGGAGTCAGCGTCGTCGTGGGTGCAGGCAGCGTGTGGTTTGTCGATGGCGGTGCGCAGCGAGTCGCTTGCGCCGATCCACGTACCGGAACAATTGCCGCATCCACCGAGCTCCCTTTCCCCACGGTTCTCGTGACCGACTCAAAGGGTACCTACGTGGCCGTCCAAGACGAGGTTGATTTCCTCCAGCCGAATTCCTGCCCGCATTGATGCGAGACGGGCAACATAGACTTAGACACGACGCACCTATGGCGCTGATGCACCGGCGATTAGCCGACTCCATCGTCCCGGCAGCCTGCTTCCGTGTCCTCAAAACGGCCTTGCCGGCAGACCAGTGTGGTCAGCGCCTTGCCGGGCGGATAGGGTACGGGTCGATGGGGGTCGCCGAGCAACAATGGTCATCCATTGGTATGAGCGACGCGTTTTCGGCCGAGGCTCTAGCGAGACAGCCTCTTCGAGGGTCCGTCAATTCGAGAGGGTTTCAGGTCGCCAAGAGAGTTCCTATCGGCTTTCCGCCTCAACTGGCAATGGCCCGAATGCTCTTCGAAACTTGGGCTCGTGGAACGTTCGTTCCTGAGCAAGATGGAACGAATGTAGTCCTTCGCATCGGAGGGCCGCGCGGACTGCGCTGCCTCTGGCTCGGTATCGGCATCGTCGCGTTCTTCCTGGCTCTTGGAGCGGCAGGGAATGCATTTTCGAGCTGGTCAGTACTCGCAATACCCGGAGCCTTCGCAGCCGTGATTCTGCTGAGTCGTCTAGCGGCTTGGAATGACGTCGATTACTTGATCGACGTTATTTTGACAACCCTGCAGGCTGGAGACTCCCGGGCCGCATAGGAGCTGCGGCAGCTACTTGCGGGTCTTGGGCTCGCGGAGCGAGCCATCTCTCTGACGGCATAACTCCGTGGCGGTCCCGTGTAGCTAATCGATGACACAGCCGTTATACAGCCATGACCGATGCAGTTCAAAAGAGGTCTCTTGTCGCTCGGCTGGCCCGTTGGTGGGTAGCAGCCGTTTTGTGCTGGCTCCTGGGCCTAATGTTTTCGGAAACCGCTGCCGATGGGATCGCGCAGACCCCGCAGGCAGACCAGGCAATGTGGGTGCTCGTCTTTCGCTTGTTGCCCTTGGGCCCTTTGGTGGCGACCCTCGGCTATGGGGGTCTTCAGGTAGCTCGGAGGCACTGGTCAGCCGGGCTTGGCTTGCGGTGTGCGCGAATCGTGCTGATTGGTGGCATCGTTCTGATTGCTATCGCGACGCCCAAGCCCTCGTAGCCTCCGAACGCCCGAATGCAGTCAACGAAATAGAGATTGATTCGAACGCCAATCCTTCCACCTGACTACCGGTAGGTCGTGGCTAACGCATCCTAGTTCGCGGTGTTAAGAAGCGATCAAGGGGACGGATTCTTCGTTTCCTTAAGACGTGCTGACCAGCAGCACGCAGCAGCGCCACGGATCACCTCAGCTTGGCCAACACCCTTCCAACCCACTGCTCGAATCGTTCCCAAGTCGCAGCTTGCCGCCGTGTCCGCGGGGGTTCTTCGTCTCGTAGCAGGTCGATTGCGTCAACGAGATCCCAGTAGGGCTCATGCACAAAGTCTGAGCCGGCGCGGTCGCTGTAGAGGGCAAGGAAGCGGTCCGCGGACGCGAGGTCGTAATCCCCCACCAGGTTGAGACGCATGCGCGCCAAGTCGATCGACCGGGGTCCCCTGCAGGCCGTCGGCCAGTCCACGATCCCGGCGATCCGACTCTTGGCCACGAGGATGTTTCCAGGATGGTAGTCGCGGTGGATAAAGCGGCCTTCATCGTGAGGTGCCGGTCCGCCCAGAACGTCGAGGACCCGCGCCCAAAGGGCCGACCGTGAAGACCATCCCAAAATCGGTTGGGTCGGCAAAGGCTCGTAGGGCGCATAGGTGGGCAGCGCTTGGATACGGACGGGGGTGACGGCGTGGACTTGGCACAGAACCGCTGCCGCTTCCTGAAGGTATGCGTCAAAGTTGGCAAGGCGTCGGCGGACTGGCCGCCCTGAGATTCGCGTCTCCAGCAATGTCGGCACGTCACACCATTTGGGCTCTACATCCTCGGCAACGAGCCGGGGCGCGGGAACGTTCACCTCGGCCAAGATCCTCAGCGCCTCGGCTTCCTGTTCTGGTCGATACCACGGATCGCTATCGAGGCGATTGACATCAACGTACCGCCGCAGTGCGAGTCGCCGGATCTGACCAGACTCGTCGACGATGTCCACGGCGTGCATCTCGGTGGAGCTTCTGCCCATCCAGACCACGGTAAGGACGCTGTAGCGCGAACCGATCGTTTGAGCGATCCACTCCAGTGTCCGCCGCGGGATTTTCGCGTGCTTCAGCATTTCAGCGCGGACTTTCGATCCTGCACCAGTTCGCGGTATACATCCATTTGCCCAATTGTCCGCAACCTAACACCGCCTTTGGCCGCCCGGGTGGTGCTTGTTAAGAATCGATGAGGACTTCGTCCAGTCGCGCGATCATCTGGACGATGGTCGAGGTAGCAAAGGCTTCCGTCTGGAGACTTGCCTCAGCGGCGCGCGTAGACAAATAACCGGTCCTCGGATGAATGCCATCGAGGGACGGGTACTGCCTCGATACGCCGCCAGGACCACTGTAGCCGCGCCTGAAAGCCCTCACTACCAGGACCTTGCTCGCCCGGTTCCCCGACCACCGCGACGTGCTCGCCCGGGTAGGCGAGCAGCGAGGCTTCGTCAAAACCGCTCCAGGGATCCGGCCAGCACAGTAGGAGGGTTCGCTCAGAATGGCGCAGAAGGACTTCCGGACCGCCTTGCAGGACCTCCGTCCAGAGCACAGGCTCCGCGCGCTGCGGATGCGGCCGAGCCACAATCGCACGGGTGCCGCGATGTCGAATCTCCGTCACGATGGATGGACGGAACCAGGAGCGCCATGACTCACCCATGATGTCGTAGGCGACGATATCCACATCTCGCTCGCGCAGGCAACGAGCCCAGTATCCTGTGCCGGCACCGATTTCGACGAGGGGCCCGTACCGGGCGAGACAGTCGAGCGCGTCATTCCCTGGGACTCCGAACGCGTACTTGCGGCTGAGATGGTCTCTGATCTGCAGCCTGCTGTTCTCGTCTTCTTTCCAGCACGCGATCATTCGGTACTCCGACGGGTCGGTACCCAGCTCGGAGCAACAGATCCAACCAGGAACGCGCGAGCCATTCGCAGCGGCCCATTCCTCAAGGTATGGATTCCAAGGCATGGCCAAGATGCTAGAGAATCGGAACCGGCCGCGACCCATTGAATCCCCTTTCACGCTGGTTACCTGGATTGCGTCCGCCGTGCCCAAGGCAGTTTGGCGGCAACGCCGGCGGTGCGGAGCAGGTCATCTTCGTCGAGGCATGGCGCGGCTTAGTCGAGGGAGCCGCCCCCAGATCCCTGGGCTGAAACCTGCGAACCCCTTCGTGCGTGTAATAAGCAGGGATGACCGACTCCGAAGCGGTCCAAGCTCTGCAGCGGGGTGACCAACGCGGCTTAGAGGCTTTGGTGGAGCGCTATGAGCTCCGTGCGCTCCGTACGGCGTACCACGTCACAAGAGATCCGGAATCGGCCAAGGACGTCGTGGCCGATGCGTTCTTGGCCGTGTTCGAGCGTATCGATAGCTGCGACCCAGACCGTCCATTCGAGCCATGGCTCGTCAGAATCGTCGTTAACCGCGCCATTTCGATAACGCGCCGGGTCAACCGCTACCAAAAAGTCCTATCCCTGCTCAGGCGAGGACCGGAGCCGCACGACCCCGAAGCTGAAGTCCTCCGAAACGAATTGCACATCGTGCTAGCTGAAGCGCTTAGGTCACTGCCCGTCCAGGAGCGGGCCGCACTCTCGTTGCGTTACCTCCTCGATCTAGGCGAGCGTCAAATAGCGGAATCTCTCGGTTGGCCGCTGGGCACCGTGAAGACCCGACTCCACAGAGGACGCGCCCATTTGCGGAAGAAACTGGAAACGGATGGCGGCGGTCTATGGACCACATACGCAATGGAGGGTGATTGAGACCGATGCAAGACCAGATGTTTGATCGTCGGCTTGGGATGCTATTCGTCTCCGACGCCGTTAGAGCCATTCCTGAGGGAACGTCGGTGCTGTTCGACATCAACAGGCGACTCGCGCGCCAACGCTCACCGCGACGGCGCTCGCTCGTGATCGTCGCGAGTGTCACGGCTGTGGCTCTCGGCTTGCTTCTCGCGGTCACGCCGGCTCGGGCTGCGGTCGGCGACTTCCTTCGCTTCGCTTTCGTGCAACGGTTCGGGACTGTGCTTGTCACTCCAACACCGACCCAAGCAACTGGAGCAGCAACGGCGCCAGGGGTGGTCGGAGGGAGCCAACAAATGCCCAGACTTACCCTGGCGGAGGCTCAGCAGTTGGCAGGCTTCCCCATCCCGCAGCCATCCTTCCTTCCCCAGGGCGTGGTGTTCCGGTTTGCCTTCGCATCCACCGACCACACAGGCGTCGTGCTCTCCTACGGGCGAGTCGGCGACGAATCGAGCGGTATGGGCATTCAGATTGCCCAAGGGGCGCATAGCGGCGGCTATGCGATTCCCGCCTCAGCCGCCCGAACCGTGAAAGTCAACGGCCACGACGCCGTCTATGCGCACGGATCGTGGGATCAGTCGCAGAACTGGAACGGCTCGGCTGACTCGGCCTTGCTGTCGTGGCAAGGGGGCGGCTTCACCTATGTAATGAGTTACTCCGGCCTTCGCCTCAGCCAAGCTGACATGATCCGGATCGCCGAGTCTTTGCACTAGCTGGCATATCTCCGCCCGAGCCGACGGCACCTGCGCGATCGGCAGGAGCGAAAACGTCGGACCAGGCTGGAACCGGCCCGCGACCTAGTTGAGAAAGCGTCCGGCCGCCCTCGGCCGTAGCCTCCCGAGCGCTTTGGCGGGCCCGGAGATTCGGGGTGGTCAAGGTTGTGCGGCGCGGCTAGTGTAGAGGGTATGGGGCTGGGATCTCGAGTCGGCCGTACGCCGTCGATGCGGTCTCATCGAAAGCGACAGCCCCACGAAAGTATCTGGAGTCGACGCGGTGCTGGGGTATCGAGAATTCATCGGATAAGGCCGCGGTGAGAGTCGCAGGCTACGTATCTGATGAAACTGTTGGGTGTCGCCTTGATCGTCGGAGGAACTCTCACGCTGCTGTTCAATGGGATCTGCACGCGTCTAACGATGGTACTACGGGAGAAGGTGGGCGTCTTCGTGTATCGAAGCCCGCGATTTGCTCGTATCGTATCGATCGCCATTAGTCTCGCATGGATCGGTGAGGGACGACATCTCGTGCTGAAATACTGAGGCGTCCAATGTGTGTTAGGTCGACTGCTCATGCAGCGGTTCCATGACAGCTGTCAAAGTTTGGGGTGTATTCCTCATCCTGGTTGGAGCTGGTCTACTCATCTTCAACAAGGCGTGGGTCGCGTTCACCAAGACACACGGTTTGGTGCCGTTCTACGTCAGGGGATGGTGGATCCCTCGACTCGTGACTGTGCTGGTTGGATTCGTCATGGTGGTTGCTGGTGTTCAGGCACTACTAGCGAGGTGAGATTCGGAGAGACTCCGAGCTCGCCGCACGACCATGGGGAGGGGCAATGGAGTTGACGTCCGTCCGAGCCAACCTGGAACTGAGAAACCCTGACGGCTCCCTTGGCTGGGCCGGGTATTGGATCATGGGCGTCGGTGCGTTGATGGTTTTGGGCGGATTGGCAAACGTTGCCGGCTTGCCGCGCCAATGGCTTCCGCCCAAGGTTCCCCGATGGGTTCAAGTCATTTGGGGCGCTGTCGGGTTGTGCGCCGGGACCGGCTTCATTCTATGGGCTGCGCTTTCTGGGCCCGGGGTTGTTTATGGGGCGTCAGGTTCTGTCTCTCAGCCTTCAAGTGGGCAGCATTCATCGACCGCTCGTACGGTCGTTTTCCTCGCGCTGGCCGGTGGCGCCGTAGTCTGCTGGACGGTTGGACTTATAAGTGCTCTGCTGGCGTGGCCAGCAACATCTCGATGGCGGAGGACGTTAAAGAAGCGTGAAGGGCTCCCGGGACCATGGGACTTTACGATGGATATGACCAAGCAGTACGAGGTGTTCGGGCGTCTCTTTGGACGGCAACCCGACCCTGACCCAATCGCAGAAATTGATCGAGCCGCCGCCAGGCGCCACTACGCACGTTTTTTCATTGCCATTGGCGGGTTCGTCGGTTTGTTGGCCATTGGTGCGGTAATTGTCAGTTTGATTCCCCAACGATAGGGCTATCGACACCTTCTCGCCCTGTAACGATTGAGCCGAAAGTCTTCGGGCCGACACGGGATCTCTAGGCATCGACCGGCGGGCGGCCCGCCTCCCAATCGCGAGCGCGCTGCATAACTTGCTCGATGAACGGCGCTTTCCTATCACCGTACGATCCTGGTCCGGACAACAGGCTAGTCGATCGCTTTAGTGCTCCATACTCCCGCGCGGCGTCCGGATGGCTCCGGAGATAGTCACGGAAGAGAAGGTTGTCGTGCCACAGCGAACCACCCCACTCGACGAGGTGGACGTTGAACTCTCTCGGGTAGGTAGGTCCCTTGCGGAAATAACGCCGGCCTGGCACTCCCATCTCGCCGCGAAACTCGTACCCGATTCGCTCCATTCGACGAAAGATATCGGCATCCAAATCCAGCTCCCGGGCGCCAACCATGATGTCTACGGTCGGCTTGCCGACTAGCCCGGGAATGGATGTGCTCCCGATATGCTCGATCGCCACGAGCACGGATCGGAGCGCGTGGGCGACGCGCTCTGCCTCAGCGAGGTACCGCCGCGGCCAATCGGGGTCATATTCAGAGAGTTCGGGACCTCGGGGCACAACAATCAGTGAGAGGCTAACCGGATTCTCGGGAGATGTATAGCGGCCGCTCAGCAGACGCCAGTCTATGCCGCGTCGACTTTTGCACTTCTGCCGTGGCAATTGGCCGCTTAACCTATGTCCTTCAGTCCTCAGGTCTAGCTCCAGTGTCAAAACCGCGCCATGGCGGCTTGACAACGTAACAGACGCCAGGGCTGGGACCGCCGCCTGTAAGGAACCAAACCGAGCTTGGCGATGTAGAACTGTCAGATGGCCAGGCGGGTCTCTGCTGCTCTGCTTCTTGGCCTTAGCCTCGCCGCGTGCAGCTGGACCCTTCCCGGGACAAGTACTGCTCCGGCGACACCCAGGCCTGGGGCTCCTGGAACTGCTTTCGCAGCCCTCAGCAAAGTTCCGCTGAAACTGCCCCACCTTGGACCCGGACAAGCCTGTCCAGTGTCAGCCCCAAGGCAGCTTGGCCCCGGGTTGGGGACGGGGTTGGGAAGTGGTCCCGTGTACGTGCTCAGCGGCGAGAACGTGCGCAGCGACCCGGCGCATTCGAACAAGGTGGCCTACGGTGCCGACCCCAGCTACTCGGGGCCGATCAGGATCCGCGGTGGCCGAATCGACGGCGCCGGCCAGTTCCTTCTGGAGACCTTTGACAATAAGTATCGCGGCGCGCCGGTAAAGACCGTAGACGGCGACCATTTGATGCAGGAGTTGGACCTCCTGGAGTCGCACTCCACTTTCCCGAATGTGCCATCCGGTTGGCGGATATGGCCGACCGGGACCTATGTCGCCGCCCCTGGCTGCTACGCCTGGCAGGTGGACGGACTCGGTTTTACCGAGCTCATCATCTTTCACTCTCTTGATCTTCGGATGCTCTCACCAGGCGCCACTTGCCCAGTGAGCTCGCAACAGGTTGCGCACACCCTTTCGCCCGAGTTCGGCAGTGGGCCAGCGGTGGGATCCGGGCCGATCTACGCGCTGATGGCCGAAATGACGGGAGGTTCACTCAAGTACAGCCAGTCGTACAACCAGTCCCACTACAAGAACGGATGGGCCCACTCAAAAGTGCTCTGGATGGCGAAACCAGCGGTTACGGGAACCGTGCTGATTCGCGGCCAACAGATCGATGGGCCGATCAATAGCCAGCAATGGATCGGTTTTGGGGAGGGTGATGTCCCTGACTTCACACTGCATTGGGAGATTGCGTCCGAGGCGGGATGGGCTAACCTGCCGTCCGATGTCCGCATTCCCACGCCCGGCTGCTACGCGTACCAGGTCGACGCTCAGGGCCGAAGTGAAGTTATCGTCTTCCAGGTTGTCGGTGTCGACTGACGGTCGTACCGGCCACCGCTTATGGGTGTGGGATAAACGATGAGGAAGAAGGTTACGCCGGGCTCCAGCGCTAGGTGGTGGAAGTGGATTCGAGCCGCCAATCGATCTCACTGAATCGGTAGACAAGGCCAAAGGCCGCGGCTGTTAAGGAGCGATCAAGAGTTCGTCCAGTCGCGCGATCATCTGGACGAAGGCCGCCATAGCAACTGGGCTGCTCACCCCGGCATCGCTCGCATTGACGTGTTGGTGCGGCAGGCCGGTGTCATCTGTATCGCCCGCGCGTCGGGGTGGATATTTCCCTGGACGGTGATGCTCAGGATTGAGCAACGGCGACGGTTGGCTTGCCTTGCCACCAGGCGAGAGTCTCTTGAATTGCCTGCTCGTGTTGGGTCGGCCGGCTCCCAAACGCTCGGGCGAATTTGCTGTGGTCCACCACCCACGGGCGCTCCGACTGGTAGAGCGTCTCCTTGACGGCTCGCATCGCAGGGATGAAGAGACCGAGCGTTGAGATCATGAGCCTCGGGACCGTCTGCAGCCGCGCCGGCCGCTGGAGCTGCTCGAAGACCATCTCGATGAACCTTCGCGTCGTAACGGTCTCGGCGCTGGGGATATGCCAGACCTCTCCCAGGGCCTCGTCCCGTTGCGCCAGGGTCAGGAGCCCCGCCGCGAAATCGTCAATAAACGTGTAGGTGTGGAGCGTGTCCGGATCGCCCACGGTCTGAGCCGGCTTCCCGGCAAGCGCCCGGGCAAACACGCCATTGCCCACCTTGGACTGCCGGGCGCGTGGACCGTAGAAATCTGACGCCCGGCCGATAGTCGCGCGCACCGTGCCAGCCGCGTGCGCGTTCATGAGCGTGGTCGCCACCTGAGCTCTAGCACGGGTGGTGGGACCGATTGGTCGATAGGGCAGGTTCTCGCGAATGGGACCGTCGACCGGCCCGTACGCATAAAGGTTATCGCCGTACACCAGTCTGGCCCCGGACGCGGTCGCCCCGTCGATGATGCCGTTCATGATGGGCGGCAGGGTCTGCGTCCATCGACCGTAGGGGCCACTGGCGCAGTGAAACACGATGGCCGCTCCCTCACAAACCCTCCGAGCGGCCGCCGGATCGGTCACATCGGCGGCGACGACTTCCACCCCTTGCGGCGCATCCGCTTTCCCGCTTCGATTGACCAGTCGGACTGGTTGGCCCGACGACATCAGCCGGCCGGCGACGGCGAGTCCCAGGGGTCCGGTGCCGAAGACCACGTTCTCTGCATTTGGCTGCATGCTTCCTCTTCTCTCTGAGTTAGTGTATGCCGAGCACTTCAACGATTAGGGGTGTGTCCAGCCACACGTGGGGCGCGATCGCGTGGTGGGGGCGCTGCTTCATGCGCTCATCGTTCTGTCACCGGTTGGAAGACACGGAAGAAATGTTAATGAAGAGATGGATGGTGGCCGCTCCACCAACCACGGCGACTAAAACCGCGAAGAAGAGCACAGGAGTCACAAGTTGGATCCCGGCGGCGGCCGCGGCGATCTGGATGCCAATTAGGGCCAGGCCAAACGTCGTGGCCCACAGCAGCAGGATCGGCGACAGCAGATAGCCAACCGGGTGACGCCGCAGCAGCAGAACGCCGGCGACGATCAGGAGCGGAACGATGAGGCTAAGGTCAACGGCTTGGACAACCAGTGTCGTGTAGCTCTCGAGCCCTGGAGGCGCGCTGTTTGAGGAGATCGACGGGAGGATGCGGCCGAGCCAGAGGAGGAGAACGATGACGCCGATGCCTATCAGCAACCCGCCAACCCTTCGCCTTGCCAATCGGGACCCGGTGGCACCTTGGAGCTGGCCGACGTCGATCGACAATACCGATAGCACGAGTGCAAACGAGCTGGCCGAGAACAGGGCCACATACACGAGGAAGAACGGGTTGTAGGCCGCGCCGAAGGCAAAGATGAGGTAGGTGTAGGCGAAGTAGAAAAGCGCGCCGGACTGGAGCAGCTGGGCCCTAAGGGAACCCGTTCGTGCCAGATACGTGGCCACCAAGAGCAGCGGGATTCCGACGATAAGGGTCACGACGTCCAACCCAACACCCTGCGCCGCCGCTGACACTGATTCGTGGCCGTAGAGCCCGCCGCCCTGAATGGAGACAAGCTCATCCCGCAGCGATACGAACTGGTGATGCCGGTGACCGGCGGACGTCAAGATCCCGACCAGGGTGGCTGGCAGGGCCAAGAGCGCCGTGAGCACGGAAAGACCGGTGATCCAAGGGCGAGCGATCCGGTTCAGTTTCGGGTCACCCCGGTAACCTGCATCTGGGTTTCCAGTCTCGCGGCATCATCCGATCTCCCCTAGGTCAACGCTGGACGGACGACCCAAGTCGTTATTGCGAGCCCAGCCAAGATAGCGATGTCGATAGCGAGGCCGAATTTCGCGTCGTTCCACCAAGCCAAACAGAGGACCAGCGAGAGAACCGCCGCAGCAGCGGCGAGGAGCCTCCACCACCCGGCGCCTGATGCCACCCCTACCGCCGCCCCGACGAACGCCACCGCCAGGAGCAGCCAGAGCAGGCCAAGGAATTGCACCAGTGTGGTGCCAGAACCGAGGCCCGATGGAAAGGTTGGCGTGGTCGAGATGGCGTTGATCTGACCCAGTCGCCAGGTGGCCGCGAAACCAATCGCATGAATCACGCCATGCAATCCGAGAATCGCCGCGATGAGGTAGCGCCAGATCATGCCAGCGGTGCCTTCTCCGAGGGCGAGGAACGCCACCAAGTCACGCCGACCGCCGCGATGCAAGTGCCGAGCATAAGGTAGAAGGCCCAAAAAAGAGAGCCGATTCCGGCGAGCATCACCATCTCGGCCGATATCCAGCCAATCAGCGTCAAGCCGACCGCGATAGCGGCAACGGGGGAGATCGCCTGCCAGCGGACTGTCATCGCCGCGGCCAGCAGTGGTGCAACCCCGATGAAGACGAACAGGATGATGCCGGGTACCAGGTCCGAGCGGAACGGCGTCCCCGCCAACTGCCCGGTCGTCATCCCGAGCAGGTGGCCGTCAGGCGCGAGGATGAACTGGCCTCCCCCGAACAGGGCGCCGAGGCCGAGGAAGATCTAGCAGTACGGCGCGACGCGCGATCCCGGGGAGCGAGCGGAATGTGCTCCAACCAATCTCCCATTGCTGATAACTCCTTTGGAACTCACCGGGCAGGTGCTCTATCTCGCTCAGGCTGGCCTTGATTTGTTATTAGCGTATCTGCTCTAATTAGAGCAACTATTCTAACATGGCCACGAGACCCCTAAAGAAGTCGGAGCGGACAGCCAAGCGGATCATGGACGCGGCCCGCCGGCTCTTCAACGAGCGCGGCGCTTCGGCGGTTAGCACTAACCACATCGCGGCGGCCGCCGGCATCAGCCCAGGGAACCTGTACTACCACTTCGAGGACAAGCAAGCGATCATCCGGGCGCTGCACTCAGAGTACGCGGCGGCGCACGAGGAGCGATGGGAGCCGGCCGCCGATGCGAGGGAGAACCTGGCGAGGCTCGGCCAGAACGTCGCTGATGGGATCGAGCTTGCCTGGGACTACCGGTTCTTCGAGCGTGAGATCCTCGTGCTGCTTCGTGCCGATCCCAAGCTGCGCGTCTCCTACCGTGAGGTATACCAGCGCCGACTCGGAGAATGGCTGGCGTTCGGAAAGCAACTCGTCGCCCAGGGGTTAGTGCGGCTGCCCCGACCGCCGCGCACACTTCGCGACCTCGCGGTCGCCATCTGGCTCGTCGCCGAGAGCTGGCTTCCGTTCCTGGATGTGACCGGCGATCCGCAGGACCCACGGCAGGTGGCCAAAGGGACCGACCTAATCATGGTCGTGCTCGAGCCCTACCTCACCGCCAAGGGACGCAGTTTGATGGAGAGCTCACCAAGCGTAGTTCGCAGGACCAAGGAGGGGTAGCGATGACGACATCGAGAACGACCGGGGAGTTGGATGCCTCGACGAGCGAGGGCAGGGCCTCCGCTGGCGGGGTCAGCAGGCGGGCCTTTCTCCGCTTGGCCGGCCGTGGAGCCGGCCTTGTCGCCGTCGTGGGGAGCGGTCTCGTAACTTTGCGCGCACTCGATCAGGGCGTGTTCAGCACCGGCAGCGGTCCGGCATATTCGGCCTGGAATCAGTGGGCAGCAGCGCCCACGCAACCGCTAGACCTGATCCGGGCGGCGGTGCTCGCTGCGAACGCTCACGACACTCAGCCCTGGTTGTTCCGAGTGAGCCTTGATCGCATCGATCTGTACGCGGTCCCCAGCCGGAGCATCGGGATGATTGACCCTCTCCGGCGGGAGATGTTCCTCTCGCTGGGCTGCGCTCTCGAGAACCTTGTGCTTGCCGCAGCCGCGGCCGGCACGGCGCCATCGGTGCAGGTCGTCCCGAACTCGGCCGATCCGACCCTCGCCGCGTCAGTACGGCTCGGATCCGGGCAGCGCGAGATCTCAAGCCTCTACCGCGCCATTCCGATGCGACATACCAACCGAGGTCCGTATGACACGGCGAGATCAGTCGCCCCCGACGTGCTGACCAGCATGGAAAGCCTGATCTCCGAAACGGACGTCGCTATCGTCTGGTGGACGAGCGCGGCCGACAAGCGACGCTTCGCTGACCTCACTGTTCGCGCCGCCCAGGCGATCGCCGCGGACGCGCAGCAAGCCGCGGACGACTTCCACTGGTGGCGCGGGACCTGGAGCCAGACCCAGGCCAGCAAGGACGGAATCACCATCGACGCCTCGGGTCTGCCGCCGCTCATCCGGGCGCTGGGGAAGATCCTGCCAGGGCAAACCCGCGACAGCTACGAGGATAGCTTCCTGAGCTCGCTGCGGAACACCCAGCTGCCCACCGCCGCAGTTATGGGCACCATTGTTGTGCGTGACTCTTCCAACCCTGCTCAGCGGATCGGGGCTGGTCGCGCTTACCAGCGCCTGCAGCTGTGGGCGACCTTCCACGGCTTCGCTATGCAGCCACTCAATCAACCGTTGGAGCGCGCCGACCGGGAGAAGGCATCCGGCCTGGCGCCGGTGTTTGGAACTGAGCTCGGGGCGCTGTTCCCCGACCCCGGGATGCAGCCGGTCATGCCGTTTCGGCTCGGGTACCCGACTCTCCAGAGCCTGCCCTCGCCTCGCCGTCCGGCAGAGGACGTCATGGTGCGGGGCTAGAGGTGGCAGCAATGTCTTGGATCGGTCGCTACTGGTGGAACTTGCTGGTCGGCGCCGTCGGCCTTCTGTACCTCGCGATGGGTATCGAGGCCGACGCTTTAGCCAGGGTGCTGGGCATTGTCGGCGGCATCCTGATCCTCGCCGGGGCCTTCTACAGTCGTTTGCGGTTTGCTCCGTGGCTGGTGGCGGTCGGCGCGCTTCCGTTCGCCGCGCTGACTTGGTGGAGCGTGGTGTCCCCCCTCCTCGGAATCTTGGCCATCGTCTTTGGCTTGATCATGCGTCGTGACGCGCGACGTCGCGGCTTGGTGGCGGCGCCCGCCCGATCAATCCCAGCGCCGGACGGTACTGGCCGCTGAAAGGCTGCCTTCATTGCAGTTGACCCGCGGCAAGCATGCGCCGAAGGCGTTTGCAAACCGAGGGACGACCCGATGTCAGCGAGCGGGGACGTCCGCCTCGTCCCGCATGGCTTCGGCTTTCGTCCGATGGACCGTGCCGGCGGCGTGCTGGGGCGGCGCATACACCGTAAAAAGCTTGAGCGGATCCTTCCCCGTGTTCTTGATGTTGTGGGGCGTGCCGGCCGGGACAGCCACGACGTCGCCCTTTTCAAAGGAGTTCGCACGGCCGTCAAGGATCGCTTCGCCTTCTCCCGAGACTCCGTACAGGATCTGGTCCACCGTGTGGACCTCCTCGCCGATCTCCTCACCCCGAGGCAGAGCCATTAATACGAGCTGGGCGTGCTGGCCCGTGAAGACCACGCGTCGAAAGTCGTCATTCTTCTTGCTGAGCTCCTTGAGTTGTGCTCGAAACGCTTCCATACCTTATTCCTCCTTGGCTGGGGTCCCTGTCGCTACGGTGCGTTCGCCTTCGCCCTTGAGCCCGAAGATTTCGCCCGTGGAGCAACGCGGCCACGACGAGTAGCACGCGTGGATCGCCGCTAGATTGTGCGCAAACCATTTTGGCAAGTAGATGTCGGTGACTGAGCCCCGCCGCGCTCCAAGCCTCTCGGCCAGGCTCGTAAGCGGACACCGAAATCCACTTGCCGCGAAGACGAGACTCTCCCCACCGACGATCGCCCCGGCGATGGCGGCTCTCCGATCGGACCGCCTGGCAAAGCCAGCGTAGAGAAGGTAGATCATGCACGCCTCTATCGAGAACCAGGCGAGGGTATGGAGTCCCTTGATCGCGACCAGCGCCTGCCTTGATGCTCGCGGCAGCGGCCGCTCCGGCGGATACTCGCCCTGGCCCCGCCAGCCTGTCGTCATCTCACGCTCGATCCGGCGCGGCCGCGTGCCACAACTAAGCACAGCAGCGCCTGGACGAGCGCGAGCGGACCCAGCAAGAAGCGTTCCCAATTGCTCGACGATGCGAAGTTTCCAAGCGCACTGAGCGTCAGTCCAGCGACTAACACCCATGTTCCCCAACGGGACACGTTCGGCGGGACCGGAACCTGGTAACCGGCGCGGCCGAGGACGATGAATGCTGCCAGAACCAGCACGGCAGCGGCAAACCCGCTCGCGATTCGGAGTCCGGCCGGCAGCTGGGCGTGGGCCCCTCCCCAGGCGCCACGACCCAACGGGGCGCCGAGCGCCAGGGCGACCTGGAAGGCTGCGAGAGCGATGAGGCTGCTCGCGGCCCCTACTGCCGCCACGCGCACAGGTCCTGCGGCGACTCGCCGCCAAGCGGACTCCACTGAGCCGGCTCCTCGATGGCCGTTACGGTTAGTTATTCGGGCTGAGGTTACGGAAGGCGCACAAAACCTCCGGGCAAACCGGCGACACTAAGGTGCAAGCCTTGCTGACCGAACCAGTGACTTTGGTCAAGTGGCTGGCCAATGCGGACAGGCTCGCGATGTCCGCTCAATGTTCGCCGACTTTGCGCCTCTTCGTTGCGGCTTAGTGTGCGCCCGGGAGTCTTGCATTGGCTCAAGCCGTCGCAGCCAGCCGGTAGGTTATCTGAATCCGATTTTCAGGCGTGGTACTTGCGCGGGAGGCTCCCGACTCGCGCACCAAGTCACCGCACGCGCGAACCAATTAACCGCCCAGGAGACCGACCTTGACGTCGCGCTTCTTCTTTAGACGGCCACTGGTCGTCTGACGACGGGAGGGTCGACTATTCCAATTCTGACCCTGAGGCGATCAGAAGCGCCTCGCCGAGGGTGACGTAGTATTCCGCCTCGACGGGGTGCGCCAGGTCCTCGAGCACCCAGACAGCGTTCTCCGCAGCCCGCGCCACTCCCCATGCCGCCACTCGCCAGCGGGGCTCAGCCAGCCCTTCGGAAACCTGGTTCATGAGCCGCTCAGCTGCTCTCGGGTCCCGATCATCCCCGAGGAGGTCGCTGATCAGGTAGCCGGCATCGAACGCCGGATCGCCGACCAGGGGTTTCGGGTCGATCAGGAGCCAGGGCTCTCGGGTTGCGGCGAGGACGTTGTCCAGGTGTGCGTCCCGGTTGACAAGCAAACTGGCCGCATCCTCGGCTTCCAGCCTCGCCAATGCGCTCTGGGCGCGCGCCAACAGCACGGCAAGGCGTTGGGAATGTAGGCGGGCGTCGCTGAGGCCGAACCTTGCTTTCCATTCCGCCGCCTTGTCACGAACAAGGAGGAAGGGATGGCTCGACGGAACAGGCCGCCGAAGGCGGGCCAGGGTCTTGCAGGCGATATCGATCGCCGCCGAGCGGTCGCCGTACCGGGACAGCGGCGACCCCGGCTCGGCGAGCTCCAGAAGCATTGCACCGCTCACGGCGTCGAATTCGTAGAGAAGGACAGCACCCTGCCCGGCATAGAGCCGCAGCGCTTCCGCCTCCGAGCGGTTCTCGTCGTCGACGAAGGGGACCTTGATGATGGCGGGGCTGCCGTCGCTCCTCTGCACCGGAGCTACGAACGAGTGAGTACCACCCTCCAGCGCCGCTCCGACCTCGAGCTCCCACGCGTCCGCGATCCTGCTGACTAGGCGGGGGAGCCGGTCCAGCCACTCGCGTCCCCTGTCGCCATGCCATTCCAGGACGCGATGGACGACACTCGCCGGAAGCGTGGATTCGGTCACAGTTGAAGTTCTACTCATTCTGGCCGCAAGGCGTGGCCGGGGGCCTGAGTGGACGAGACCCAGATCTCCTCGAAGCAGGCGGTCTAGAGGCAGCCTCGCCCATTCGTCCAGGTCGATAGCGCTCCGGGCGGACCTTGGCGTGCCGGCCGCTCAGCGCGATCGCCGGCCCGCCCAACGCTTATATCGAGAAGATTTGCCTAAGTCCTCGGACGCCGAGAGGACCGCGCTGCGGCGACCATCTACATATATAGGTAGGGGCATACCACGAGCCCCGAGATGGTCGCGACCCAGTTTGCATTTCGGGAAGGGGAGATTTCGCTCTTGACCCTGCCGCGCAAGGTCGCTATGCTTGCGTCGTTCCACTAATGGGATAGCACAATGATTCAATTCCACCTCGATCGCACGTCTGGGGTCACGACTTACTGGCAACTGGTCCAACAGGTCCAGCAAGCGATCCGGGTCGGTCGGCTCAAAGCTGGTGACCAGCTTCCGACCGCTCGGGAAGTGGTAGCCAAGCTGGCGATCAACCCCAACACCGTGCTCAAGGCCTACCGCGAGCTCGAGCGCGACGGCCTGGTGGTCAGCCGACCCGGCCAGGGTACGTTTGTCACTAACGCTGCCCACGCGATGCCCGTTACGACTCATGCCGCGTTGCGGCGGAGTCTCGAACGATGGGTCCGCTCCGCCAGAGAGGCCGGGTTGGATAACGAGAGCATCCGGGCGATCGTATCGACGACGCTCCAGGAGAGCGCGGACAAAGTTGGCATCGCGTGAACGCTGCGCTGGAGGCCACCGCACTAACCAAGCGTTACGGCACAACTCCTGCCCTCAGCGAATGCAACATTCGGATTCCTGCGGGGCACGTGGTTGCGCTCGTCGGTCCCAACGGCGCGGGCAAGACAACACTCCTCCACCTTGCCATGGGCTTTCTTAATCCGACGGCCGGCGGTATCAAAGTCTTCGGATGGTCGCCGCAGGAGCAGCCGACCATCGTGCTGCCACGGGTCGGCTTTCTTGCTCAAGACCGTCCGCTGTACCGACGGTTCAAGGTTCGCGACCTCCTGGAGTTTGGGCGACGCCTGAATCCCAGGTGGGACGGTGAGCTGGCAAGGTTACGCCTCGAGCGCTTGGCGATCCCGCTCCACCGGCCTGTTGGCAAGCTGTCTGGTGGGCAGGAGGCCCAGGTGGCACTTGCCCTTACGCTCGCCAAGAAACCCGACATGCTTCTTCTCGACGAGCCACTGTCCAACCTCGACCCGCTTGCCCGGCGCGAGTTCATGCAGGTGCTCATGGACGCGGTCGCCGAAGAGGGCCTCACCGTCGTCCTCTCATCGCACATCATTGCCGACCTGGAGCGCACGTGCGATTACCTGGTCATCCTTGCGCAGGGCCAGGTGCAGCTCGCGGGTGAGATCGAGGGCCTTCTCGACAGTCATCGGACGCTTGTCGGTGGTCCGTCCGACCGAGCCCTGCTCGAGCGCGACGCTTCGGTCATCCATTCCAGCCACACCCCTCGGCAAACGACGATGCTGGTCAAGCTGAACGGCCGTCCAGCGGCGGGCCAATGGGAGGAACATCACGTTGGGCTGGAAGAACTCGTCCTCGCCTATCTCAGCCGGCCCTCTGGTGACAGTTCCGCCAAGTCAGAGCCAGTGGAACCGGCGAAGCTCGAATGATCTGGGTAACGTGGGCGCAGCATCGACGGGAAGCGCTGGTCAGCGGGCTCATCCTGACCGTGGCCGCGGCTTTATTGGTGCTTACCGGCCTGATCATGCTCGCCGACTTCCAGAGCAGCGGGGCGGCGAGCTGCGCCCCGGCGGGTGGCCGGGCGGTCGGCGTCTTCGCTGCCGGAACCTCATGTGAACCGGTCGTCGGCGCCTTTTTCAACCGGTGGCTCAGCTTGACGCAAACCGCCTTGCTCGCCCTGATGACCTTGCCCGTGCTGCTTGGCGTCTTTATCGCCGCTCCGCTCCTCAGTCGGGAATTCGAGCAAAGGACCCACCTCTTTGCCTGGAGCCAGAGCATCACCAAGCTCCGCTGGGTCTTGGTCAAACTGGGACTGTTCGCCGCGGTTGTCCTGGTAAGTGCCGCCGCTCTCACGGTCCTCGTCATCTGGTGGCACTCGCCACTGGACCGAGCGTTCTACGGCGGGCCCTGGGCCGCCTTCGACGTCGAGGGGCTCGCGCCCATCGGATATGCCGTCTTCGCCCTGTCTCTTGGCACGCTGGCCGGACTCGTATTCCGGCGCACCATTCCTGCGATGGCCCTCACACTCTTCGTGTTTGTCGGCGCTCGTATCCTGATCGCCCAGGTCAGGCCGCACTTCATGACCGCGGTCACCGGCTCCGCTCTGGACGTCAAGCAGGGCTCATGGCTTGTCTCCGCGAACTATTACACGGATGCCCAGGGCCATCACGTTTCTTTTGAGCAGGTCAACCAGATGGTGAGCGTATATGCATCCACTGCACCCAAGACTTTTAACGGCTCCGCAGTGATGGACTACCTGCACCAGCAGGGGATCAGCCTCCTGACCGACTACCAACCGCCCGACCGCTTCTGGACCTTCCAGCTGATCGAGGCCGCGCTGTTCTTTGGGCTGGCGATAAGCTTGATCGCCGCCAGCCTCTGGTGGCTTCAGCGTAGAGCCTGATCGGAGTCGGCCAACCGCGCTTCGATGCGCCACATCGAGGTGATGCTCAAGGATGGGGAAGAGGGGGCCCTTGGCAAGGCCGTTAAGCAAGGCTCGTTGGCGGAGAACACTGAGCTCGTCCGGCGTTGGCGCGGCATCTTTTCAAATTGGTGGTGCTCTTTGGTAGTACGGCCCCTCGGCGAGTAGTGTGCCCTGGGTTTGGTGGAGTCGGATTACTGGAATGTCATGCCGCTGTCCAATCAGGAGCACAGCATGGGACGAAGGGGCTACCCGGGGGAGTTTCGCCAAAGGGTTCTTGACTGGTCGCTGCCGGCCGAAGTGTCGGTGACATCGCCCGCGACCTCGGCATCAGCGATCAGACGGTGTATAGCTGGCGCCGCCAGGAGCGCATCGACCAGGGGCTCGAGGCTGGACTGACGTCGCAGGAGCGTGCAGCATGCGTTCGTCCACAGTGCCGGATAGCGGGTCGCGCACCATTCGGCGAAAGCCAAGTGCGCGTGGCACCCGGACGTGTTTGTATGCCCCCGCCACTTGCTGTCGCTCCTCCGGAGTCAACCGTTGGGCAAGGGCCAACTGCATCTGGTTGTAGGTCGTGTCTTGAATCGTCGGAACTTGCTCGGGATCATGGTCCAACGAAATCAATGTTGGCTTCCAACTCATCGGTCACCAACCCTGCCGCTGCCTCGAATTCCCGCCGATTTTCTCCCCTGCCGCGAGCCGGTCAAGCCAACGTAAAAGAAGCGCTGCTAAGAACCCACCAACGGTAGGCAGCAGGATGGCGAGCAGGGGGTTGAAGGGTTGAGTGGCGTTGGGACTGGAAGCGGGCGCAGTCGTCGCGGCGACGCCGGCCATCATCGTCGGTAAGTGGGACATTGCCCTGCTTACTGACGAGCGGCGTATGCAGCAGGTCGTGACCCCGCAGGCTGGTTTGGATCTGTCCGTCGGTCTCCCGGATCACTCGCACGCGGAGGCAGCCGCGGCTTGGGCCCTGCTCACGGTCAGAAGCCGCCTGACGGCGCTGACCAGTGACTGGCGAGTGGGGCGCTCCAGCAACCCGACCTCGACATCCGTGAACCGGCGCACCGTGCCGCTCATAGGCCCGAGCAGCAAGATTGGTTTGTCCGCGCGCAGGTAGCAGCGCAGTAGCTCCCGACTGGGGGTGTGCTCTCGGTAGGCGCCGTCGAACACCCGGACGTCCACGATCGCCACGTCGGCGATCTCCACCAGGCCACACCGCTGGCCGCGGACGCCAAGGCACGTGAAATCAACGCGCTGGGGCCCGGGGCAGACCATCACCCCGATCCGCGCGCCTTCCAGCCAGGTTGCGAACCGCTCCCGCTCAGCCCCCTCGGGCTCGACCAGCAGGACCAGGGCGTTCGCATCTTTGGCTCGAACTGCGCGTCTCATTTGCGATCAGCATGCACGCCCCGGCCCTGGTCCGATAGGCCATGGGGTCACGTCGCTTTCGGGTCCTTCGACCCTAAACGATGCACTTGGCGGAAGGCACGATTGGTGTACGGCATCGTTGGAAAACCCGCCGGCTTGCGTGAGCGGGCCGGCAACTGAGGTGCACCATGAGAATCGGTCAGCTCTCGCGATCCGAACTGGTGACGGGCGCCCTGGCCGACACACTCAGTCAGGCGGCGAGCCGGATGCGCTACGCCGACGTGAGCGCGCTTCCCGTGGTGGAGGCCGGCGAATTGGTGGGCATCCTCACCGAGCGCGACCTGACTCGTGCCGCGGCGGAGGGGGTCGATCCCCGCAGCCATACGGTGGCTGCTTTCATGAGCCTGGGCCCGATCACCGCGGATCCGAACGAGGACTCGGACGATGTGGCAGCGCGCATGCTCGAACTCGGCATCCGGCATCTGCCGGTGATTGAGCGTGGCAAGCTGGCTGGGATCGTTTCGATGCGCGACCTGTTCCTGCTCCAGACCCTGCGCGGCCGACCAGACGTGTCATGAGTCCCGTGCCTGGCCTGACAGAGGTCGGCGCCAGGGCCGGGTCATCGGCGGCCAACTCAGACTGGGCGCTGGCGCTCGGCGCCGTCGCCGCGGTCCTGGTTGTGGTGGGCTATGCCGTGGTTGTCGGGATGACGGTGGCCGGCTGGCGGGCGTCCCGGCGGCAGCGTGGACGGCCAGGGCCGCGGCGGCTGGCGGCCGTAATAGGCTCGGCGGGTCCAGTCACCGCGGACGATCTCATCGACGTGCACGCTGCTCTCTCGGATGCCACCAGTCTGCGGATGATCGCTGGGGAAACTCCTGCTGTACGAGAGCCGGACCTCACCTCCGCGCATCATTCTTAGCCCGTTCGGCAAGGTCCTGGCAATGGCCTGCGGTCAAGGCCTCCACTTGCGCCAGGAGGAGATCGGGCCGCCCTGGTCCTGAACTTCCGGTGACCTCGGTCCCGGCGGAATCGGGACGGATGGCCGATCAACCGCTTCCGGGCGGCCGATACGCTCAAGTCAGCACTCAAGCAAGTCTCAAAAGGAGGACTGAAATGAGAGTCTTTGGGGTGAACCCCTCCGCAAGCACACAGATTCCTGAACCGCCGATCGCTCGCTTCCTGTTCGCCGATACCCGCATGGCCTGGTTCTGGCTGATCGTCCGCCTCTACCTGGGCTACGAATGGCTGACCGCCGGTTGGGAGAAGATGACCGGCACCAGCATCAACATCACGTCGTTCGGCAAGTCGGTTGGAGGCGCCTGGGTCTTCGGGCCCAACGACGGCGCTGCGATCGCCGGCTTCGCGAAGCACGCCGCGAGCCTGTCAACCGGCGCGCACCCGGCCGTCCAGAGCTGGTACGCGAGCTTCCTGACGAACTTCGTGCAGCCGAATGCCGCGTTCTTCTCCTACCTCGTCACGTTCGGCGAGGTGCTGGTGGGGATCGGCCTGATCGTGGGTGGTCTGACCGGGATCGCCGCCTTCTTCGGGCTCGTGATGAACTTCAACTACCTGCTGGCGGGCGCGGTCAGCACCAACCCCGTCCTCGGCGTCCTGGCGCTCTTCGTGATCATGGCCTGGCGGATCGCCGGCTACTATGGCCTCGACCGGTACCTGCTTCCCCTCCTGGGAACTCCCTGGACCGGCCCGCTGCCGAAAGCGTTCGCACCGGCAACGACCAACAAGCCCGCGGTGACGGCCTGACCTCTTCGACACTGCGGTCGACCTGGAATGCCGGGCCGACCGCTTTTTCGTCTCGGGCCCCCTCGCAGCTATCTCCTGCCGGAAGTCCTCCCGGATTCGGGCCTAATGACTGGTGTTGCAACCGCGGGCCCGGCCGATCCTGAACCTAACCATGACAAGGAGGACATCACCATGATCACCCTCACGCCGCCGATCCCAGACGAGCGTCGGCCGTTTGCAGCGCCGATCGAGGCAATGCAGCGCGCGGCCGAGGCGGTCGGCCAAGCATCACTTGCCGAACTCCGGGCGCAGATCGACGCGACCTACACCTTCATGGCGGATCAGTTCATCCTGAAGGCCCAGGCCGGGGAGCAGACGACGGCGACACGCCTGGTTCGAAAGCTGCTGGCGCTTCGGGAGCGCCTCGTGTACAGCGAGTTCGGTGCCGCGGAGCAATATGCCCTTCGGAGCGTGCTATACGACCTCGATGAGCTCGTTGAACTTCACGCCTTTAAGGGCGGGACAACGATGGCACAGATCCCAGTCGGCGATCAAACGCCATTGCCTCCGCCACCGGATACCGCCACGACGAGCCAGGGCAGCTACTACCTGCGCTGGAAGCTCTATCGGGCCCAGGGTTCTCTGGTTGCCGCCGACGCTCAGCCTACGCTGGAGTCAAAGCCCACGACCGCCACCAAGCCGTAGTCCTGTCCCCGATGCCGTCGATCATCCGCCGCTGAACGACCCAAAGATCCCGGGTCGTTCAGCCCTGGGCTGTGGCGCCCAATCCGGATACGTTGGTCAGCGGACACCGTTCTAAGGAGGTGTATGTCCATGTTAAGGAGCATTTGGGACGAGCTGGAGGACATGAATCGGAAGTTCGACGAGGCGTTTCCCACGTTTTCGCCGCCGCCGGTCCGGAGGTACTCGAGCTTCCTTCGCGTACCGACGGTGACTTACGAGCGTCCGTTCGTTCCGGTAAGCGACGTCTTTGCCCTCAAGGGTGACCTGGTGATCCGGCTCGAGCTGCCGGGTATCGACCCGGAGACGGACGTCAAGATCGCGCTCGCAGAGGGCGAACTGGTCATCACCGGGGAGCGCAAGGTCGAGAAGATGGTCGAGGAGAAGGCCTTCTATCGGATGGAGACCTGGTCTGGCACCTTCGAACGTCACTTTCCCGTCCCCGAGACGATCGATGAGAACGCCATTGCGGCGACCTACAAGGACGGCATCCTGGAGGTGGTCGTGAAGGGCGCCCTGCAGCACCTCGAGGCCAAGAAGGAGAAGGCCGCGACGATCCCGATCCAGGTGGAGAAGGAGAAGGAACTGCTCACGTCAAAGGCCTGAGCCTCGGCGACCTCGCTCTCAAGGCGGCGACGTTCGCCGCCTTGATCTCTAGTCAGGACCATGGTCCGCTCCCGGCCGGGCCCTAGGTCTCTATTTCAGCCCTGGTTGACCGGGCATCCTCAAGGTAGAAGCAAGTGAGGTGAACAAAAATGTTTCAGCACATTCTGATCGCGGTCGACGGATCGCCGCATTCGCAGCAGACCATCCCGACGGCCATCGAACTCGCCAAGAAGTTCGGTGGCGACGTCTACGTCCTGCACGTGCGGGAGCGAGACATGGGACGGGCGGGTGCCTACCCGCTCGAGACGTCAGAGGATGCCCAGCAGCTAGTCAAGGAAGCCGTGAAGAAGGTCCGTGACGCCGGCGTTCCGGTACGGGGAGAGGCCTTCGGAGCGATGACCGGGCACGCGGCCAAGGCCATCGTGGAAACTGCGAAGACTGAGGGGTCGGATCTAATCATCATGGGATCCCGCGGGCTCTCCGACCTGGCGGGCCTGCTGTTGGGCAGCGTCACCCATAAGGTGGCCCAGCTAACCCACACGCCCGTATTGATCGTCCGCGCGCCCGAACTGGCCGCCAAGGCGGAGCCGGTCGGCGTAGCAGCCGAGAAGACCGTTTCGTAGCCGCTCTTTCGAGTCCGTACGACTGGACCGCTCCTGCAGACTTTGGCGATCCATCCCGCTAGAGGCTGCAGGATCCGAGCGGCGACGACTCCGGCTAGGCGATTCGCAGAGCGCCGGGATGTGACAGACTGCTTACCGGCACAAGGGCCTCGAACGGAGCGTAGAGCACTCGGAAGGTGCGATCAGCCAGCCTGTGCTTGACGGCGAGCGCGCTGGCCGCCGCGATCGCTGCATCAATCGCCGCGTTCGCCATGTCGGGTTCCATGAGGGCGTCGCGCTGTGGCCGTCGAGCTGCCTGAAGGACCGCGGCTGGAACTGACGCCCATAGCTCCGCACTGGCGCTGCGGGCGGCTTCGATCGCGGCCAGGCCCGTGGACCATTCTGGATCCTGAGAGGAGGTACGAAAACTCAGAGCGACTGTGTACCACCAGATTGGCTTCTGATGATCGATGGCGGCAAGGAAACGCTCAACCAGATCTGCGTTGGGCGCTCTTGTACTCGGTCCGATGGGTTCACCAGTGTTGGGCGTCGCGGAGCAGGCGGCGCACGGCGAGCAGCAGGGATTCCCGTCCCGGATCGGCAGTCAGGCAGGCGATCTGTTCGGGCCGAAACGACTGCTTGCGATGCGGCTGGCTGGAGATGACCACGACTGGCTTGCCCAGAGCCAGGTAGTGGCGAAGCAGTCGCCATCCCGGGAGTCCCTTGCGGGACACGGTACTTAGTGGCTGCGAGTTCAGAACCACGATGTCGGCCGCCATGGACAGAGCACATCGCTCGCCACGCGCGCCCAAACACGTGAAGTCGGGCGCGTGCGGTCCCGGGCAGTTGATGGGTTGCAGACCGGCTTCTTCGAGCCAGGCGCCGTACTGGTCGCGGCGGACCTCGTTCGGTTCAACGAGAAGGACGGTGCCCGTCAATCGATCCTGACCGTGCCGCTCGCGGAGTAGGTCGCGTTCATCGGACGCCTTCGCTTCTGGCCGATTCCGGTCGATCTCGACGTCCATCGACACAATCCTGCGGCATAAGTTCGCTGGCCCTACGGGTCATCCGGCCCCCTGCTGCCGGGACCTTAGTCCCGCGGCCCAAGGGGGCGGTGATCGGTTCCCCCAAAGCGGTGACTCGGACAACCCTCGTTTCCAGACTCTGCCGCGCTGAGGCGAACGGTCCTGAGAAGAGAGGACCAATGTCCCTGACGTGAAGAGGTGTGGGGAGGCATCCTTTGACGGACAAGGCTTAATAAGGATGTTTGCCCAGCATGTCGTTCCGCTTCCGTACAGCTTTAGCACCGTCGAACGCGCTCTGACGGACCCAGAACGCGCCTGGACGGTCGGGCTGGACGGAGCAGGCGGTGCCGAACTGCTGGCTCGAGTCGGAGTGAAGATCGCTCGAGTGCCGGTGTACAAGCACGTGAAGCTCGAGCTCGGTCAGCCGCCGCTGAGGATCGGCGCCAATCGGATGCTGATGCCCGTCAGCTGGCAGACCTCTGGGGGACCGCCGCTTTTTCCAGCGCTCGAAGGCCACCTCGAAATTGAGGGAGCCGGCCCAGCGCAAACGACGCTTAGCCTGAAAGCGAATTACGCGCCACCGCTTGGACCGCTCGGGAAGATCATTGACCGCACGGTTCTTCGGGGTCTCGCCCACGCGACGGTGAAAGACTTCGTGGAACGCCTTGCTGGAGAGCTCGATGTCCAGATTCGGAAGTCATCGCAGCCAGCGGCTCACTGATCCCGGCAGGCATAACAGCCCCGAGCCCGCTGACGCTCAATCTATCGACGCCACGGGTGCGCCCAGTGGCGGCACCGTTCCCTTTACGGAGGGCGAGTTAGTCGACCACATCCGCCATGGGACAAGTCGATACGGGGGTATCCGACTGCTGGAGACCGGTGGAATTGTAAAGCAGTACCTCCAACTCGAGTACGCGGGCGGAGACCGCATTTACGTACCGATCGAGCACATAGGTCGCGTGCAAAAACGCCCAGCCCAGGACGGAGAGCCGGCGAAATTGGACCGGACGCCACGGTTGGACTCGTTTTCCAACACGGTATCGGCCAAGCGCTGACATCAGCCTCCCGCATTGCCGGCTAGGTTTGGAGTGCGGTGCCAAGCCTCCTGCGACGCCTTCCAACGGACCGGGTTGTACGCACGAAGCCTTAAAGCTGGAGTCGCGGATTAGGCAGCCGGTGCCGGCGCCTGCGAGATCAAGAGCACGGGGCGCTTGCTCTGGAGAACGAGTTCATGGCTGACACTGCCAAGCACAAGTTCGGCAACGCCGCCCCGACCGCGACGCCCGACCACGATCACATCAGCATTGACCTCGTCGGCGACGCGGGTGATGACGGAGGCGGCTCGGCCGTCCTCCATCACGGTCCGGTAGCGGACACCCGCATCTTTCAACGGCTTACACCATTGCCCTTCGAATTCTGTCTTCATCTCCGCCCGCCATTCGGGGTCGGGTTGGGGCGGCACCCCTCCAGCCGCCGACGCAAACCAGGTCGGCAGATCGATCGCATACACGGCCACTACCTCGGAACCCATTCCGCGTGCCATGCGCACCGCCCACTCCAGGGCAGTGGCCGCGTGGTCCGATCCATCGATGCCAACGACGATCCGCGCGATGCTCGGCTGTGCCATCTTCTGCGGCTTCAGTAGAGCATGGGAGATCGGCCCCTGATGCGCCTGGAAGTCCTCATCGTTACAGGACTTCCGGCCCTGGATTGAGTCACGGACCGCGGCTAACGTCGGGCCGTGAAGATCACGGGACTCTACACGAAGCAGATCATCACGGCTGAGAAGTCGGACACGATCGTCGCCGTGGCATCGCGGCTGAGCGAGCACGACATCGGCGCGCTGCCGGTGATGGAAAAGGGGCGGCTGATCGGCATCATCAGCGAGCGGGACCTCGTTCGCGCCATCGCCCAGGGCGATTCTCCTCAGGGCAGCATCGCCGGCCGCATGACCGCCGGCGCCGCCTGGATCGCACCGGACGCTGACTCGCACGAGGTTGCCCACAAGATGCTGGCCCTCGGTATTCGCCACTTGCCCGTGGTGGAGATGGGACAGGTGCTGGGCATGATCTCGGCCCGCGATTTACTCGGCCTGGAGGCTGGCTTGGCCTACCTGAGATCGGAGCGGAAAACCTAGCCCGGAATGCTGGCCGTTTTCGTAGGCCAGGGTTGAAACCAGCTCGCCGTCATTTCACGACGCAGCGGTAACCGGGGCCGGATAGGGTTCCTCGCTCGGCAGGAGCGCGCTGACGACCGCGTCAAAGGTGATCGCCTCGAGGGCGGACGCCACGCTCGCCGTGGGCTCGACGGTTGTGTCAATCGTGGTCGCCCTGGGCCAGGCAGCGAAGAGGGGAGCCATGCGCGCGTGCGTCTCAGGAGATGCGTCGGAGGCGTCGCCGCCCTGTTTCCGCGCGGCCAGCCGGGCGCTCGCGATGGCGCTAGGCGCCTGGCAATGCAGGGCGACCAGGTCGCTGTAGGTCTCAGCGGCGACCCGGGCCGCGGCCAGCCGCCACTGGGGATCGTGCCAGGAGGCGTCCAGGATGACCGACTCGCCGCGCTCGAGGGCGATGCACGCGCGGCGAAGCAGCTCTTCGTAAGTCGCCCTGGTGCGCGCTGGCGTGTACAGGCCACTTTCCCAGGGCGCGAGAGCAGGGTCAGACGCCCCGAGGCGTCCTTGCTGTTTGCGGATCTCATCCGACCGGAGCACGGCCCAGCCCTTCGCCTGGCCGACGGCCGCGGCAAGCGTCGACTTCCCGGTCCCTGGGAGACCTCCCACAAGTACCAGGGCGACCAGGCTCTTCTCCAGATGACGGCGCGTCAGCTCGAGCAGCTGCGCCGGGTCTTCGCCCCCCTCTGCGCCCTGGGCGCGGCGAAGGCAGGCGACCTTCGCCCGGATATGGGCCCGGTAGGCGATGTAGTGGTGGCGAAGCGAGGTTGGGGCGTGCGTGCCGCTGAACTCCTCGTACCAGCCCAGGAAACGCTCCGCCTCCTTCGGGAGGCCGAGCCGTTCAAGGTCCATGGCGAGGAAGGCCACGTCGGCGAGCACGTCACCGTGGCGCAGCCGGTCGTCGAACTCCAGGCAGTCGAGAATGCGCGGGTAGTCGTCCAAGCAGAAGATGTCCTCTGACTTGAGATCGCCGTGCCCGTCCCGGACGAAGCCATGCGCGATGCGCTCGTCGAAGAGGCGCTGGCGGCCAGCGAGGTAGCGGCGCACCAGCACCTCGACGCGCATCGCGGCCTCGTGGTCGAGGAGCGAGCCGTAGAACGGTCGCATCTCTCGAAAGCTCTGCTCCCAGTTCGCGAGTACGGCGTCGCGGGTCGCGGCCGCCGCGATTTCCGGTGACGTCTCGGCGCGGGCGTGGAAGGCGGCGACGGTTCGCGCGATGCGACGGAGATCCTCCGTGACCGGCGTGCCGCGCTCGACCAGGGTGGCAAGTCGCCGCTCCTCCGGCATCCGTCGCATCACCACCAGGTGGTCACAGACCGTACCCTCGGGGCCGACCACGTCCGCGACGCCCAGGTAGACGTCGGGCGCAATCCGGCGGTTGAGCTCCACTTCGCGCCGGCAGGCGACTTCCCGCGCTGCCCGTGTGGAGAAGTCCAGGAAGGCGAACTTCACCGGCTTCTTCAGCTTGTACGCGCGGTCACCCGCGAACACCACGACGCTACAGTGGGTCTCGGAAAGACCAGCTCTGCGCATTTCGGGCTCCTGCGGCTTCAAGCCTGAGGCGCAGATCGCGGATGGTCACGGTGCGGAGGTCCCGAACATCTGGGGACTAATGCCTCTCATGGAGCTTGTCGAACTGCGATAGAAACAGGGGTGCCGGAATAAACCGGCAGGGCTGAGGCGCCGTCCGGTCGGCCCTAACTGGGCGGGACCCTCGGCCCTGTAATACGTGGCTTGTCTGGCCGATGCTGAGGGCCGGAGGAATGTGATGCAGAAGACACTCGAGCGTGAACCCACAACCCCGACACCACTCGCAGAAGAGCACGTCGCAATCGAGGACCAACTGTTTAGCTCGGCATGCGACGCAAAGCGCGTACCGGACGGCCTCCATTGGGGGCGCAAGATCGACCGTGAGGATCGGCCAGTCAGCGATGAGGACTTCCAGAGCTGGGTGGAAACGACGCTCTGGTATCTGGCTGCGCCTTAGGAGGATCGCCATGGAGCGCGAAATGCGATCCCGGCGGATTGTCGTCGGCCTCGATGGGTCGGAGGGTTCGAGCCGCGCGCTGCAGTGGGTGGTTGACACCGCCAAGCCACTCGACGCGGAGGTTGTCGCTGTCCACGTGCACCATCTGGCGGCCTACCTACCCGCGGCGATGGGCGTGACTCCCCCGATGGATACGCGAAAGTGGTATGAAGAGCTCCAGCGGGCGTTCACTCAGGACTGGTGCGCCCCACTCCGGAGGGCGGGCGTTCGCTACCGCCCGGTCTTCGACGATGGGACCGCTCCGGCGGCATCATCTCTGATGCGGATCGCTCAGCAGGAAGGCGCGGACATGATTGTCGTGGGCTCGCGCGGCCTCGGCGGTTTTGCCGAGCTGCTGCTTGGGAGTGTCAGCCACCAGCTCGCCCACCACAGCCCGATCCCGGTGGTGATCGTCCCGCCAGTGCAGAAGGAGGTGGCCAGGGAATCGAAGCCGGCTGTCCAGGCGGCCGTACAACGTGGGACCCTCGCTCCAATCTTCTGACGCCAACCTTCGACATCGATGCCAAGTGACCATGCGCCACCGCGACCCATTGGAGAACGTGGCACAAGCGGAATGCGTGCGGCTGCTCAAGTCACAGCATCTGGGTCGAATCGGGATCGTCGGTCGCGATGGCCAGCCATTGATCTTCCCCGTCAACTATTTCTTCGATGAGGGCGTTGTGGTTCTGCGGACGGACCCGGGAACCAAGCTGGAGCTGGCGCCGGAGGCCAGGGTCAGCTTCGAGATCGATGGCTGGGACGCCGCGGCCGGGCAAGGATGGAGCGTGCTCGTCCTCGGGCTCGCGCACGACATCACCGACCCGCCTGACGCCTGGGCGGAGCGAATGCGCCGCTGGCCAGTCCGGCCGGTGGCGCCCGGCTCGCGTCAGCACTGGCTGGGGGTTTGGGCGAACCAGATCACAGGCCGCCGTTTCTACCAGGAACCGCGGCCTGCCCGCTGACCCCGCTGCTATCGATGGTGGGATCGTTTACGCCTCAGGCGCGCTGTGACGAGCCAGATACGCGGCGGCTTCCGCGCGCCGGGCGACCTCCAGCTTCGAGAGGATGCTGGAGACGTAATTCTTGACGGTCTTTTCGGCCAGGTGCAGGTCGTCCCCGATCTGGCGGTTCGTCTTCCCGTCCGCCACCTCGCCGAGGATCCGCTCCTCTTGCGCCGACAGCCGGGCGAGCCGCTCGTCGCGGAGCAGATGCTTGCCTTTGCGCAGCCGGTCGAGAACGCTTTTGGTGACGGCCGGATCCAGGAGGTTCTGCCCGGCACCGACGGCCCGGATCGCCCGGACCAGGTCGCCGCCCTTGACCTGCTTGAGCACATAGCCGGACGCGCCGGCCATGATCGACGCGAAGAGGGCTTCGTCGTCAGCAAACGTCGTCAGCATCAGGACCTGCGTATTCGGCAGCCGGGTGCGGATTTCCCGCGTGGCTTCAATGCCGCTTCCGTCGGGCAGCCGAATATCCATCACCACGACGTCGGGTTTTAACCACTCGGCTCGCTCGATCGCCTCCCGCACGCCGCCGGCTTCCCCCGCCAGGCTGATCCCTTCGGCGTCCTGGAGGAGAGCCTTGATCCCGCCGCGAACCACCTCGTGGTCATCGACGATCATCACGCGGAGGGCCAGCGCCGGTTCAGCCATCCCGGCTACCAGGGTTCGTAGGCGCGCTCGCGAAGATCGCGCCGCACGATGTGACCGTAGCGCCTGGTGGGCCGGTGGCCGTTCCCAGTCTCCGCCGCCGGCTCGCTTGGCAGGCCGGCTGCGGATGGCTGCGGTTCGACGCCGAGCGTGACTGTGGCGAGTATGGAGGCGTCGACCACCGCGATGGTCTCGAACTGGCCCCCTTCGGAACGCTCTGGACGCATCCGCTGAATCTCCACGAGGGGCCCGTTTACAAACAGACGATCGACATCGTCGATCGTGTAACTCGTTTCCGTGGTTTGGATATAGGCTTTCATGACGCTGCCATCCTGGCCCTACCGGACCAGGCCATCTAGGGCCGCAGGTCCCGGCTCAGTCGGGACGTTCGAGCCGGTCAGCTGGCGAGGGTGATCCGGAGGTTGGTTCCCTCTCCGGCCACGCTCTGGATGGCGAGTTGCCCGCCAATGGCCTGGACCCGCTCACGGATGTTGCGCATGCCCTGGCCGCTCGGGGGGGCCGCGGGATCAAAGCCCCGACCATCGTCGTCGATCTGCAACACCGCCCCCCCGTCCTCACGGTGCAGGCTGACCCGACAGGTGGCTGCCCCAGCGTGCCGTCCCACGTTAGAGAGCGCCTCGCGAGTGAGCTGGACCAGGTCCGCCGCTCGGGCGGCCAGCTCGGCGGCGAGCGACGCGTCGATGTCCACGACCGTCGTCACCCCAGTCTTCTGCTCGAAGTCGCGCGCCAGGTCCTGGAGGGCTTGCTCCAGCTGACGGTCCGCGAGCAAGCCCGGCCGTAAGCCGAAGATGTAGTTACGCAGATCTCGGATCGCCCGATCGATCTCGCCCACCGCGGACTCGACACGCGCTTCGACTTCGGGGTTTCCACTCCGGCTGGCGGTCGCCTGCAACCCCATCCCGACCGCGAAGAGCGACTGGATGACGCCGTCGTGGAGCTCGCGAGCAATCCGCTCCCGCTCGTCGAAGACGGCCAGGCGCCGCAGCTCGCCCTGCACCCGCGCGTACTCAAGGGCGACCGACGCCTGGTTGGCAAAGGTCTCGACGAGCCGGACGTCCTCGTCATCGAAGGCGAGGCCGCCAAGCGAATTCGCGACCGCCAGGGTCCCGAATGCCTTCCCCTGCACGATCAGCGGCACCACGATCATGGGCCCCATCCGGCCGAGGGCGATCACCGGCTGGTACGCCCGTGGATCGCGCGAGGCGTCGGCCAGGACGGTCGTCTGCCCGTTACGCATCACGTCGCCAGACACGGAGCCCTCCAGCGGCACCGGCTGGCCGCGCAACTGCTGAGCGCGCGCGCCGACCGCGATCTTCACCACGAATCCGGCGTCCTGTTGGTTGAGTTCCCGGGCAACGATGGTCGTCGTGCTGGCGCCCACCAGTTCCCGCGCATGCCGCGCCACCATCTGCAGGACGACGTCGAGCTCCTTCCCCGCCAGGATGGCGGTGCTGATCTCTTGGACCGCTGCCATCCAGCGCTCCCGGCGGCGGGTTTCCTCGTACAGGTTCGCGTTCTCGATCGCCACGCCCGCCTGCGTTGCCAGCACCAGCAGGGCGGCCTCGTCCTCGGCATCGAATTCGGAACCGCCCTGCTTCTCGGTGAGGTAGATGTTCCCGAACACCGTCCCGCGAGCCTTTACGGGAGCGCCCAGGAAGGAGGACATCGGCGGATGATTCGGAGGGAAGCCCACGGAGCGGGGGTCGTCGGCAATTCGCGGGAGCCGAAGGGGCACGGCCTCACGAATCAGGACGCCTAGGATCCCTTTGCCCACCGGGAGGGGGCCGATGGCGCGGCGTTCCTCTGGCGTGATGCCCGTGGTGATGAAGTCTTTGATCCGGCTGTCAGGGCCGAGCACACCAAGCGCGCCGTATCGGGCCCGCGTTAGCTTCACCGCCAGCTCCACGATCCGCTGCAGCACCACCGGGAGCGACAGATCCGAGGATAGGGCCAGAGCCGACTCGAGAAGCTCGTCCCTGTCCTTCCCTGAGATCATGAGTGCGTCCATCCCCTCCCGAACTGTGACTGGACGCGCCGGGGGCCCGTCGCATTCAGGACCTTTAGCCCGAGTCCCACCAACGCGGTCCGCGCAGACTCATTGTATGGACTTGTTTGTGCGCTACTTCGTCGAGCTTCCGCTTCCCGTTGCTGCCGTCGATCACGGCCTCGACCGCATTCCCCGCGAGTGGCTGGTGGGCATGGCCACCGTGGCTCATGTGCGCGCCGAGAGCCTGCTGCTGGAGGCCGGCATCGATCTCAACGCCCGGATTGGCGGAAGCGTGGTGGACCTAGCCATGGCTGCACCCGTTCGCGCCGGCTCGACGACCCGCCGGCCGATGACATGGTCCGCTGTCGGTGCTGGTTGCATCTTCCCGATCCTCCGCGGCGACCTTGAGGTCGGAAGCCTTGGTCACCAGAGCGCGCAGCTGGCCGTCTCTGGCGGCTACCACCCACCCTGCGACAACCTGCCGGCTGAGGATCGGGGCACCGCACTCCGTGCGGGCGAGGCCGCGCTGAAAGAGTTCCTCGATCGGCTAGCATTGGCCGTCACGGTTCTGACTCGTGAAGCTCCGATCGGGCCGCCCGCCTTAGCCGTCGCGCGGCGCTAAAGCCCGGCCGGTTCACTCCGGCACCTTAGTTCAAGCCGATGCTGCGTCGCGGTGATTGGAACAATCGTCCCGCGATCCGCGGGCCATCCAGGCCTCCGGCAAACCTTAAGGGCAGTCCCTATGGTGAGCGCAGGCAGATGCAGCTGACCCAGATGCACATACCTGGTTCGTCGCCGTCGACAGACGTGGAAGCCTGGCGGGGAATGGACCTTGCCGGGTCTGGTGCCTCGACCAGTGAGGCCGTCCTCGCCGCCCTCGGCACATCCCCTGAGGGGCTCAGCGACGCTGAGGCGGCCCGCCGGCTCAAAGAAATCGGCCCGAACGCGATCGAGAGCCATGGCGTGCGTCCGGTGGTGGTGTTCCTGCGCCAGTTGCAGAACCCGCTGCTGATTCTGCTGGGAGTGGCCACTGCCACCGCCTTCTTCTTTGGCGAGCGCACGGATGCGTTGATCATCAGCGTGATCCTCGCGCTCAGTATCGGGCTTGGCTTCTTCAACGAATATCGTTCAGAGCGGGCGCTCGCCGCCCTCCATGCGCGGATCCGGCACCAGGCAATGGCCGTGCGCGGCGGCAAGCTGACCCAGGTGGACGTGACCCAGCTTGTGCCGGGTGATGTCGTCCTGCTCGATGTTGGCGACGTGGTTGCCGCCGACCTGCGCCTGCTCGAGGTCCACGCGCTGGAGTGCGATGAGGCTGTCCTGACCGGGGAGTCGATGACGGCAGCAAAGACAGCCCAGAAGGTGGCGCCGGGAGCCTCCTCGCTGAAACTGCCCTCCTGCGCCTTTATGGGAACGGTGGTCCGCGCGGGGACCGGCCGCGCCGTGGTGGTGCGCACGGGCGCGACGACGACCTTCGGCCGGATCGCAACCCAGCTCGCCCGGCGTCCCGCGGAGACCGCGTTCCAGCTCGGGCTGCGCGACTTCTCGCTCCTCCTGGTGCGGGTCACCGCTGTCCTGACCATCTCGATCTTCGTCCTGAATGCCCTTCTGGGCCGGTCCCTGTTAGAGGCGGCGCTCTTCTCGCTGGCGGTCGCGGTCGGGCTCACGCCCCAGTTGCTTCCCGCCATCGTGACGATCAGCCTCTCCCTCGGCGCCCGGCGCCTGGCGGCGCGATCCGTCCTGGTCAAGCGCCTGGTCAGCATCGAGGACCTTGGCAACATCGAGGTGCTCTTCACCGACAAGACGGGCACGTTGACCGAGGGGCGCATTACCTTTGAGGCCGCGGTGGATCTGCACGGCCAGCCCTCTACCGAGGCGCTGACCCTGGGGTTGGTCTGTAACTCCGCCGCCGTCGAGGATGGCCGGCCAGTGGGAGGCAACCCGCTGGACCGGGCGCTCTGGGAAGGCGCGGGAGACCTCGCACCCGCGGCACTGGCCTTCCGGCGTCTGGCCGAAGCGCCCTTCGACTACGACCGCAAGCTGATGTCGGTGCTGGTCGAGGACAAGGATGGGTACCGGCGCGTGGTCACCAAGGGCGCGCCGGAGGCTGTCTTGGCCCGTTGCGCTTTAGTCCCCGAGGCCACCCGTGAGACCCTCGACAGGCAGTTTGCGGCTGGCTTCCGAGTGGTGGCCGTGGCCAGCAAGCAGGCCGATGGGCTCACGGAGCTCCATCCGGAGGACGAACGGGACCTGAGCCTGGACGGCATGCTCACCTTCATCGACCCGCTCAAGCCGGATGCGGGGCGTTCCCTCGGCCGGCTCGCCCGGCTTGGTGTCACGGTCAAGATCGTGACCGGCGACAACGACCGAGTGGCCCGCAAGGCCTGCACCGACCTCGGCATTCCGGTGTCAGGGGTCCTGACCGGTGCCCAGCTTGACGCGCTGCCAGACTCCAGCCTCCAGGCGGCGCTCCCCCAGACCACGATCTTTGCCCGCGTCACGCCCGAACAGAAGTCGCGGATCATCCGGCTGCAGCGCGCCAGCGGCACGGATGTCGGCTTCCTCGGCGACGGCGTCAACGACGCCGTCGCCCTGCACGATGCCGACGTGGGGATCTCGGTCGAGTCGGCGACCGATGTCGCCAAGGACGCCGCTGACATCGTGCTCCTGGAAAAGGACCTCGACATCCTGGCGGATGGCGTTGCAGAGGGGCGGAGGATCTTCTCGAACACGATCAAGTACGTGCTGATGGGCACTTCGTCCAACTTCGGCAATATGTTCAGCGCGGCCGGTGCCTCCCTGGTGCTGCCGTTTCTGCCGATGACGCCGACCCAGATTCTGCTCAACAACCTTCTTTATGACGTAAGCGAGATGACCATTCCGACCGATCGGGTGGATGAGGAGCTTCTGCAGCGACCCGCCCACTGGGACATGGCGTTCATCCGCCGCTTCATGCTCTTCTTCGGACCGATCAGCTCCGTCTTCGACTTTCTGACCTTCGGCGTGATGCTCTGGGTCTTCCATGCCACCCATAGCCTGTTCCAGACTGGATGGTTCGTAGAATCGTTGGCCACCCAGACGCTAGTGATCTTCATCATCCGGACACGCCGGGTACCCTTCCTGCGCAGTGCCCCCAGCACGCCGCTGCTTGTCACCAGCCTCGCTAGTGTGGCGGTCGGCGCCCTCGTGCCGTTCAGTCCGCTGGCTTCGCTGTTTGGGTTTACGAGGTTGCCGGCCGGGTTTTTCGGGATCCTGGTTGCCATGATCGTCACCTATCTGCTGCTCGCGGAGCTCGGCAAGACCCTGTTCTTCCGTCCGGAGCGCGGCGTCCGTCCTCTGGCTCATGAAATCCCGCCGCACCACCGGTGGCTACTCAGGCGAGGGACCCGGTGGAGCGTCCGTCATCGGGATCCATCGAGCCGCCGGCCTCAGTCAACGGCGGCTCCAGCCGAACGGGCTTAGGCCGGCCTTCGTCGAGTTGGTCCGCTATCCACGGGACCTTCGGCCCTGTCAGTGCGGTCCCAGAATGGCATGCTGGGGCACGGATGAAGGTCGAAACCATCTTCAGGCCCGGAGTGGTCAGCGCCCACGTCGACGAGAATTTGAAGAGCGCCGCGACGCGGATGCGCGCGGAGGACATCAGCGCCCTTGCCGTGGTGGAAGCTGGTTCGCTGGTTGGCATCCTGACCGAGCGTGACCTAGTGCAGGCGATCGCAGACGGCGCCGACCCCGAAGTCACCCCGGTAGCCTCCTACGCCAGCTTTCGGCCGGCTGCGGCGGAGCCCGACGAGGATATCCGGGACGTGGCCGCCCGGATGCTAGAGCTTGGAGTTCGTCACCTGCCCGTCGTGAGGGGAACCGACATCCTGGGCATGATCTCGGCGCGTGACCTCCTCGCCCACGAAACCTGGCGGCCGCGGTCGTGAAGAGACCAGCGGGTAGTGCGAATCAGTGAGGCGACCCGGGTCAGGTGCCGGGATCCTTGGTATGACGGGCGAGGTAGGCGGCCGCCTCGGCGCGACGGGCGACCTCGAGCTTCGACAGAATGCTGGTCACGTAGTTTTTCACCGTCTTCTCGGCGAGGTGCAGCTGCTCTCCGATCTCGCCGTTGGTCTTGCCGTCGGCGATCAGCGCAAGGATCCGTTCCTCCTGGCCTGACAGGCGGGCGAGGCGTTCGTCCTTGAGCAGGTGCTTGCCCTTTCGCAGCCGATCCAGGACGCCCTTGGTGACGGCCGGGTCGAGCAGGCTCTCCCCGCGGCCCACGGTACGGATGGCGCGGACCAGGTCTGGCCCATGGATCTGCTTGAGCACATACCCGGCGGCCCCGGCCATGATCGAGGCGAACAGGGCATCGTCGTCGGCATAAGTGGTTAGCATTAGCACCTGCGTCTTCGGCAGTTTCGCGCGGATCTCGCGGGTAGCCTCGATGCCGCTGCCATCCGGCAGCCGGATATCCATGATGACGACGTCCGGCCGAGCCCACTCCACTCGGGCGATGGCGTCCTTGACTGTGGCGGCCTCCCCCGCGACCGTGATGTCTGATTCCGCCTCCAGCAGCGACTTGATGCCGTTCCGCACGACCTCGTGGTCGTCGACCAGGACCACTCGTAAGGGCATGGTGCTCATCTGGTGCTATGTTCGCAAAAAGGGAAGTTCGAGCATCACCGGGCGGCCAACAAGCTCAGCTAAGGGAGATTCGATGAATCAGACGAGTGCTGGGAAGTCGAGGCTCTACGAGCGCATCGTGCTGGCGGTGGATGCCGCTTCGCACCAGGCCGCGGCCGCGGCCATCCAGCTCGCACGCGGCTCGGATGCCGGGGTTCTGGTCCTGCACGTTCCTGAGGGTGGAGACGCGCCGACAAACATGCACCGCTGTCAGGAATTCGTCGATGGAGTCGTCTGGGAGCTCAAGCAAGCCGGCGTGCATGCCCGCGGTGAGGTGCGAGGGACGAATCCCGCGGCGGAGATCCTTCGCTGCGCCGTGGAAGAGAAAGCCGATCTGATCGTCATGGCCTCGCGGGGCCTGTCCGATCTGGAAGGCCTCCTCCTCGGCAGCGCGACGCATAAGGTGCTACAGCTGGCGAAGATCCCGGTGCTGGTCGTGCGCTGAACCGGGTTTGAGTGCTCCCGGATCGCGGATGGGAGAAGGCTCCACCTACCTCATAGCATGTACAGCGCGAGGGGCAGGACGCCAACGACGTGGATCGCGGCGGCGCATCCGATCGTCCACGTTTCCTCTCCCTCGGTTGTGCTACGGCACCACGGGTCGCCAACCGAAACGTGGCCCTAAACCCGCCGGGCCAAGTAGAGTCCAGGACCTACGGCCCTGCTGTGTCGACATCCAGCGCGAGACGATGGAGCGCGAGCTGATTGGCTCGGGTCGCGATCTGCGGAAGGAGGAAAGGCAATGGAAGGTTTCAGCGCCGATCTCAAGAAGGTTGCAAAGGAAAACGAGGACTTCCGACGGGTGTTGTTCACAGGCGAACACTCTCAGCTTGTGGTCATGACCCTGGAGCCCGGTGAAGACATTGGCAAGGAAGTCCACGCCGTCGACCAGATCCTCTTCGTGGTCGATGGTGCCGGCAAGGCCACTCTGGGTGGGCGTGAGCGGTCAATCGCCATGCCAAGCGCGTTGGTGACCAGCGCGGTGCTGGGCGTGGAGTCGATCGACCACCCGATCACGCGACGAGACCAGGCGTCGAGGACGACGGCGCAGTACACCTTGCCCTCCCTGGTCGGATGCTCCGTAATGTCGGTCCCAAAGCTGGTCGGGATGGTCGCGATGAAATTGCCGCTCGACGCGATCGCCGGCGGTGGCCATCCCGGGAACCCGCCGGAAGCGAGGCCGCCCCGAGATGCCTTGGATTCCCGCGCGTCGCATCAAGAACTCGACGGCCTGATGGCCGACGACGATCCCGTGGCCGAGGGTCAGATCAGCATGGACGCGTCGAATGCCGTAGGTGCCGCGGGACGCGCTGTGCGTCTGGCGGATCAGTTCGGTGAGCCACGCGTGACGGATGAAGCGCGCTGAGGGGCGCCCGCGAGCGTCTGGCGTAATAGCCCGACTCGGACACCGCGAGCACGCGACAGGCGAGCTGCACCGCCAGGCCTTCCGCGGCCCATCACTTCGACGGCCGCGAACCGGCTTTTGGGCTTGTGGTCCCTTTGAGTAGCTCCGCCGCTTTGCGGTGGATGGCAAGCTCGGCTTCCAGCTCTCGGATGTGCCGGCGGGCGGCCACCAGCTCGGCCCGCTCCCCCGACGTCAGTCCAGCCTCGAGCCCCTGGTCGATGCGCTCCTGGCGGCGCCAGCCATACACCGTCTGATCGCTGATGCCGAGGTCGCGGGCGATATCAGCGACCCTTCGGCCGGCAGCGACCAAGTCAAGAACCCTTTGGCGAAACTCCCCCGGGTAGCCCCTGCGTCCCATGCTGTCCTCCTGGTTGGACAGCAGCATGTCATTCCACTAATCCGACTCCACCAAACCCAGGGCGCACTAATTCGAACCCCCGAAGGCTTGCACCTTAGTGGTTTTCAACTCGTACTTTTCCGTTCGCCAACGTTCGCCAACGTTCGCCCTGTACATGAGCCGCTGGCCTTTCGTTCGCCAACGTTCGCCAAGGTTCGCCACAGTTCGCCGCGGTTGCCGTCACGGTTGCCGTCAATGCGCCAGGTTCGTATGGTGCACCTACCGGTTGGTATGCGCCTGCCAGCCCTTGGACTTCAACCCCAGCCGGTCGCGGAGCCGCCCCAGCAAGCCATGCCGTTGCCTGACCCGACTTTGCACAGGCGGCGACTGCCAATGCCCGCTTACGGCCGAATCCTCTTGGAGAACTTCGTTGCAAAGTGCGATGCACTGATCGCAGATGTAGACGCCCGGACCGGCAACCAGCTTGCGGACCTGCGACTGATCCTTGCCGCAGAACGAGCAACGAGTATGCCGGCGGTGAGCCTTATCGCCCATGGGCCAAGTATGAGCCAAACGTGGTTGGCACTCGACTCAACTGGCAGGCAATCAACGCACTTAACCAGCTGCGGATGTCCCTTCGTGGTGATCGGCTTCATCTCTGTGCGGGCTGGCATGAGCAAGCGTGCCCCACCGCGGATCGTACGGCAGCCGACGCCGGGACCTCGGGAGCAATGGCCCTGATTCGACGGGACCTTGGGCACTGCCTGGTTCAGGCGGCCGCGATGATCATGGCCGCATGGCGCTTTCTGTCGGTCGCACCGAAGGTGCGCTGGCACGCGCCAACGCGGAGATTCGGCGGACGGCACCCGGCAAGGAAGATCCGCGGCCGGCCCGACGGGCGCTCAGCCTGGCCGACCAATTGCTGGGCAAGCTCGAGGAGCTGCTGCTAAACGATTACGCCGATGTGCCGTCCTCGTGCCTGGCTAGTGCCAGGGCCGTAAGTAGCGCAGCTATCCACGCCGGCGTGCGCGACCCGCGGCTCGAAACCGAGGCCGGGGTCATCAGGCTGATGGCGGACGTCTACGACTTGGAGGAGCTTCTCCTCCGCCGCCTGCGCGTCCGGACGTTTCGCATCGACGGCCGGGCGCTCGCACAAGGCCGACGTGAACACCATCACGCTCCCTCGGCATCATTGCGGCGGCAAAGCGACCGCTCCTAGCGGGGCGTCGCCTTCGTGTCGGCGTAGTAGCGTCGCCAGATCAATCGATAGATCGGGATCCAGCGGGGGATATCGCGCAATCCGGGGATGAAGGGCACCAGCACCAGCAGCGTCGTCAGCAGCACCATGACCAGTACGACAAGCGTGTTCAGCCAGAGCCAGGCCTGGCCGTTCTTCCGCAGCCCGCCGGCCGCGCGCTCGCCGTCACCAGCCTGGCGTGCGTGATCGTCGGCGCGATCATGCCGTTCACTCCGGCCGCAGCCCTCTTCGGCTTTCGCCCGCTGCCGGTCGTGTTCTTCGCCATCCTCGCCGCCATGGTCGTGACCTACCTGGCGCTGGTGGAGCTCGCAAAAGCCATCTTCTTCGCTCGCTGGCGCGGAGTCCTTTCCGCCGCGGCCCTTGCCGATCGATGGCAGCGTCGAATTTCGAGAGTCCGCACTCGCTGGAGCGCGGCGCAGTGACGGCGTTCGGTACAGATGGCCCGGCGACGGGGGGACCATCGGCCCTCCCGATCTTCCTGGTCCGGACGCATGCTCGAATTGACGGAGAGGATGGCAATGACGAGACCGGCCCCAAAAACAGACCGCCTCGTACTCCTGGTTGAACCACACGCCGGAGAGCGCGAACAGTTCGGGTCCTGGCTCGAGGCGGCCGGCTACGGCGTGATCAATTGCCCCGGGCCGCCCGGCGCCGGGATGGTTTGCCTCGGGCAGCGCGGACGCGCCTGCGGACTGGTGGAGATCGCGGATGTTCTGGTCCTTGACCTTCGCGTGGTTCGAGACGCCGCCAGCGAGCGAACCCCGGGCCGCCGCCTGATCCACTACTACCTCTCATCAGGGAAACCGGTGATGCTCCTGGGAGACACTGCCCAGCTCGGTACGCGTTACCGTGACGACCAGGTCGCCCTGCTGCCACGTCAGGCCAAAGTCAGCCGCAGGACGTTCATCAAGACGATCCGGCGCCTGGAGGCGATCGCATGACGCTCGAGGGTGCCGAGGCAATTCGTCGGGAACGCTGGGTGGAGAGCTACCGGCTCGCCCATCGTGGCGCCGACCGCTGGGCGAATCGCTCGAGTGGTATCCGCCACAGCACCGAGACACAGGAGCGCATCTTCCGGATGGCCGAACGGCTCCGCAAGCGTGGGGTCTGGCCGATTGCCGCGCCGTTCTTCCCGGTGCTGAAAGCGGTCGACGACGCTGCCAGCTGCGAGACCGGTCCCAACGACGCACCGACTCCGACGTCCGCCGCGGCCGCCGGATTAGTCGGCTACAAGATCCTGTTCGGCAAGCTGCCACCTGTTCGTGGCCACGACTGGCCCGAAGGAGTCGACCTAACCGACGAAACCGAGTCGGAGCTTGCCACCTTCGGTCTGCGCATGGGCGGCTTCGACCCTATCGTCTTTGACGGCACGGACCCCGCAGCCTACGTCTGGGCGCTCTTCGAGATGGGCGAGCGCCAGCCGGTCTGCGATGAGCTGGTCCGCCGCCACGATCATCGGGCATGTCCCCCGCGCGGCCTGGCCGTGGTCTCGACACCGGTCCGGCCCAAGACGCATACACCCGTCCCGCTGCCTCGTTCGCCGCAGCCGGCCGGGGTTGGGAGGTAGGGCTGCATGTGGGTGCGCTCAGTCGCCACGGTGCCATCCCCCTCCGACGGACTCGTCGAAGCGCTGGAGCGCCTGACTCCTGACACGCTTGCCGGCCTTGCTCAGGCGGCGTCCCGCGACGGCTGCCATCTCAGCGCCCATCTTGGGCGTCCCGTCCGGCGCGATGAGATCACGACGCTTCACCTCCGATGGTGGAACGACCGCAACCGATCGCTGACGCCGGCGGTCGACGGCGAGCTCGAGCTCCGGCGTCTGGGCACACAGTTAACCGAGCTCGCGATCACGGCGCAGTATCGATGGCGCGCATCTTTGCTCGAACTGGCCGACTCGATGTTCCTGCGCCGGGTGGCCGAGTCCGTCGTCCGGGCCTTCCTGGATTCGCTGGTCGAGTACCTCGAGCCGGCCACGAACGCCCTGGCCGTGACGGGACCCTGAGCCCTCTCCGCGCCAGCGGCGCTGCCCTAGGCTGACAGCGGACAGTGTAGCCAATCGCCGGCTCTTACTTGGTCTGCGCGAATACCGGTCGGCCTGACGGGCGCAGCGCCTCGAGCTGGAGGAGATCACGCATCGAGACGATACCGATCAAGTCCTCCCCTTCCAGGATCGGCAGGTGGCGAACGCCCAACTCCAGCATGCGCGCCACGACATCGTCTGAGTCCTCACCAGGATCGACCACGAATGGGCCAAGGCTCATGAAGGCCGCGACCGTGTGGGTCCGCGGATCCACGCCCTCGGCAGCCGCCCGCGCCAGGTCGCGCTCGGTCACGATGCCGACCAGCCGACCGGCTTCCACGACCGGCAGGGCGCTGATATCCGCGTATCGCATCCGGCTCGCCGCCTGGCTCAAGGTCTCGGCGAGGTCGGCCGTAAGGACCTCTTGTCGTGTGAGCTCACCGATTCTCATGCTGCTCAACTCCTTTCCGCTCAAATGGCGCATACCATGATGATCGACTCTCACCCAGTGCGTCACCCTGAGTCCAAGGGCCTGCAAGACCTGGGACTTCTGGCCCCTAGGGCCGGCAGTCCCAGAAGTCGGGGGCCATGTGGCCCTACGCAGCAACTTAGAACCGCACTAGGCTGAGCATCGACTCCGGAAACCTCTGCGAAGGAGTCAAACGGCTGAAAAGACTGAAAACCTGAGAAGGCCGCAAGGTAGTCGAAGGGAAACCGCTCTGAAGGAAGGAGATCCGGCCCGACCGCGGGAACGTGCCCACCTGCGCCGCGTCCTCGTTATCTGGGTGGCCCTGTCAGTCGTTGGGGTGGCCGCGGCCATCGTCCTCACGCCGCTGCTCATGCCGCCGCCCGCCAGCGATGCCGCCGCCTTCGCCAACCTCACGGTCGTGGTCTTCACGGCGGCGGCCGTTCCGGTGGCCCTGTTCGTGTGGGTCTTCCTCGGCTATAGCCTGGTGGCCTTCCGTTCTCGCCAGCGTCCGGAGTCGTACGCGCCGCGCGTCTTGGCCGGGCCGATGACGCAGATCGGCTGGCTGCTCGTCACCGGCATGCTCACGCTGTTCCTGGTGAGCTGGGGACTCTACGGCATGTTCGTGCAAGCGGCCGATCCGCCCAATACCTTGATCGTCGACGTCACCGGGCAGCAGTGGGCCTGGAGCTACTCCTACCCGCAGTACCACGTCAAAACTAGCCAGCTCGAGCTCCCGGCCAACCGGCCGGTCCAGTTCCGGGTGGTCTCGAGGGATGTGCTCCACGGTTTCAGCATCGTGGAACTGGGAGTCCGCGTCGATGCCAACCCGGGCGAGCCGGTCACGGCGCCGGCGGTGACCCCCAATCGAACCGGAACGTACCAGGTCCGGTGTATCGAGCTCTGCGGTCTGTACCACTCGTTGATGTCGTCGACGGTCCGCGTCGTTCCACAGGCGGATTTCACGGCCTGGATCGCCCAGCAGGGAGGTCACCCATGACGGCCATTCGTCCACTTGGGCAGCGTTTCCCGCACCTGGTTCCGAGCATCGTCTCGGGAACGGTGCTGGGCCTGGTGGCGAGCCTGCTTGCCGGGCCGATCACCAGCGCCCTCGTGGGCGGACCCCGTGGGGGCGACGCCGGCGTGGTGGCCGGCTATATCGCCTGGGCGCTCTTCTTCATGGTGGGCATCGGCGCCGTGGGAGAAGCGGTGCAGTGGGGCTCGGGGCGTGCAAATCCCACCCATGAGCAGGAGCTGGTCCTGGCCGGCAGCGGGGCGGGGCTGTGGCGCTATTTCCGCTTCACCACCGACCACAAAGTCGTCGGCGTCCAGTACCTGGCCACTGTGCTCGTTCTCTTCCTGGTGGGCGGGCTGGCGGCCTTCCTGATCCGCCTGCAGCAGTCGCAGCCGGGTGCATCCTACTTCAAGCCGGCCTTCTACAACACGATGGTCGGGGTCCACGGCACGGTGATGATCGCGGCGGTGATCATCATGAGCACCAGCACCTTCGGCAATTTCATGCTGCCCATCCTGATCGGCGCCCGGGACATGGCCTTTCCCCGGCTGAATGCCCTCAGCTACTGGATCCTGTTCAGCGCCATTCCTGTCTTCCTTTCGACCTTGGTCCTGGGCGGATTCCAGACCGGGTGGACCGGATACGCCCCGCTAGCGGACCAACAGTCCAGGTTCAGCGGGCAGGGCCTCGGGATGGACGCCTACTCGTTCACCATCATCCTCTTCGCCATGTCCACCGCGCTCAGCGGGGTGAACATCGTCACCACCATGGTGACCATGCGCACCAGGGGGATGTTCTGGAACCGGATTCCCCTCTTCGTCTGGGGTGCGACCCTCTCTGTGCTCCTCGGGCTAGTGGTGTTCCCGTCCTTCATGCTCTCGCAGGTCATGGTGCTGATGGACCGCGTGCTCGGGACGTCGTTCTTCATCGCCAACCTTGGCGGCAGCAACTGGCTGTACGAACAGCTCTTCTGGTTCATGGGCCATCCCGAGGTGTACGTCATCGCCCTGCCGTCGCTGGCGGTGGCCGCCGACATCAGCGCGGTGTTCAACCGCAAACCGGTGTTCGGCTACCGGCTCTTTTTGGGCGGCATGTTCGCCATCTGCCTGCTCAGCCTGCTGGTGTGGGCCCACCACCTTTACCTCAGCGGAGCGAACACAGCCCTGAACGGCGCCTTCATGCTGAACACCGAGCTGATCTCCATTCCCACCGGCGCCATCTTCTTTGTGCTGATCGGCACTTTCTGGCGGGGCCGAGTATGGGTCACGGTGCCGCTCCTGTTCGTGCTCGGCTTGCTCTCGAACTTCATCATCGGTGGCGTGACGGGCCTCTACCTGGCCGATGTGCCAACCGACGTGATGTTCCATGGCGGGATGTTCGTCACCGCCCATTTCCATTTCACTCTGGTGGGCGGGATGGTGTTCGGCTTCTTCGCAGCCTTCTACTACTGGTTCCCGAAGATCTTCGGCCGGCGCCTGAACCCCGCCCTCGGCCGGCTCCATTTTTGGCTGTTCGAGGTCGGCTTCCTGGGAACCTTCCTCGCGCTGTTCTATGCCGGCCTGCAGGGTGAGCCGCGCTGGATGGCTATCGTGCCTCGCGTGTTCGCGGGGGCGAACCTGGTGGCCAGCCTCTTCACCATCCTCCTCGCCCTCTCTGTCGTTGTCTTCGGATACAACGTCATTTCCTCATTGCTCGCCGGGCGGCCCGCCGCCGCCAACGAGTGGGGCGGCAACACCCTCGAATGGCGGGTGCCCACGCCAGTTCCACTGGAGAACTTCGAGGAGCTTCCCGTGGTCACCGGCTGGGCGCATGATCCGGACAACGTGAATCTGGCGCCGGGTCATGGCAAGGGCGGGCCGGAAATGGGCGGCGTGGCGCCGGCGCTGCAGGGCTGAAGCATGGTCCGCGAAACCACCGTCCCCGACCTCGCGCATCGAGCCGTCAAAGCACGTGTTGGCGTTGCCTTACTCATCCTGGCCGACGGGATGTTCGCTGCGTCGATGGTGGCGGGCAATCTCTACCTGAAGGCGCTGAACGTGCTCGGGCAGTTCACGTCGGCGGCGGAGCACGGGCCCGCACCGCTGCTGGGCCTCGGGCTGGCTCTGATCATGGTGGCCAGCGCGGGGTCGTATGGCTGGGCCGCGCGGCGGTTGTCCGCGGGCGACGAGCGACGATTCGCGATGGGCGCACGGGTCGCGGTGGGCTTGGTGGCCATGGCGCTGCTTGCCCAGATCGTCCTGGTGACCACGCTGGGCTTCCCATCGCCGCTCCACGCCTCCGGCAGCATGACCATCCTGCTCAATGGATATCACGGCGTCCATCTGCTCATCACCGGCACCCTGGGGGTCATGCTTCTCAGGCGGTTGGCCAATGGGCGGCTCGTGGGCCAGCGTTACCTAGTGGACGTGATCGGCTACTGGTGGTATTACGTCGCCGGCGTGGCCGTTGTCTTCTGGGTCGCAGGATTGATCAGCCAGCCCTAGGACGCGCCGCCAAGCGTGACTGCGATCCCGAGCACGGTCAGCCCGACGGCGGACGGCCAGGACGGTTGCTCCCGAAGCACCTAAGAGACTTCCTTCGACTCAAAGAACTGGTGCCGGCGTGACGCGAGCACCAGGTACGCCAGGCACCCGACCGAGGCCAGCAGGCGCACCAGACCACCTGAGCCGAGGCGTCGTCGCGCTGGCCAACGGGAGTCCAGCCCCGAGAGGAGTCAACGCAAGCATGAGCAGGATTCCGCGTGGAGCCTGAACACGCAGCGGAGCAATGATCGCGCCCGGGCCGAGGGCAACGCAGACGAGGAATATGGCGCCGCCCGCCTGACGGCGACTTCGGCATCCCTCAGCGTGTGTCCGTCTTTACCATGACGGGGATGAAGCGGACAGAGATCTTGCCGCGAGCATCAGTCCTAGCGGCCCCATCCGTGGTAGCGATTGCCCTCGCATCGCTGTTCTCGGATCTTGGGCATGAGACGGCTACCACGCTGTTGCCAGGCTTCTTAACCGTTGTCCTCGCCGCGCCGGCCATTGCCCTCGGGCTTGTCGAGGGAATCTCGGATGTCGTTGCGGCGGCGGCCAAGCTGGGTGGCGGCGCCCTGGCCGCGCGAGGCAGCGCACTACGCGGTTGGGCCGCTGCTGGATATCTCACGACGGGCGTGGCGACCGGGCTCATCGCGCTTGTCCGGACCTGGCCATGGCTCGTGGTGATCCGCCCGATCGGCTGGGCCGGGAGAGGATGGCGAGGTCCGCTCCGAAACTTGCTGCTGACACTGTCTGTGCCAAAGGGACAATTCGGACGCGCTTTCGGCCTCGAACGCGCGGGCGATAATGCCGGTGCCGTCGCGGCCCCGGTTCTCGCGATCGTTCTTCTCGGCGCCATCCACTATCGCGGCGCCTTTTTGGTCGCCGCACTCCCGGGTGTCATCGCGGCCGCCTGCTACTTCTTTGTTCGTCCAGCGCGGGCAGCTCCGGGAACATTCCAATTGCGCCTATCCGGATATCCGGCTCCTTTTAATCGCGTTCTTCGGGCGACTGCCGTGTTTGGGAGTGCGCAGTTTGCCGGCAGCTTTTTCACTCTACGGGCGACCCAGTTGCTGGTGCCACGATATGGTGCCGCTGGCGGCGCGAGCCTGGCCATTGCCGGCTATTTCCTCTATAACCTGATGGCCACCGGGCTGTCCTATCCGACGGGGGCCATTGCTGACCGAGGAGGTCACTGGCGACCGCGCCTGCTCAGTCTTAGCTTTCTGAGCTTTGCGTTTGCCTCGGCCTTTCTGGCCCTCTCATCGGCCATCGTCCTGGCTCTGATTCCAGCTTTCATCTTCGGCGGCGCGGCGGCCGGTGCCGTCGAAGTGGCCGAAAGCGCGTTGGCTGGCGATCAACTACCAGCCAACCTGCGGGGTTCAGGTTTCGGTCTCTTGGCGGCCGTGAATGGCGCCGGTGACTTTGCGGCCTCCATCTGGGTCGCGTCGGTCTGGACGGTCTTTTCCGCCACACCGGCCTTCCTCACTGCAGCGGCACTTGCTTTGGTCGGCGCATTCCTTGGTGCGCGCATCCCGGCTGGGTCGATGCCAAGCGCTCCGCATCAAGGCCCATAACGGCCGACGACAGCCCACACGGCCTTGACCTTCAAGTGCACTTGAACGTCTAAAGTGCGAGCATGCGGATTGGCCAATTGGCGAAGAGGGTGGGTATAGCCCCCTCGGCGCTTCGCTACTACGAGGAGGCGGGTCTCCTCGAGCCGACGGAACGCACACCAGCTGGATACCGGCTCTACCCGGAGGCAGCAGTCGGCCGCCTCCAATTCATTGAGCGAGCCAAAACGCTCGGTCTCTCGATGCGTGAAATTCAGGTGCTCCTCGAGAGCCCGAAAGCGGGGAGTGCCGACGAGCGCAGCAGGCTGCGGCATCTGGTGGCGCACAAACTCGCGGAGACCAGGTCACGGGTCACCAAACTTGAAGAGCTGCGCGGCGAACTCGAGCGTCTGTACCTCCGGCTGGATCGCACGCCTGGCCCAGAGTGCGGCCACATCGGCGACTGCGCTTGCTGGCTACCAAATCCCTCTCCCTCCGTATTCAGATGTAGCCCCTCGGCCCTGGCTCCAACCATCTGCTGACTGGCAACCTGACTGGCGACCGCCCATCGTGGAGGCATCCAGGAGGTGGCATCGATGGACAACGTGGACGCGGTTATGGCGCCGTCTATCACCGGCCGGACGGGCGCTGGGAAGGGCAAATTCGTATTCCAGGAGGGCATCGCCGCTCGTTCTACGCCCGGACCCGGCGGGACGTGATCCGCAGGCTCGCTGAGGCTGCTGGGCGCTGGGCTAGTGATTGCCAGTCAGTTCCGGAACGCAGCCGCTCAGTGTGTTTGTCCGGGTCGGTCCTGACGCCTGCGCCCTCCCCCGGGGTGACGAAACCAGGGTCCCGATCGTCGGCTTAACGGGATCCGTCAAGTGCGCGTGCTTCCCCGCGAGGTAGGCCCATACGTAGCTCATGTACGTGAGCGTGGCCACCACGCCGATGAGAAGCCCAATCAGCCCGACGGCTCCGATGACGAGCAGGATCATCGTGAGCCCGGCCATCACGACGGTGAGGCTTAGATTGAAACGGAGACGGTCAACGATGGCGGAGAGTCTGAGCGCTGCGCGGAAGCCGCCCCGCAGATACTGGGCCCATACGGCCGCCTGGGTCACGAGCACCAGGAAGAGCCACACATTCCCGATCGCGGAGACCACGTAGCTGACCCTGCCGGAAACGGTTCCGAGCACACCTTCGATCGTGGGGTCCGCCAGGATGCCGGCGACCAATAACAGACCGATGCCCGGCAGGGACCAAATCACGAAAAGGGTGGCGACGGCGAAGCCATCTTTGATCTTCAACCAGCGGTGGTCCCATCTCGGCAGTTGCGCGTTTCCATCACGAACTTGCCTCGACAACTCCACCAGGTAGCCGAGCAATAGCAGACCTGGTACGAGCAACCAGGCGAAGCCAAAGCACAGGACGCCGGCGAGCGTCCGCCGCCGCCATCGCGGCGATCGAAAGACAAAGCCGAGCGGCTCCTTCAAGTCGATGTCGATCACCCCAACCGTCACGACCTCGGGCTGGCGGGAAAAGGCCTGCGCAATCGCGAGGGCGATGCCTACCGAAAGGAGCTTGTCCGGGAAGTCGACGGCGAGCTCGCCGAGAAATGCCGCCACGACCCGGGGCAGGCGCAGTGTAAGCGACGTGTAGATAGCATCGCCGAAGCCCACGCCACTCTGGCCGCCGCTGATCGCGAAGTTGATCGGCGTCGCGAGAAGTGCCGAGACCGTGAGACATATGATTCCCAGCAGCATCCAGCGACTGGGACGTGTCTGCCATCCCAGATACCGGCTGAGACCCGCGGTGAAGCCCAGGGCGAAAGAGACAATCGCGTACGACCCGGCGATAGGATCGAAGGTATTCGACGCGAGGAGGTTGGAAACGACCCCGACACTACCGCCCACCCAGGGGCCGGCTATCACACCCGCCAGGATCGTACCGGCTGAGTCGAGGAACAGTGGCAGCTTCAAACCCTGGGCGAGCCCATGGCCGGCGAAGTTAATTCCCAGGCACAGGGGCAACACGGTGAACTGGAGGGGGTCTAGGCGGAGTCGAAATGGGCCATTCCAGCCCCCGATTGCTAGTCCCTCGAGGGTCCGACGCGCAACGACGCGGAAGCCCAGGACGGCGGGTACCATGAGCGCGACCCCGAGCACAATGAAGACGAGCTTGTTCTGACTCTGGTGGATAAGAGCCAGGACGGGGCGGCCGAATGCGGCGCCGAGGCCGAGGAAGCCGGCAACGTAGAGGATCGACGATGGGATAAGCCCCGCTAGGAACGTCGAGCGCGGCACGCCCGTCAGACCCGCCACCTGGGTGGTGTAGACACGCAGGCCAGGGATGAGACGCGCCGTGAAGACGGTACGCCATCCCCCTCGGCGCATCAATTGGGCTGCCCGGTCGAGGGGTTTTTCCGCATGGAGGGGTCGGGCGAGCTTCATCAGGCGCTCCCAGCCGAGCAGCGCCGTGATCTCACGGCCCAGGACTGCGCCAACGATGCAGGCCACCAGGACGAAGGGCACCATCAGAGCCGGGTTGACGCGCCCGCTCGCGATCCCGATGCCTCCGATCACCAGAAGGACGTCACCGGGCGCGAACGGTAGCGGGACGCCCAGCTCCTCGATAAACAGCAGGACGCAAATTGCCAGGATCAGCGTCGGTCCGCTCAGACTGTCGACAAAACCCATCGACTCACCTCAGGATTTAGCGGAGCCGCCCGCTGTCCGGCCGAGTCCGGTCTGTCGTGGTAGGCCATGGGCACGCGCCCTTCCATGAGAGGGCTTGATCCCAGGTTGGCTGAGTGCGTTGGAGCCCGGCCAGAGCCGGGCTCCACGCTCTGCCGCCTCGAGTCGGAAAACGTTACCCAATGGCGGCCACAGGGACCGGCGAACCGTTGTCCACGCCGGCAGGCCGGCTCATGTGACGTCCCTCAGCCGCAGCAGTCCAGCCGCGACGACGATCAGTCCCACGAAGTAAACCCCCAGCACGAGCACCGCCTGGTGGGCTGCGATCGCCGGAGGCATAGTGGGGCCGAAGGCAGGAGACGTAAAGCTCCCGAGTAGCGCCGTCGCATTCTGTCCGACAAACAGGTGGCCAATCCACCGGTAGGCACCATTGTTGAGGCTGTCGATGAAGCTCACTCCGAGCACCTCAACGGCGAGCACATAGATCAGGCCGATCCCCAGGGCGGCCGCCGAGTGCCGGATCAGGACGCCCAACGCCAGGCCGATGGCGCCGATGGCGATGAACACCAGCCAGACGGCTGCCAGGCCCTCGGCGATGTAGAGCGCGGCCGGCCAGGTGATTGCGTGATGTTCAAATGCGGCCACGACCACGCTGCTCGCCGCACCCACCGCGAAGAGGACGAGGGCCATGATCCCCAGCCCAACCGCGAAGACCACCACGCGACCCGCCCAGTTGGTCAGGCGCCCCGGGCGCTGCGTCAGCATGGTCTTGGTGGTGCCCCATGAATACTCGGAGCCGGCAAGCACCGCGCCGAGAACGACTGCCATGGCTTCGCCGAGTAAAAGGCCGATGCCCATCACGTAATTGACGAACTGGTCCGGGTAGAGCGTCAGGATCGATACCCCTGGCGGGTTATCGGGACTCGGGTGGGTCGCGAGGTACCAGACGAGGCCATAGACGAACACGGTGCTCGCCGCGACAATCGCAAGCGACACGAGGAACGCCGGCCGGAAACGATTCTTTCGCCATTCCGCTCTGATGGTGGCGATCATGATCCCTGCTTATCCCCCGTGAGTTGGAAGAACACATCCTCGAGCGATCGCTCCACCGGGCGGATCTCGCTGACCCCGACCCCTGATGCCATCAACTGGCGGTTGATCGCAAGGCTCTGCCCTGGATCGGTCCTGAGGTTGAAGTGGCCGTTTTCGCGAACCACGGCCGCCGGACCGAACATCCGCGTCAGCACGTCGTGTGCCCGGTCGGATGGCTCCGCCCGAACGAACACGCCCTCTTCACCGAGCAGGTCTTCCACCGTCGACTCCCTGACGAGCTTGCCTTTGCTGATCACGCCGACCCGGTCGCAGGTCGCCTGGACCTCGCCCAGCAGGTGGCTGGAGATCAGCACCGTCCGTTCCCCCTGGCCGATGTCGGTGATGAGCTTGCGCATCTCGGCCATTCCTTGCGGGTCGAGACCGGCGGTCGGCTCGTCGAGAATCAGGAGTTCCGGATCCTTGAGCAGCGCGGCGGCCACCCCGATCCGCATCTTCATGCCGGTCGAGTAGGTCCCGAACTTGCGCCCGGCCCGCGACGTCATCTCGATCAGGTCGAGCACCTCGTCGACGCGCCGCTGGCTCACGCTGGCCAGATCGGCGACCAGCCGTAGGTTCTCGCGGCCGGAGAGGTACGGATAGAAGGCCGCACCCTCGATCAGCGAACCGATCTTCGCCAGGCCGGCCGGATCACCCGGCGCGTGGCCGGCGACGGTGGCGGTTCCCGATGTTGTCCCGATCAGCCCAACCAGCATTTTCAGGGTCGTGGTCTTCCCTGCGCCATTCGGGCCGAGGAAGCCATAGACTTCGCCACGCCGCACGCTCATGTCGACGCCGTCGACGGCGAGCGTTCCGCTGCCGAATCGCTTGCTGAGACCGTGGGTCTCGACGATCGTGGTGTTTTGCATTAAGGGGATCTCTCCTTGCCCTGCTACGGCGGCAGCGGCCCTCGTCAGATTGACGGGAATCGCCGGAACCGGGATCTGCGAGGTCGGGGGCGCATGGCCCTTGGTCGTCGGTTTTGTATCGATCATGATCTGCCCTCCACTGAGCCGTTTGAATTCGCATTGCCTGATTGCTGCGTTGTCTCACTTTCCTATGAACGCGTGGTCTCGCCTCGCTCAGGCGGAGAGCCTGGGCCACCTCCAGGCGTACCAGACGATGACGAGCAGCAAGACGGACTCCGCGATGCTGAGAAAGATGTAGTAGGCCCACGTCTCGCCGATGGTCAAAGCCACGACGCTGAGGACATAGGCTGCGCCAAGTACGATGTTCGTCCAGCGATTCCAAACGGGCTTAAGAACCAGAGACAAAAAGACCATCGCGGTTGGAATCAGGACGTAGGCAGACATTCCCAGCAGGATGCCCTGGCTGATCTCGATGCCGGATGTCTTTCCGGCCAGAAAATCCTTTAAGACTCCGGCGCGGAAGAATTCGATGATGTCTCCGTTTGCCTGAAGGAAGAGCTCGGCCGCCCAGAGCGCGGCAAGTTTCACCCTAACGTCGACTCTCAGATCTTCGAGGACTCCAGACTTTGTGTTCTTCATTACAGACTCCCCTTCATGTGATTGCCGGCAAATGTCTCCGCGAGTAGTTCCTGTACCGCTCGTCGCCACGCTCGCGCAGACCGACGACGTCCAGCAGCTCGGGAATCCGGCCGCGGTCGTGACCGCCCAACCTCGGGAACACCCGCAGGTTCGCCTCCCCGGTCAGCGACGGATAGAACGCGGGCGCTTCGATCAGCGCACCGACCCGATGGAGGTAGGCGGCGCTACGAGGTCCGGCGTCGATGGTGAGGACGTGCGGGGCCAGGTCCAGACGAAGCGGAGGATGACGGCGAGGACGATCACTTCAAGTACGACGCCGAGACCGTAGAAGAAGGTCCACGACTCGCCCACCGCGTTGAAGGCCGAGTAGGGGATGTAGAGCGATGCCACGACGAGGTTCGTTGCGCGGTTCGCACGGGCGGGCAGTGTCGTCGAGAGCAGGATCATGAGGCTCGGGACCGCTATCGTCGCGAGAAAAACTGTAAGAAGGGTCTGGCTGATATGGAACTCAAAGACGACGCCGACGAGGATGTTGCTGATGGCCCCGGGCCTGTACAGGGCTAAGTAGTCGACGTAGATGTACAGGAACATGAAGCTGGTCCAGGCGGCTGCGAGCTTCAACTGCACTGGCACGTGCGTGTTCTCGAGCGGGCTGGGTGAACCCTTGGGCGTTCTCACGTTGTTGCTCCCTATCCAGAGTGTTGACGGTTTTGCTTTCATTTCCATTCCTGTGTGCTCCTAACTCAGTGTGAACGGTGGGTACTGGTCGATCAGGAGACCGATGTAGGCCTGGACCCGCGGTCGGGTCGGATAGTCGACGTCGAACTGAACCGGATAGCTGGCTACCATGTCTTGTCCTCCTTGGACGTGTCGATAGTTGACGTCAGGCTGATGACCTCGTGACCGCGGATCGCTTCGAGGAAGGGTTGGAAGCTGCCACACACCAGGCAGCGCAGGATTCGCTGCTCCACCTCCACCGAACGGACCCCGGACGCTCGCGCGACCTGCGTGACCGGGGGGTGGCCAACGAAACGAACCTCGACCCGTTGAATCATGATCTCGTCCGTCATGTCCTCAGGCTAGGGAGCTGGGCGCGAGAGGAAAACCGTGGAATTACCGAAAAGGCCAAAAGCCATCGAGATCGGCCCAGGCAGCAGGCCGCCGTAGTAACTTGTTGGTTACCATGGCGAGGCCCAGCCGCCGGCCGGGTAACCTGCCCGCTGAAACCACCAGCTTCGTAGGGCGGCGGCGTGCGCTAACCGAGCTCAGACAGAAGCTCACCCAGGCACGGCTGATCAGCCTCGTCGGCCCGGGAGGTGTCGGCAAGACCCGGCTCGCGATCCGAGCTGCGAGAGACCTGAATCGCGCCTTTCGCGATGGCGGGTGGCTGGTCGAGCTGGCGGACATTCGCGAGCAAAGCCTGGTCATCGGCGCGGTCATGACAGCTCTGGATCTACGTGATCAGGCCGGGGCAAAGCCCCTCGATCTACTGCTCAATTACCTGAAGGACAAAGAGCTGCTGATCGCGCTCGACAACTGCGAGCACCTCCTCGAAGCATCGGCCCAACTGGTTCGCGATATTCTGCGCGCCGCTCCGGGCGTGCGGGTGATCGCCACCAGCCGCGAGCCGCTGGCCGTGACCGGGGAGCATGTCCTGCCGGTTCCGCCACTGCAATTACCCCAAGTCGACGAACCGTTGGCTCAGGTTCGCCAGAACGAAGCAATCGTGCTCTTCACCGAGCGAGCGGCCGCCGCATCCGGCCGTTTCGAGCTCGATGCGTCGAACCGTGAGGCCGTTATCGATTTGTGCCGGCGGCTGGACGGCCTTCCGCTGGCGATCGAGCTGGCCGCCGTCCGAACCCGAGTGCTGGGTATCGATCAGATCCGCGACCGGCTCAACGACCGGTTCAGCGTGCTTACCGGCGGCGGGCATGCCGCGCTGCCGAGACATCAGACGCTGCGTACGACAATCGACTGGAGCTATGACCTGCTCACCGAACCAGAGCGGATCCTTCTCAGGCGTCTGTGCGTGTTCGCCGGCCGGTTCACGCTCGAAGCGGCGCAATACGTTTGCGCGTTCGATGACGGGACCACGGCGCCGGTCCTCGACCATCTCGGATCACTCGTGGAAAAGTCACTGGTGGTCAAGGAGGACCTGACCGGTGTGGCCAGCTACCGGCTCCACGAAACAATGCGGGAATATGCCGCGCTGAAACTGCGCGACGCCGGCGAAGTGGACCTCGTGGGTGACCGCTTCATCGAGTACTACCGATCGACCTACTTGGTCGCCCTTTCAGACGCGCGCTATCACCTGCCGGAGTGGCTGCAATCGGTCGATCGAGACATCGACAACGTCCGGGCCGCGCTGGGCCATTGCGTGTCGAGACACGACTCCGTTCGCGGGCTCGATCTCGCGACGGCCGTCAGTTGGTACTGGATTACGCGGGCGACCACCGAAGGCGTGCGCTGGTTGGATGCGATGCTGGAAT